>DATLBC010000093.1:0-16531 GCA_035527095.1 Ilumatobacteraceae bacterium | reverse complement strand
CCGAGGCGTCCAGCACCGCCATTGCGCTGTGACCGGGATCCGTCAGTAGCATCGATGCCCGTATCCGGGATGTAGCGCAGCTTGGTTAGCGCGCCTGCTTTGGGAGCAGGAGGCCGGGAGTTCGAATCTCCCCATCCCGACGGTGCTTGACGGCGTCGCGAGGGTCGCGCCCGTCAGACCGGGCCATCCCTACGGTGGTTGACGGCGTCGCGAGGGTCGCGCCCGTCAGACCGGGCGTGCTGGCGGTCGTCCCGGCGGTTGGTCGCAAGCCCGCAGTGCGATCGAGTCGTACAGCGACGCCAGTGCGGCCTCGACCGAGCGGCGTTCGTCACCGCGGGCGCCCGTCGCCTCCAGGAGCACCGGACCGAACGCAGCGAAGCACAACTGCAGCGAGGTCACAGCGATCGCCCGGGCTTTCGCCTCGGCGAGCACATCGTCGTCGACACCCTCGAGGCGTGACGCGATGGAGGCGACCAGTGCGGCACTGAGCGGGAACCCGTCGTCGGCCGTCGCGGCGGCGGAGTCGTGGAGGTGCCAGCGGACGAGCGCCTTGAGGTACGGGTCGCTCGACGTCAGCAACGGCATCGCCGTGACGTCGCCGTGGGTGGCCACGAAGTCGGCACGCAGCGCGTCCAGGCCGGCGCGGAGTGCGGCGTCCTTGCCGCCGAAGTAGTGGTGGATCAGCCCGTAGTTGACGCCCGCCTCGTCGGCGAGATCGCGGCCGACGATCGCACCCGGCGCACGAACGGTCAGCAGATGCTTTGCGGCCTCGATCAGCGCTTCACGCCCGGTGCCGGCACGCTGGCCGTCCCCTGGGCTGTGGTCGTTGCTGCCACCCATTGACACGAGATTAGCCATGCGGCTAATCTCGTGTCAATCGACGAGCTCGACCACGACCACAACCACGACGTCGATGCTCGACAACGATTTCGACGAGGGGAAGCAGCCGATGGGCGACCACCTGACGAACTGGGCGAACGACTACGACATCTTCGACCCGGCATACATCGAAGATCCGTTCCCGATCTGGGACGACCTTCGCGACGCCTGCCCGATCGCTCACACCAACCGATGGGGCGGTTCGTGGCTGCCGACGACCTATGCGGACGTCACGGCGATCGCGCGCGACGTCGAGCACTTCAGTTCGCGCAATGTCGGCGTCGTGCCGCCGCCCGACGACGAGGACGGGCAACTGCCCGCGGGTATACCGCCGATCAGCGCCGACCCGCCCGAACACACGTGGACACGGCGGCTCTTGCTGCCGTGGTTCTCGAAGGACCGCGTCGCCGAGTACGAGATCGCCACTCGCGAGCTGTGCCGCCGTCTGGTTGACGACCTCGTCGAGCAGGGGCACGCGGACGCCGCCGTCGGCTACGCCCAACAGATCCCGGTGCGGGTCATCGGCATCATGCTCGGTGTGCCCGAGGACATGTCGGACACGTTCACCGGCTGGGTGCGCGACGTTCTCGAGTTCGCGCACGACGTCGAGCGTCGGAGTGCTGCCCGCACCGAACTGGTCACGTACTTCCTCGGTGAGATGGAGGCACGGCGCGGCAGCGACGCACCCGATCTGATCAGCACGCTGCTGCGGACCGAGCACGAAGGCGCACCGGTTCCCGACGCCCACATCCTCGGCACGGTCGCGCTGACGTTGGTCGCCGGTGTCGACACCACGTGGTCCGGGATCGGTTCGGCGCTGTGGCATCTGGCGACGCATGCCGACGACCGCCAACGTCTCGTCGCGCATCCCGACCTGATCCCAACCGCCGTCGAGGAGCTGCTGCGCGCATACTCCCCGGTGACGATGGCTCGCATCGTGGCCTCCGACGTCGAGGTCGGTGGATGTCCGATGCGCGAAGGCGACCGGGTGCTGCTCAACTTCCCGGCGGCCAACCGCGACCCCGATGCGTTCCCGAACGCAGACGTCGTGCAGATCGATCGCGAGATCAACCGACATGTCGCCTTCGGCGCCGGCATCCATCGTTGTGCCGGATCGAACCTCGCCCGGATGGAGATGCGCGTCGCCGTCGAGGAGTGGTTGGCCCGGATCCCGGAGTTCGAACTCGATCCGAACGGGCAGGTCACCTGGGCCGGCGGTCAGGTGCGCGGCCCGCGCACGATCCCCGTGGTGTTCCCGGTCCTGCAGGCGCCGTGAGCGCTGCGGATCGGGAGGAGGGCGATCCGACGATGCAATCGCTGTTCGTTCTGCCGCGCACGGCGCAAGAGCCCGATTCGATCGCCGTGCAGGCCGAGCAGGGGTCGGTCTCGTGGGCCGAGCTGGAAGACCGCGCCCGCCGAGTCGCTCAAGGGCTACGGGCCGAGGGCGTCGGCGAGCAGGAGGCGTGGGCCATCCTGGCGCGCAACCGACTCGAATGGCCCGAACTCGCGCTCGGCAACGCGCGCGCCGGCTCCAGGTACGTGCCGGTGAACTACCACCTCACCGTCGCCGAGATGGCCGAGCTGCTGACGGACTCGGCGTCGCGGTTGCTCGTGGTCGGCCTCGACGATGCGGACATCGGCCGCCGAGCAGCTGCAGCCGCCGGGATCGACAAGGTGATCGTCCTCGGGGCCGGCTACGACGCGTGGTTGGACGAACAGTCTCCCGACCCGCTTCCGGAGTGCAGCGCCGGCGCGGCCCTGCAGTACACCGGTGGCACCACGGGACGATCGAAGGGGGTCATCCGCTCCGGTTCGGCGCTGAACGCGAGCGAGCTCACGCGCCCGTTCGCGCAGTGGGGCGCGATGACCCAGATGCCGAGTGGCGCGCAGATGATGCTCGTCACGCCGATCTATCACGCCCTCGGTGGGGGAGTGTTGATGGCGTCGATGGCCCTCGGTGATCCGTTGATCATCACCGATCGCTGGGATCCGGTCCGGATGCTCGAACTGATCGAGCAGCACCACGTCGCCGGGGTGCCGATGGTGCCGACGCAGTTCATCCGGCTCCTCAAGCTCGATCCCGAGGTCCGCCACCGGTACGACGTCTCGTCGTTGCAGTGGGTGCTGCACACGGCCGCCCCGTGTCCCGAGTGGGCCAAGCATCAGATGATCGACTGGTTCGGGCCGGTCGTCGTCGAGCTCTATGGCTCCTCCGAGGGCGTCGGGCCGGTCATCGCGACGTCGCAGGAGTGGCTCGCTCATCCCGGCACCGTCGGCAGGGCGACCGCGATGCTCGAGCTGTCGATCCTCGACGACGACGGCAACGACCTCCCCCAGGGGGAGATCGGCACGATCCACGCCAAGCGCATCGACGGCACGCCGTCGTATCACGGCGACCCCGAGAAGAGCGCCGCGATGGTGCGCCCCGATGGACGGTTCACCGTCGGCGACGTCGGATGGCTCGACGACGAGGGCTATCTGTTCCTGGCGGACCGACGCGTCGATCTGATCATCGTCGGCGGGACGAACATCTACCCGGCGGAGATCGAAGCGGTACTCACGCAGCACCCCGGCGTCACCGACGCCGCCGTGTTCGGACTCCCACATCCTGACTGGGGCCAAGAGGTCAAGGCCGTCGTGCAACCCGCCGACGGCATGCAGCTCGACGTCGCGGCGCTCACCGAGTTCGCGCGGGCACGGCTGGCACCGTTCAAGGTGCCTGCGTCGATCGACGTCGATCCCGCGTTGCCGCGCGAGGCGAGCGGCAAGCTCAAGAAGCATCAGCTGCGCAAGCGCTACATCGAGGAGGAGGCTGGAAGGTGATGTCGGTGTCCACGGCAACAGAAGGAGGCGTCACGCCATGAATCAGAAATTCGGCGGCACCATCGGCCGCACGATGGAGGACTCGACGCCGTGGTGGCCCGACCCCGAGCAGGCGCCCGACGGCGCTCCCAACGTCGTGCTGGTGCTGCTCGACGATGTCGGCTTCGCCCAGTTCGGCTGCTACGGCAGCGACATCGCGACCCCGACGTTCGACCGTCTCGCCGGTGATGGGTTGCGCTACAGCAGCTTCCACACCACGGCGCTGTGCTCGCCGACGCGGGCCTGCCTGCTCACCGGGCGCAACCACCACAGCAACGGCATGGCGCGCATCGTCGAGCAAGCAGTCGGCTTCCCCGGCTACAACGCGACGATCCCCCACGAGAACGGGTTCCTGTCCGAGATCCTGCGCAACAACGGCTACGCCACCTTCGCGCTCGGCAAGTGGCACCTCACGCCGGCGACCGACATGAGCGCCGGGGGACGCAAGGATCGTTGGCCGCTCGGTCGAGGCTTCGAGCGCTTCTACGGGTTCCTCGGTGGCGAGACCGATCAGTTCCACCCCGACCTCTACCACGACAACCACCAGGTCGATCCGCCGGCGACCCCGGAGGAGGGATACCACCTCACCGACGATCTCGCCGACATGGCGATCCGGTACATCAAGGACCTCCGTGCGGTCTCCGACCGACCGTTCTTCTGTTACTTCGCGCCCGGTGCAGCGCATGCCCCGCACCAGGCGCCCGCCGACTTCATCGAGCGGTACCGCGGCCGCTTCGACCAGGGTTGGGACGCGTGGAGGGAGCAGGTCTTCGAACGCCAGGCCGCGAGCGGTCTGCTCCCCTCGGGCACGCGCCTCAGCGAGCGCCCCTCGTGGGTGCCCGCCTGGGACGATTGTTCCGCCGACGAGCGCCGCCTGTACGCCCGGATGATGGAGGTGTACGCCGGCATGCTGGAGCACACCGACCACTGCATCGGCCGCGTCGTCGACTTCATCGAGTCGCTCGGTGAGCTGGACAACACCGTCGTCATGGTCATGAGCGACAACGGCGCCAGCGCAGAGGGCGGTCCCCAGGGCTCGTTCAACGAGCTCTACTTCTTCAACTTCGAACCCGAGAGCCTCGAGGAGAACCTGGCTCGGATCGACGATCTCGGTACGTCGCGGGCCTACAACCACTACCCCTGGGGTTGGGCGTGGGCGGGCAACACGCCCTTCAAGCGCTGGAAGCGTGAGACCCACGAAGGCGGCGTCACCGATCCGTTGATCGTCCACTGGCCCGAGCGACTGGGGCGTCCCGGCGAGACCCGGCACCAGTATTTGCACGCCATCGACGTCGTGCCGACGCTGCTGGCCGAGATCGGCATCACGCCGCCGGCGCACATCGCCGGCGTCGCCCAGAGTCCGATCGAGGGCGTCTCCTTCGCGCCGACGTTCGACGACGCCGACGTTCCGGCGCCTCACGTCACCCAGTACTACGAGATGATGGGTTCGCGTGCGCTGTACCACGACGGTTGGAAGGTCGTTGCATTCCACCCGCTCGTCAACGTCGACTACGGCGACGGCCGCGACGCTCGTGCGCCCTTCGACCAGGACGACTGGGAGCTCTACCACGTTGCCGAGGACCCGTCCGAGATCGACGACCTCGCTGCGGTAGAGCCGGACAAGCTGGCCGAGATGATCGATCGGTGGTGGCGCGAAGCCGAGCGGTTCCAGGTGCTCCCGCTCAACCTGCCGGGTGGTGGCGGCAACGACCGGCGCTTCCGCCGCACCCGATACGTGTACCACCCGGGGATCAGTGCGCTGCCGGAGGCGGTGGCACCGAATCTGCGCAACCGCAGTTGGCATCTGATGGCCGAACTCGACCTCGCCAGTGACGCCGATCCCGACGGCGTCGTCGTGGCCCACGGAGGCCACCAGGGTGGCTACTCCGTGTACATCAAGAACCGTCGACTCCACTACGTCCACAACATGCTGGGCTCCTCGTCGAGCGTCGTGGCGGCATCGACACCGTTGCCCCAGGGCGTCGAGACGACGGCGCGTGTCGTGTTCACCGCAACGGGTCGGTTCCAGGGCGACGTCGAACTGTTCTACGGCGACGTGCCGGTGGGCAACGGACACGTGGATCGGACGGTGCCGATCTCGTTCGGGGTGGAGGGCTTCAGCGTCGGCTACCAGCGCGGCGCACCGGTTACCAATGCATACGAGTCGCCATTCGCCATCGATCACGGTGTCCTTCGCCGTGTCGTCATCGACGGCATGGGTGCGCCGTACCGTCACCCCGACGGCGAGCTCCGAGCCGCACTGGCCCAGCAGTGAGGAAGACGACCGCCGCACCGCCGGCGCACGGTGGCAGCCGGACCGGGCTGACCCGAAGCTGAGCACGCGACCACCAACCGCGTTCGACTGGTGCGTCCTCGACGCTGATACCTGGCGCTCGAGTTGGTGGAACAGTTGCGCGATTGCCGACGTGGCGACCAGTCGGTGTGGTGCGGAGGATGCATCGCCAGGAGCCGTCGATCTGCACCGGGGTGATGACGTACTGCTCTGGTGCTCTGCGTCGAGGGCAGCGATCATCAGGGGAGAGAGGTAGTGATGAAGTCCTTTCGTGTCGCCTTGATCATCGGGATCCTCGTTGCGGTCTCGTCGTGCGGCTCGGGTGACGACTCGGCGACGACATCACCTGTGTCGTCCCCATCCACCAGCCAATCGGTGGCGACCGTCGAGTCGCCGGTCCCGACGTCCACCTCGACCTCGACGACGACCACGTCCACGACGGTGCCGCCCACCACGTCGGTCGGGCCGACGCTCACCGACGTCAAGATCTACCTGCTTCGTGACGAACGCCTCGTGATCGTCCATCGTCTCGTGCCCGGCCCCGCCGTTCTGCGCGGAGCGCTCACCGAGTTGCTCGCTGGCCCGACCGACGCCGAACGGGCCGACGGGCTCGGGTCGGAAGTGCCGCCCGGAACGGAGCTGCTCGATGTCGATCTCGCCGACGGTGTGTCGACGGTCGATCTGAGTTCCGACTTCGAGAGTGGTGGCGGCTCGTTGTCGATGACGGCGCGCGTCGCCCAAGTCGTGTTCACCGTCACTCAGTTCGACAACGCAGACCGGGCACTGTTCTGGATGGATGGTCGGCCGATCGAGTTCCTCGGCGGTGAGGGACTCGTCCTCGACGAGCCTCAGGCGAGAATGGACGTCGACCGGGCGCTGTCCGGCAGCGTCATCATCGACACGCCCGCCTACGGCGCCACCGTGAGCAGCCCCTTCGAGGTGACCGGCGAGGGAGACGTCTTCGAGGCGCAGTTTCCGATCGAGGTCTGGGCGGGCGGCGAACAGATCGGAGGCATCGCACCGGTCACCGCTGGGGCATGGGGACGTTGGGCGAGCTTCGAGGTGACGGTCACCCTCGAGGCACCGGCAGGCCCGATCGAGCTGGTCGCCTACGACCCTGGTGGATGCGGCACCGACCCCGAATGCCCACCGATCATCAAGACGGTCGTGCCGCTGACACTCGCCCCGTGACATCGGGCCGGCGGATCAGGTCACGAGCGGCCGCTTGTCCTCTTTCTTCTCGCGCTTCGCGGCTCGCTTCTCTTTGAGGGTCTTGCCGGGCTTCTTGCCTGAATTGCGCTGTGGTGATCGGTCAGCCATGTTGGCTCCTCTCGTCGGGTGGTCGTTCGTTGAACAGTTGATCGCCACGCCGGGTGTGGATGGCCGGGACCGTCATGCCGCCCGCCGATCGAGGGACCGCACCCACGCGTGACGGATCCCGACCCGGCGTGCCGGTTTGCGATCGCTGACGATCATGCGCGCCGTGGACGGCGTTGGGTCCACCGCGGGGGAAACTCGCAGCGCCGAACGAACGTGGCTGGTCATGGTGACTCCTCGAACCGATATGGCTCAGGTCAAGGCGTCGGGCCTGTACGGGGCGACAGCGCAACCGGCCGTCCTGCCCAAACGAGGCGACTCATCCCAAGGCCACCAATCTACCCCAAATCGAGGGGCCGGGGTCGCGGCCTGGAGCACCGTCGGGCCGATACGGTGCGAGGTGTCGTCATCAGCCCCGATGACGAGCACGATCATCGTGAACCGGAGGTTCCATGGATGCACTCCGGATGACACGTTGCGACTCGGTCCGCCTCGTCCCCGACTCGCGGCGGGTGATCACCAAGCCGTTCCTTCCGGGCGAAGAGATTCATCCGAACGGGGCGTCGCGTCTCCAGATCGTGCTCCGTCGCATCATGGCGATGCCGGAAGGCGAGGTCGTCGAGACGCTCGATGCGGCCCGCAAGGACTTCGTCGGTCGCCACCGCGATCTCGATGCGGTGCTGGAGCGCAATGCCGGCATCGTCGCTGCCCGGCTCGATCAGGTCGAGCTGGTCGGTGCGTCGCTTTCGGTCGATCGTCTCCGGTTGATCGGCGCGTACTTCACCCACGAGTACTCGGTCGAAGCCGCTGCGCTCGGGAACCCATCGATGGTGGCTGCGCCCGACCAGTCCGGCGTCGAGGACGGCGCGGTTCGTTTCATCATGAGTCTGCGGGCGATCGGGGAGGGACATCGGTCGTCGATCGAGTTCCGCACCGGGATCGTCCGGGCCGACGCTTCGATCGTGCTCGACGCCGTCAGCGACTTCGCGGTCACCGGCGATCGCACGCCGCACTCGTACGACAAACGCTTCTTCACCACCAAGCTCGGTGACATGCAGATGTTGAACGACATCGAGGAACGGGTCCTGGTCCGGTTGGAGGACGAGTTCACGATGGCCGAGCTCGAAGCAGCGATCGTGGCCCTCGAGGACGACGACTTCGAACGTTCGATCTCCAGTGAGACAACGCATGTGCTGCACTGGCTGGCGTCATCGAACTACCGAACGTCGTTCCCGCCGTCGATCGACATCTCCGAGCGGGTCCTCTTCCCGAGCGGGCCGACCGAGAGCCACGGGATGGAGGATGCCCGGTTCGTCCGCTTCGTCGGCGACGACGGCACGATCACCCATTACGCGACCTACACGGCGTTCGACGGCCATCAGATCCTGCCGCAGCTGATCGAGACGGCCGACTTCACGCACTTCCGCGTTGCCACGCTCAGCGGCCGCGCAGCGCACAACAAGGGGATGGCGATCTTCCCGCGCCGGATCGATGGCAAGTACGTCGCATTGGGACGGCACGACAACATGAACAACTTCATCATGACGTCGACCGACATCCGGGTGTGGCGTGACGCCACGGTGATCCAGGAACCCGAACGGCCTTGGGAGCTGATGCAACTCGGCAACTGCGGGTCGCCGCTCGAAACCGAGGCCGGCTGGCTCGTGATCACCCACGGCGTCGGGCCATTCCGCCGGTACACGCTCGGTGCGCTGCTGCTCGACCTCGACGACCCGAGCCAGGTGATCGGCCACCTGAAGGAACCGTTGCTCAGCCCTGACAGCGACGAGCGCGACGGATACGTGCCAAACGTCGTCTACTCGTGCGGCAGCATGCTCCATGCTGGCCACCTCGTACTCCCGTACGGCTACGCCGACGTCGGTGCGAGCATCGCCACGGTCCCGCTCGACGACCTGCTCAGCCGGTTGACCACCGCGGGCCGCTGAGGGCCGTTCGTCCCGCTGCTGCCAGACGTGGTGCGTACTGCATCGTGCTGATCAGTGCGAGTGTCGACTCGGCGCCCTGGTTGAGGTTCGGGCCTGTCGGGGTCAGTCCGTCGTAGCCACCGTTCGTGTCGGGATCCCACATCGCGACGCCGATGTCGTTGCTGCCGGCGAACCAGTCGATGGCGAGGTCGACGCCGCGCTGCCAGTCGTCCTCACCCGTCACCGCGTGAGCGCGGGCGCACGCATCGGCCAGCGAGGCAATCTCGATCGGCTGTTGATCGAACCGTCCCGGCCCGTCATTGCGCCCCGAGCCACCGACCGGAGTCGGCGAGAGGTGGCCGTCGATCGTCTCGCGGTCGAGGAGCCAACGCAGCAGGGTGAGCCCGTCGTCGAGGACGTCGGGGCGATCGAGGATCTGGCCGGCCGCCACGAGCACCTCCGCCAATGCCGCGTTGGCGTAGGACAACCGGGGCTCCGGCCATGGCCAGTCGCGATCGGTCGACAGCGGGCCGATCGTCGTCACCGCATCGGCGAGCAGGGCCCGGGCGCCGCGGTGGCGGACGTCGAACTCGGCGACTTCGGCGGCGCCGAGGGCCGCGAAGGCCATCGCGCGACGGTGCGGCGATCGTTGTTTCGCGCCGTGATCGAAGTACGACAGCGCACTCGAGCGCATTCCTTGGCCGTCGGCTCGTCGCGCGGTGGTCCCGAATGCCCAGAGGCTGCGCCCCCAGCAGTCCTCGGTGCCGTAGCGGCCCCGCCACCGGCCTCCTGTGTCACGGCGGTTGCGTGTCTTCCCGGTTGCGTTCTGCGACTCGGCGAGGAATCGGAACGACATTCGTCCGAGTTCGTGCACTGCCTGGCTTTCGGTGGGCTCGCGAACGGCGACGATCAGCAGCCGGGCGACGTCGTCGGTGCAGTAGCCGTGCTCACGGCGTGGTTCGGCGTGGTCGGCGTGCTCGAACATCCCGATGCCATCGGACAGCGACAGGACATGGCCGAATGACGGCAACGTCACGACGTCACCGCCGCTCGCGATGCCGCAACGTCATCGGCCAGCTCGCAGTATCGGCTGGCCACAGCGGGCCATGAGAGGTCTGGCGCGAGGCGGTGCGCCTCGGCCGCCATCGACGCGGCCAGTTCCGGGTCGGTGAGGACCGACCGGATCGCCTGGCCGAGTGCGACCGGATCACGTTGCGGTACGACGATTCCGGCGCCACTCGCCAAGAGTTCCACGGCGTGCGGGAACGCAGTCGACACGACGGGCCGACCCGCCGCAACGGCGTCGACCAGCACG
The DNA here is from genome assembly GCA_035527095.1 of Ilumatobacteraceae bacterium. Taxonomy (GTDB): domain Bacteria; phylum Actinomycetota; class Acidimicrobiia; order Acidimicrobiales; family Ilumatobacteraceae; genus Sva-07. The sequence continues at coordinate 5,940 of DATLBC010000093.1, read as the reverse complement.
CCAGAGGTGACCTGATCGCGCGAGTCGTAGGGCAGTACCACCAGATCGGCGGTCTGTATCAGGTCGTTCAACGACGCCAGGTCACGGTACGTGTCGTCGAAGGTCACGTGCGCGGCCGCGGTCGACGACGCGGCGCGGTCGACGAGCATCTCCCGATACGCCTCACCGTGTCGCTCTCGCACCTTGGGGTGTGTGGATCCGGCGACGATGTATTCGGGGTGGGGGTCGAGGCCGATCAGCTCGTCGAGCGCGTCGATCGCCCACTCGATTCCCTTGCCGGGGCCGAGCAGACCCCAGGTCAGGACGCGGGGCGCATCGCCCGTCGGGCGTGGTTCGCCCACCGGGGCTCCTGACGGTGTCGCTGCGCCGTGTGGGATCAGGCTGACCTTCGAGTGATCGACGTCGAATCCCTCGAAGAGCCGTGTTCGTGCCGTCTCCGTCATCACCACCACGGCGTCGGCCGCATCGCACACCTCCTCGAGCACGCGCCGCTGGTTCGGCGTCGGATGGCTCAGGACCGTGTGCGCCACCACCAGGATCGGGATCTCGATCGCGGCCATCAGCTCGATGATCGACTCACCGTCGGGACCGTCGTACAAGCCGTACTCGTGCTGGACGATGACGATGTCATCGGCGTTCAACGCCTCCACGGCAGCGGTTCGTTCCTCCGGTGACCGACCGGCGAGCGATGCCAGCACCAGGACGTCCTCGAACTCCGGTGATGGACCGACGCGAACGACATCGACCGATGCTCCGGTCGCGATGAGCCCGGCCGCGAGCGCGGCGGAAAACGTGGCGATCCCACACGAGGTTGGTGGGAAGGTCGACAGGATCCCGAAGGATCGAGCCTCGCCCTCGCCCGAGGTCGTGGGCGGAACTGAGACGGCGGTGTGCACTCTGGAAACTCCTTGTTCAGCTCGTGCGGGGCGACGAGCCTGCGGAGGGCGACAAGACCGTGACGGCCGTCCAGCCCAAGCGGGGCGCACACGTCCGAGGGGACGTGCGCTCACTGTACCGCCCGGGGTTCTCGATCTGCCGTCGGTACCCTGATCTGATCCGTCGTCGCCATCACGACACCGGGCCCGGGTCGCCACTCCGGGTCGCAGTGCTCGCTCCGATCGCCTGGCGGACACCGCCGCGCCACTACGGCCCGTGGGAACAGTTCGCGTCGCTGCTCACCGAGGGCCTCGTCGCAGCCGGCCACCATGTCACGCTCTTCGCCACCGCCGACTCGGTCACCACGGCCACGCTGCACGGCACCGCATCGACCGGCTGGTCGGAGGACCCCACGATCGAACCGAAGGTCGCCGAGTGCCTCCACATCGCGGCAGTGTTCGAGCGCGCCGACGACTTCGACGTCATCCACAACGGCTTCGACTTCCTCCCGCTCACCTACAGCGGCCTCGTCGACACGCCGGTGGTCACGACGGTCCACGGCTTCTCGTCGCCGCGCATCGTGCCGGTGTACGAGCAGTACGACGCGACCACCCACTACGTCGCGATCAGCGATGCCGATCGGCATCCTGCCCTGCACTACGCAGCCACGATCCATCACGGCATCGACACGGACTCGTTCGCCGTACATCCCGCACCTGGAGATCATCTCTTGTTCTTCGGGCGCATCCATCCCGACAAGGGCACCACGCATGCGATCGACATCGCCCGCCGTACCGGCCGCCGGCTCGACATCGCCGGCATCGTCCAGGACGAGCGGTACTTCCGCGAGGAGATCGAGCCGCACATCGACGGCGACCACGTGCGATATCTCGGGCCCGTGTCCGTTGCAGAGCGCGCCGCCGTCCTCAGCGGCGCCCATGCACTGCTCCACCTGATCGACTTCGACGAGCCGTTCGGCTACAGCGTGGTCGAGGCCATGGCGTGTGGCACGCCGGTGATCGCCCACGATCGGGGCTCGATGCGTGAGCTGATCGACCACGGCACGACCGGGTACCTGGTCTCCGATGTCGCTGGCACGCTCGCCGCTGTCGACGCCGCCGGTGGCCTCGACCGCGCCGCGATCCGAGGCATCGCGGTGTCGCGCTTCGACACCACCACGATGGTCGACCAGTACGTCGGGGTCTACCGACGGATGCTCGACCCCACCAGCTGACCGAGATGGTGGGAACTCGAGCGCGGGTCGTCAGATGCTCGTCCACCTCGTGCTCGTGAGTACGCCGGACACCGACACCGGTCGGGATGATCGTGTCACTCGGATCGGTCGGACCAGAGCGCCACGATGGGAGCGCCCCTGGCCTCCATGAGGTCACGGATGTCGGCGACGACCTGGCCCATTCGAAGGAAGGGCACCTTCGGGTACGGATGGCTACGGTGCCATGAGCCCACGCTCGACCCAGACGTCGCGTTCGTCGATCACGCCCACGTCGCTGAGGAACGATGTCAGCTTGGCAAGTGCCACGATGACATTCGCTCGGTACGCGGGGTTGGTTCGTGCGATGTCGATGCCGTCGGTGATGCCCAGGTGCTCGAACACGGCTGGGTCGAGGCTCAGGGCCACGATCTCCGCCACGAGGTCCGGAGCGACGGCTCTGACGAACCCCTGCTCGTCGGAGTTCAGCGTGGGCCAACTCTCCGTGAGGTAGCTCTTGGCAAAGCTGACATGTCGTGCTTCCTCGAGAACGTGGAGCTTGCTGATCTGGCGGACGACCGGGTGAAGCCGCTCGTCGCGCATGGTGGCGCGGTTGGCGTGGTCGAGGAGTTCTTCGATGGCGAGGATTGCGAGGTAGGACATGGCGCGTCCGCCGGGACCATGCTCGAATTCGACGGCGCGGGTGGGGCCGTAAGCGGGCGTCCCGGCGCGGCGGATGTACTCACCGAACATCATCGAATGGCGGCACTCGTCGGCGACCTCGATGAGGAGGTAGCGGTGCATCGGGTCTCGTACGTCGATCTCGGTCAGGTGGCTGAGCACGATCTGCATGAGCGCGTTCTCGAACCAGATCCCGGCACCGAACATCGCCGCGGTCTCGTGGCGGCTGTACGCGATCCGTTCGGGCTCGGTCATGACATCCCACGTCTCGGTACCGAAGAGCGCGAGGAGTTCCGGCGGCAGATGGAAGGCGGAGTCGTCGATGGGGATGTCCCAATCGATCTCGCGGAACGGATCGTGCGTTGCTCGCTCCGACGCAGCGATGAGCTGTTCGGAACGGGTGGCGGTTGCGGGCATGTCGAGGAGGAGTGTCACGCACACACCATGACACTGACAGTCGTTACTGTCAACATATATTGTCAGTGACTACTGTCACGGTTGTGTCGGAGGTGATTGAATGGTGCGCATGAGCCACGACGAGCAGCCCCCGGTCCCACCCGAGGAGTACGGGCTGGCCGAGTTGGCGGAGATCAGTGGCGTCAGCGAGCGAACCATTCGCTACTACCAGAACGAACGGTTGCTCCCGAAGCCCGCCAAGAAGGGGCGCGACGCCGTCTACAACGCCGAGCATCGGGAGCGACTCGCAGTCATCACCGAGTTGCGAGATCGCGGGCTCACCCTGCACAGCATCGGCGACCTCGTCTCGAGCAAGCTCCCGACGCGCACCGTGTCCGAATGGCTCGGGATCGACGCGACGCTGAGCGCGCCGTGGTCCGACGACCGCCCGACCACCGTCTCGCACGACGAACTGGTGGAGCTCGTCGGTACCCACGGCGACGTCCCGAAGGGCCTGATCGCGGAACTCCACGAAGCCGGTTACGTCGAGCCCCAGCCCGGGCAGACCTGGATCATTCCCAGCCCGGCACTGCTCGATCACGCACTGCGTTTGCGCGATGCCGGCATCGACATCGAAGTGTCGGCGCTCATTCGCGACCTGCTCCGACGCCGGCTCTCCAGGGTCGTGGCCGACACGGTCAAGCTGCTCGTCGAACGAGCCGGCGCCGGGTTCGCCGGTAGCGCAACCCCAGACGAACTCGCCACCGCGCTCGGGGCCCTCCGGCCCATCGCCCGCGAGACCACGGGCGTCATCTTGGCCCAGGAGGTGGAACTCGCGCTGGCCACCCTCATGCAGTCAGGTGATCTTCGGGGAAAGTGACAGGTCGTTCGAATAGTGTCGCCGGATGACTCCTGATCATGAAGTGTCCCGCAACATCGCTGCGTCACCCGCCGATGTCTTCGCAGCGGTGACCGACATCTCCCGGATGGGGGAGTGGTCGCCCGAGACGTATCGCGCCGAGTGGAACGAAGGCTTCGATGGGCCCGAACTCGGAGCGGTGTTCACCGGCCACAACCGCAATGGCGACAAGGACTGGAGCACCGAGGCGGTCATCGTGGAGTTCGTCACCAACGAACGATTCTTCTTCGACTGTCGTGTCGGGGACTTCGTGTTCTCGAAGTGGGGATACGCGATCGAGCCGACCGATGATGGCTGCCGCGTGACCGAGTACACGCAGAATCTGCTGCCGGAGGAGATGCGCGAGATCAGCACGAGCATCTCGGGCGTCGAAGACCGCAACGCCCACAATCGCGCCGGCATGGCGGCCACACTCGAACGCCTCGCCGCCGCCTTCGAGTAGTCGTCGCCCGGCCGCTGAACGTGTTGCTCAGGGGAGGGCGATGCGCTGGACGGCCATGATGCGGTCGGGCGCCGGCAATGAGCCGATGCTGACGGTGCGGCCACGGCCCACTGCGTGAACCCACCGGCGCGAATCGAGCGCGATCCCGACGTGGGTGATGAGGGCAGGATCGCCGACGGAGGACGTGAAGACGAGGTCGCCTGGAGCGATCGGCTCACCGTGCCAATCCACCGAGGTGCCGAGACGGGCGAGCGCCCGGCTCTGGTGTGGGACACTCATCCCGATCTGACGGAACGCGGCCACGACCAACCCCGAACAGTCGAACGTCTCGGGGCCGGCGCTGAAGAACTGGTACGGCGTTCCGACCTGGGCGGTTGCGTACGACAACAGCTTGTCGACCGAGCTGCCTGTCGAAGCGGGAGCGGCCGCAGCTGACGGTGTGGCCGCCGGAGCGGATGGTGTGGTGACGGAACCCGTGATCGAGGTGGGGATCGGTCGGGTGGCCGGCGGGATCTGCAGGCGCTGGCCGGCCAGGATCAGGCTGGTCATGTCGAGCGAGTTCGCTTTGAGGAGTGCGCCCAGGCTCACTCCGTGGCGCCACGCGATGCTGGCGAGTGCGTCACCGGCGACGACGACATAGTCCGTACCGGAGGTCGGTTGCGGTGTGGTGATGGCGGCCGGTGCGGACGTTCCGGAGCCAGAACTCGTGATGGAGGTGGGGATCGGTCGGGTGGCCGGCGGGATCTGCAGGCGCTGGCCGGCAAGGATCAGGCTGGTCACGTCGAGCGAGTTCGCCTTGAGGAGTGCGCCCAGGCTCACTCCGTGGCGCCAGGCGATGCTGGCGAGTGCGTCACCGGCGACGACGACATAGTCCGCACTGGCAGCAGCGGCTCGGTCCACAGTGGGCGGGCTCGTGATCTGTGCGCCGGCGGGGATCACCAGCGTCTGGCCCGGGTAGATGACGCTTGTGAGCTCGAGCGAGTTGGCTCGCAGCAACGCCGAGAGCCGTACGCCGTGGCGCCATGCCAGTCCGGCGAGGCTGTCGCCGTCTCGAACCGTGATCGTTGTTTCCGTCGTGGTCGTGGTGCCCGTTGTCGAGCGACTGCTCGGTGCGGCTGAGGCGATGCCTCCGGACAGTGGCACGGCGACTGCGAGTGCCACGCCCGCGGCAAGGATGATTCGTGCGGTTCGACTCATGACAGGTCCATCGGCCCGTCAACTCTTGACCTTTACCTTTTCTTGACGGTTTGTTGCCGAAAACCTGAAAATCGCCCGTGATCAGGTGAAATCGGCCGCTCGCTGCAACCATTCCGCTTGTGTCCAGTGGCTCCTGAGTTCCGTCGCGACGAAGTCGGACGTCCAGCGCACCATGTCGATCCAGGGCAGATCGGCAGAAGCGGTCTCGGTGAAGGCCAT
>DATLBC010000092.1:0-33651 GCA_035527095.1 Ilumatobacteraceae bacterium | reverse complement strand
TCCGTGATCGCCTGGAGCAACGTGCGGTGTCGGAACGGGGTGAGGCTGGCGGAACCGCCACCCATGCATCGGTCGATTTCGGCGTTCGGGCCGATCACCGCGACGCTCCGGATCGTTGTCGGGTCCACCGGGAGGACCGGGGCGGCGCCGGCCTGGCGCGGCTCGTTACGCAGCAGCACGGTGCCGGCGATCGCCGCACGGCGGGTCAGTGCCCGCTCGGCCGGGTCGTCGACCGACTCCTCGGCACGGTCGGCCGAGCGCTCATCGGCGCGCACCCGGTTCGCCAGCACCAGCAGGTTGCGCACGAGCCAGTCGACCCTGGCCTCGTCGACGTCGCCGCGCTCGACCGCAGCCACCAGCTTTTGGCCGTAGATGCGCACCGGGCCGGGCATCTCGAGGTCGAGGCCGGCGTTCGCAGCGGGCGCTGCCTCGTGGACTCCGTACCAGTCGGACACGACGAACCCGTCGAAGCCCCACTCGTCGCGCAGGATCTCGGTGAGCAGCCGTCGGTTCTGGGCGGCGTGTTCACCGGCGATCTTGTTGTACGAGCTCATGATGCCCCAGGCGCCCGCATCCTTGACCGCGCGCTCGAACGGCCGGAGGTACAGCTCGCGCAGCGTGCGTTCGTCGACGTCGACGTCGACGGTCATCCGTTCGACCTCGGTGTCGTTGGCGACGAAGTGCTTGACGGTGACAGCGACGTCGTGCGACTGGACCCCTCGAACCCAGGCGGATCCGAGCGACCCGGTGAGCTCGGGGTCCTCGCTGTAGCACTCGAACGTGCGGCCACCGACGGGCGTGCGATGCAGGTTGACGGTGGGGCCGAGCACGATGTGGGCGCCTTTGCGGATCGCTTCCATACCGACGAGTGCGCCGAGTTCGGCCACCAGATCGGGATCCCACGTGGCGCCCGTCGTGATCCCCGACGGCATCACCACACCCGGCGTCCCTGCTCCACCGTGTCCCTCACCTCGGACCCCGTTGGGTCCATCGGACATCTTCAACTGAGGGACCCCGGCCTCCGGGAACGCCTCGGTTCGCCACGTGGTCAGACCGGCGACCAGCCGGCACTTGTCGTCGAGAGAGAGTGCAGCCAGCGCTGCGTCGATGTCGATCACGCCGCCGATCCTTGCACGCCTACCCCGTTTGCGTTGCGGAACTGGTGACCCGTCCCGCCGAAAACGCAACACAAACGTGGTTGGGGCGTCGTCAGACGGCGGCGCCGGCGCGTTCGCCTTCGACGATGGCGGCGTGGGCTCGACGCGGAGCGATACAATCGCCGACACGCTCGACGCTGACGCCCGCGTTCTTCAGGTCGTGGTAGAGCCACTCGACCGGGTTGGCGTGCACGGCGAGCACCACCCAGTCGGGAGTACGGGTCACGTTGGTGCCGGTCGGGTGGTGCAGGAGGGTGAGCGTGCGGCCCTCCATCGCCATCGGCACGAGGTCGGTGGTCTGCACGATCCCCTTCTCGCCGGCGCGAATCCACCAGTTCTCCATGTCGAGCGTGATGCCGAGGTCCTGGCCGACGACCATCCCCTGCGTGATCACCTCGACGTTGCAGCCACGATCGGCGAGCACTTCGGCGGTCGATGTTGCATGGTGGAAGCCGATCTCGTCGATCACCACGACCTCACCGAACGGCTGCACCGAACCGTCGAGCACCTGGCGAACGTCGACGACATTGTCGGCATCGTCGGGCACCCAGTAGGGACGTGCCGCTTCGGCGCCGGCGGCGACGATCACATGGTCGGGCTGCTTCTCATCGACGAGGCCCGGCCACACACCGACGCCGTACTCGAATTCGACGCCAAGGCGCCGACACTCGGTGAGCTGGTTGCGGATCATGTCGCCGAACTCGGCTCGGTTCGGCACCGACGCGGCGAGTCGCACCTGTCCGCCCGCTACCGACTCCTTCTCGTACACGGTCACCTGGTGGCCGTTGCGGCGAGCAGCGATTGCGGCCTGGAGGCCCGCGGGCCCCGCGCCGACCACCATCACCGATTTCGGCTTCGAGGTGAGCCGGACGGCGCCGACACCCTCCGACTCGCGGCCCGTGCGGGGGTTCTCGATGCAACCGAGCCAGCGATTGAGACCCATCCGGCCCACGCACTCCTGGTTGCACGAAAGACACAGCCGGGTCTCGTCGGTGGCTCCGGCACGGGCCTTGGCGACGAAGTCGGCGTCGGCGATCTGCCCACGCACGACGCCGACGAGGTCACAGTGCCCCTCGGCTAGTGCTCGCTCGGCCTGCAGCGGATCCTTGAACCGGCCGACGCCGACCACCGGGAGATCGACGGCCTTGCGGATCGCCGAGGGGATGAACATCGCGTAGCCGGGCGGGATGTGCATCGACGCTTCGATCATGAACAGGCTTGCCGTGGCCACGCCGATCGAGGTGTTGATGTAGTCGACCTGGCCGGTGGCCTCGACGATCTGGGAGATCCGAACGGCGTCGTCGATCGTCGTGCCGTGCTCGATCAACTCGTCGCCGCAGATCCGCACGCCGAGGGCCATGCCGCGCCCGATCTCCTTGCGGACCGCAGCGACGATCTCGACGAGCAGCCGCGCCCGGTTCTCGAGCGATCCGCCGTAGTCGTCGGTGCGATGGTTGGTGGCGGGGGAGAGGAAGCCGCGCACGATCGAGCTGTGCGAGCACTGCAGCTCGATGCCGTCGAATCCGCCCTCGGCGCAGTGCTCGGCGACCAGCGCGTAGCCGGCCACGATCTCGTCGATCTCGGCATGGCTGACGGCCTTCGGGACCTCGCGGAACAGTGGGTCCGCTACCGGTGACGGGCCCCAGACCGGCAGGCGTGAGTACATCGACGATGCCTGGCCGCCGTTGTGGTTGATCTGCGCAAAGATCGGGACGCGATGGCGGTGGACGGCGTCGGTGATCTTGCGGTAGCCGGGGATCACGTCTCGGTGGAAGCCGTGGATCAGCTTCTCGTAGGGCCAATCGGTCGGATGTGTCGAGTGTTCCTCGGTGATGATCAGACCGGTGCCACCAGCGGCGCGGGCACCGTAGTAGGCCGCGTGCTGGTCGGTCGGCAGGCCATCGCGTGCGTAGTTGGTCAGGTGCGCCGAGAACACGATGCGGTTGCGAACCTCGACAGGGCCGAGCTGTTGCGGGGTCCAGAGGTAGCGGTACGCCATGGCGGAGCCAACGGTACAGCGTGTTCACGCGGGTGGGTCAGGTCGGAAACCCCAACCGGGCGGAGGTCCAGCGGTCGCGTCGTCGCGTCAGCTCGGAGGTCCGGCCAAGACCCGGTCGAGGTGATGTTCGAAGGGGAGCGTCGGGTCGTCGAGCGAGTCGATCCACCAGCTCATCGCTCCATCGACGAGTCGGCCGATCTTGTCCGACGTCTCCGCGTCGCCGTCGGCCGGGCTGCGGTCGATGAAACACGAATCGAACGGCTCGTCGGTTCCGCGCAGTCCGCGAACGGTGGCGACGCATTCGATGAAGCCGTCGACCGACAGGTAGCCCCCGGCCTTCGCCACGGGCCACACGCCATCGAACCGGGCCGCCCGGCGAAACGGTGCGCCACCCGGCCACCCGCCGGCGACCCAGATCGGGATCCGACCGTTCACCGGGGTCGGTCGAAACTCGACGTCATCGATCGTCACCAGCTCTCCCCGGTACGACACGGCGTCACCGGACCACAGCAACCGCAGCGCCTCGAGCGACTCATCGAGCAGCCGCGCGCGACGTTTCGGGTCGGCGTCCTCGCCGAAGCGTGTGAACTCGTCGTCAGGGGCCCCGAGGCCGACCCCGAGTCGCAGTCGTCCGTCGCAGAGCCGGTCGAGCGTGACCGACTGCCGTGCGACCACCGAGACGCGGCGCCGTGCGAGCGGGGTGACCATCGGGCCGAGGATGAGGCGCTCGGTCGACACTGCAACCGCAGCGAGCGACACCCACGGGTCGACCATCGGCTGCCATGGTCGGCGGCGGGTGACGTGATCCCACAGGAAGAACCCGTCCCAGCCTGCCGCCTCCGCCGCGGCCGCCAACTCGACGAGGCGGAGCGGGTCGGCGAAGTCTCCACCGTTGGGAACACCGAGGCCGAACGATGGCGCCGGCATCAGGCGTGGGCCCGGCGGTAGATCGAGACGTGTTGCGCGCTGTCGTCGGTGAACGGCCGCCCGGCCATGTCGCCGAGTCGGGCGTCGAGGTGGAGGCCGGCCTCGGCTGCCATGGCGTCGAGTTGCTCCGGTGTGGCCCACCGAATCGACCACGGCCGCAATTGCACGCCGCCGGCAGCGGAGAACTGGACGAACTGCCCCTCGGCGAGCTGCTCGTCCGTGCGGTTGACCGAGACCGAGAGCACGACGTGGTCGACCGCCATCGATCGCACCGTGACCTCCGACGATCCTTCGGTCGCATCGGCGTCGGGCACGAATGCTTCGACGACGAAGGCGCCGTCGGGAGTGAGTCGTTCTGCGACGCGTTGGAACAGACGCGGTTGATCGTGTTCGCCGAGCAGGTTGAAGATCGTGTTGTAGGCGACCAGCACCGCGTCGAAGGGCCCGTCGGGAAGGCCGGCGGCGATGTCGCCGAGCACGGCGTCGATCTCACCGGCGCGGTCGCGTTCGCTCAGCCTGGCGAGCATCGCTTCGCTGCTGTCGATGCCGGTGACACGGAGGCCGGCGGCTGCCATCGGCGCCGCGAGACGCCCGGTGCCCACACCGAGCTCGAGGATGTGAGCGCCGTCCCCGGCGACTTCGAGCATTCGTGCGACGGTCGCGTCGACGTCGGTGACGTCCGCGTACCACTCGTCGTACACATCGGCGAACCCGTCGCCGTAGGACCGGTGGTCGTATCCACGCACCGTCCCGAGGCTATGCCGGAATGACATCAGGGGTCAGACCCGCGAGGTAACGATTACATCGCGGGTCTGACCCCTGACGTAATCGGTAGCGTGGCCGAGGTGACGGAGCCGGCCATCACCTACCTCGACCATGCTGCGTCGACGCCGATGCGCGCCGAGGCCGTCGAAGCGATGATGCCGTACCTCTCCGAGCTGTACGCCAACCCGTCGGGGTCGCATCGTTTCGCCCGCCGAGCGCGCCAGGCCGTCGACGAGGCCCGCGACACGGTCGCGCGCGTGGCCGGCTGCCACCCGAACGAGGTCGTGTTCACGGGCTGCGGTACCGAGAGCGACAACATGGCGATCACCGGCGCGATCGGCCGTCGGGGTGGCGTCGCAGTGTGTCCGGATGTCGAGCATCACGCCGTGCTGCACGTCGTCGAGCACCTCGGCGAGCGAGGACGGATCGTCGGCGTCGACGCCTTCGGTCGTGTCGATCTCGACGAACTCGCCGCCGTGCTCGTTGCCACGCCAGACGTCACGATCGTCAGTGTGATGGCGGTCAACAACGAGGTCGGCACGATCACCGACATCGCCGGTGTCGCACGAGTCGTGCGTCGTCATGCGCCGGACGCGCTGCTGCACACCGATGCGGTCCAGTCCGCCTGTTGGCTCGACCTGCGCGACATCACCGCGCACGTCGACCTGCTGTCGCTCAGCGCTCACAAGTTCGGTGGCCCGAAGGGCGTCGGCGTGCTCGTCGAGCGGGGCGGCCCGAAGGTCGATCCGCTGATCATCGGCGGGGGCCAGGAACGCGAGCGCCGCAGCGGAACCCACAACACGGCGGGCATCGTGGCCGCAGCGGTCGCGCTCGATCTCACCGATCGCGAACGCGTCGAGGACAACGCCCGCCTGGCGATCCTGCGCGATGCGCTCGTCAGCGGTCTGCAACTGCGTCTCGATGACGTCGTCGAGACCGTGCCTCCCGAACACAAGGTCGCCGGATCGGCACACGTCTGCATCGGGGGCATCGAATCCGAGGCGCTGCTGTTCCTGCTCGACGAGGCCGGCGTGTGCGCGTCGGCTGCGTCCGCGTGCGCGAGCGGCGCAATGGAGCCGTCGCACGTCCTCGCCGCAATGGGTGTCGAGCGATCGATGGCACTGGGAGCGCTCCGGCTCACGCTCGGCCACACGACCACCGCGGCCGACATCGACCGGGCGATCGACGTCGTCGGCGCCTCGGTCGATCAACTCCGGCGCCACACGCCTCGCAGCCCGATCGTGAGCGCGTCGTGAAGGTGATGTGTGCGATGAGCGGCGGCGTGGACTCGTCCGTTGCGGCGCTGTTGCTGCAGCAGGCGGGTCACGACGTGGTCGGCGTGACGCTGAAGCTGTGGGGCGGCGACAGCGACACCGGCTGTTGCTCGGTGTCCGACGTCGATGATGCGCGCCGGGTCGCGCAGCAGCTCGGTATCGACCACCTCGTGTTCAACTTCGGCGACGACTTCGATGAGCACGTCGTCGCTCCCTACGTCGATGCGCACAGGCGCGGCATCACGCCGAATCCATGCATCGAGTGCAACCGGTCGGTGAAATTCGCGCGCCTCGCGGAGCGCGCCGACCTGCTCGGCTTCGATGCGGTCGCCACCGGCCACCACGCCAATATCGGGCGGACCGCCGAGGGACACCACACCCTCGAGCGCGGCTCGGATGCAGCGAAGGACCAGAGCTACGTCGTGCACATGCTCGACCAGGCGCAGCTCGCCCGGACGATGTTCCCCGTCGGGGGGATGCAGAAGGCCGACCTGCGGGCGCTCGCCGCCTCGATCGACCTGCGCACCGCCACCAAGCCCGACAGCCAGGACGTGTGCTTTATCACCTCCACCGGCGGGCGGACCTCGTTCCTCGGCGAACGCATCCCGTTTCGTTCCGGCACCGTCGTCGACACCGACGGCAACCGACTCGGCGAGGTCGAATCGGTCGAGCTGGTCACCATCGGCCAGCGCAAGGGCATCGGCCTGCCCGGTGGTGGCCCGAAGCGTTACGTCGTCGACGTCGACGCCGCGTCCGCGACCGTCACCGTTGGAAGCGATGCTGATCTCTTGCGCAGCGAACTCATCGTCGACCACATGAGCTGGGTCGACGGTCCGCTCGACGGCCCGGCGCTCGTGCAGTGCAGCGCTCATGGTCGTGCGTTGCCCGCCACGATCAGCCAGGTCGATGACGCGATCGTCGTGTGCTGGGATGAGCCCCAGCGCCGTATCGCTCCCGGGCAGAGCGTCGTCGCCTACGACCCGACGAACGTACGCGTCGTCGGCGGTGGGATCTGTCGCTGACCGGTCGAGCGCGGCATCTACGACACAGGGAGGCCGCGCTCGCGCGCCGATCTCAGAGCGCGCCCTGGGCGACTCGGTGCGATGAGGAACGAGCGCAGATGGATTGCCCTGCCGTTCGGTTCCGACGGTGTGAACGCGAACACCGCCGTGACCGACTCGGTCGTGACGACCTCGACGGCGTAGCCACTGGCCGGTCCGGTCAGATCGGCGGCTTCGGTGTCCGAAGACGCGAGCGCGATCGATGCCACCTGCGCGGTACGCAGGGGGAACGTGTCGGCGAGCACGACGGGATCGTGAACGACGACGCCAGCGGGCACGAGCACGAACCAACGCAGCGACAACCGGTGCCATCGAGGCCCGAGCAGCACGATTCCGGCAATGGCGACGACGGCCAGCACCGTGCCGACGATCCACGATCGGGCAGCGATCAGGAGCGGCCCGACGATCAGCATCGGTCCCCACACGATCCAGGCCACGATCGCGGCCAACCCGGCCCCCACCGGGAACCGCAGCAGGAATCGTTCCTCGTCGCCGTATGCCGACGCCTGAACATACTGGCGTCCGAACTCCGCCGTGATCACGGCCGCCGCGGTGACGATCGCCGGGGTGCCCAGGAGGATGAGATCGACTGCCGGCGACCCGCCGATTCCGGCTGCGACCGTCGCCAACAGGGCGAGCGGCACCACGACGCGCACGACCGTGAGTGACCACACCGAGGCGATGGCGAGACCGAGTGCCGCAACCGCCCAGAGCGACCATCCGCCGATGGCTGCCGTCCAGATCACCGCAGTACTCCGACCATCGACGGCAGCCTCGACGGCACTGCCTCCGACCACTGCAACGACGATCCACGCCGCTCGCGCCACCCACGGGGTGAAGCGGGCAAGACGATCGATCGGTTCGTCTGAAACTGTCACCATCCCCACAGGTTGCCGTGCTGGGGGCCCTGCGCGACGGAATCGTCCGACGAAGCAGCCCGTCCGGGGTGTGTGCCGGCAGTCACCGGGAACCGATTCGGCCGGCGCCGGCGCGGCATGGAACGATGACGAGATCCCAGATCGGCGCTCGCCGGGCTGGCAGAGTACGGGGAAGATCACCGAGGGGAGGTGGGTCGTGAGCGAGTTCGAGGTTGGCGCCCATCTGCCGACCCATGCCCGCGCTGCGTTCGCCGACGGGGCCACCGCTGGTGCCGGCAGCCTTCCGCACCTCGATCCTGCTGCAGCCGCAGCGTTTTCGATCGGCGAGTTCGACATCGCCACCATCCCGACGACACCGCGTCGCTCGAATCATGAACTGATGCTCGCCCAAGCCGTCGTCGGCGTCCGCGGCGTGAACCTTGCTCCCGACGGTTCGATCATCGTCGACCCGACGAAGGTGAAGCCGCACGCCACGATCGCCACCGACATCGAGCACGAGGCGTTCACCGGCGTGCGATCGTTCCTCGACCTCGCCCATAAGGTTCGTCTCGACGGCGCTGCGGTCAAGTGGCAGTTCGTTGGACCGGTCACGCTCGGTGTGGCGCTCCATCGTGCAGGTCTCGACCGCGAGTCTGCGTTCGATCTCGCGCTCTCGACCGTGCGCGATCGACTCGCGGCGCTGTCGGCTGTCGTCACCGCGGCGTTGCCGACCTCGAAGCAGATGGTGGTGCTCGACGAACCATGGTTCGCCGAGCTGATGCAGCCGGGCTTTCCGATTCCACCCGATGAAGCGATCGATCGCATGTCCAGCGCGATGGCCGCCCTTCCCGCCGACACGCTCACCGGCGTGCATTGTTGTGCGCCGTGCGACGTTGCGACGCTGCTGGCCTCCGGCCCGAACGTGGTCTCGCTGCCGGTGTCGCCCGAGTTGGTCGATTGGGTCGGGTACCTGACGCGATTTCTCGCCGACGGCGGCGTCGTCGCCTGGGGCGTCATCCCCACCGACGGTCCGGTCGGGTCGACGTCGGAACGTCAGTGGCGTGCGCTGAGCGATCTGTGGTGTGGCCTGGTACAGCTCGGTTGTGATCCGGTGTTGTTGCGCCGCCAGAGCCTCGTCACGCCGCAGTGCGGTCTGGCGATGCATTCGGTGTCGGTGGCGCGGCGCATCGCTCGACTCACCGCCGAGGTCGGCAAGCGAGTCCAGGACCAGTCGTCGGCGACACGCTTCGCCCTCGGCGCCTGACGCATCGATCGGTGCCGACGGGGCCCGGCGCACCTCGTAACCTCCCGGCACGATGATTGCGCACAACGACGCAGCGCACGCTGACGACGCGACCGTTGCGGCGGCGCGTGTCGACGAACTCCGTGCGCAGGTCGCCCATCACAACGAGCGGTATCACACGCTCGACGATCCTGAGATCAGCGACGCCGACTACGACGCGCTCGTGCGCGAGCTGCGCCAGCTCGAAGCCGACCACCCGGACCTCGTCATCGACGACTCGCCCACCGGTCTCGTCGGCGGCGCCATCAGCGCCACGTTCGCGCCGGTCACCCATCGGGTGCCGATGATGAGCCTCGACAACGCAATGGACGCCGACGAGCTTCGCGCGTGGGCCGATCGAGTGACGAAGGGTCTCGATGGTGCAGTTCCCGCGTTCGTCTGCGAGTTGAAGTTCGATGGCCTCGCGATCAGCCTCCGGTACGAGAACGCACGTTTCGTGCAGGCGTCGACGCGCGGCGACGGACGCGTCGGCGAGGACGTCACGGCCAACGTGGCGACGATCGGCGACGTGCCGCACGAACTCCCCGACGGCGCGCCCGAGGTGGTCGAAGTGCGCGGCGAGGTGTACATGTCGCGGTCCAGTTTCGACGAGCTCAACGAACGAGCGGTGGCGGCAGGGGAGAAGACCTTCGTCAACCCGCGGAACTCTGCAGCCGGGAGTCTCCGCCAGAAGGACCCGTCGATCACGGCCAGCCGGAATCTGTCGTTCTTCAGCTATCAACTGGGCGAAGTGATCGGCGGGCCCGAGTTCACGAGCCATGTCGCCATGTTGGAGTTCGCTGCCGACCTCGGGTTTGCCGTCAACGATCATGTGCAGACCTTCGAAACGATCGACGAGGTCGCCGCACATTGTCTGCACTGGCAAGAGCACCGACACGATCTCGACTACGAGATCGACGGGGTCGTGATCAAGCTCGACGACACCGCACAGCGTGAACGTCTCGGCGTCACCTCGCGGGCGCCACGGTGGGCGATCGCCTACAAGTTCCCGCCGGAGGAGCGCACCACGCTGTTGCGCGACATCATGGTGTCGGTGGGCCGTACCGGGCGCGCCACGCCGTTCGCTGTGCTCGAGCCGGTCTTCGTCGGCGGTTCCACGGTCGGCATGGCGACGCTGCACAACCAGGATCAGGTGGCGGTCAAAGACGTTCGCCCCGGCGACACCGTCGTGGTCCGCAAGGCCGGCGACGTCATCCCCGAAGTGGTCGGGCCGGTGCTGTCACTTCGACCCGAGGGCAGTCGGCCATGGGTGTTCCCGACGAACTGTCCCCGCTGCGCCAACCCGCTCGTGCGACCGGAGGGCGAGTCCGACACCCGCTGCGTCGCCCCCGACTGTCCTGCCCAGCGCGACCAGAAGATCGCCTACTTCGCATCACGAGGAGGCATGGACATCGAGGGTCTCGGCGAGCAGATGGTCGAGAAGCTCACCGCCGCCGGGCTGGTGCGCGATCCGGCTGATCTGTACTCGCTGACGGTCGAGCAGCTGGTCGAACTCGAACGGGTGGGCCCGACGAGCGCGCAGAATCTGGTGGACGAGATCGCAAGGTCGAAGCAGCGACCATTACCGAAGCTGCTCACTGCGCTCGGCGTTCGCCATCTCGGCCCTGCGGCGTCGTTGGCGTTGACGAACGAGTTCCACACACTCGACGCCATCGTGGCGAAATCGGTCGACGAGTTGGCCGCGGTGGAGGGCGTCGGCGAGGTGATCGCCACCACGATTGTCAGCTGGTTCGGCCAGGAGACCAACCGCGCCTACATCGATCGGCTGCGCACCGCCGGCGTGAACTTCGGTGATCCGGGTGCTGCGGCGGAAGCCGCCGCAGCTCGCGCGGCGACGCCGCAGACGCTCGAAGGCAAGGCCGTGGTCGTCACCGGCACGCTGGCGAACTACAACCGCGAGCAGGCCGAGGAGGCGATCACGGCTCGGGGCGGCAAGAGCCCGGGCAGCGTGAGCAAGAAGACGTTCGCGCTGGTCGTCGGCGAGTCGGCTGGAGCAAGCAAGCTCACCAAGGCCGAGTCGCTCGGCGTGCCGATCGTCGACGACGCGGGTTTCGAGCACGTGCTCGCCACCGGTGAGCTGCCGCCCACCTGAACGCTGCAGCGGAAGACGCGACGCGGTTCCCGAAGCGCCGGGCTCGTCGGACCGTGATCAGATGACGTTGAACTCCCAGCGGTAGCTGAGTGCTTGTTCGGGTCCTTCCTCGATCTTCCAGAAGATGACCTGAACTTCGTGGAGACCCTGCGTGAACGACTCGATCAAGGCACCTTCGACCGGCTGGAACGAGACGACATTGTTGCCGGGGTCGAAGACGGCCGTGGTCGGCAGGTCGACCTGTTGGCCGGGGGCGGGCTGCTCGAACGGATCGACGTCGGACTGGCCGATCACCGTGGTCGGCAGTTCGATGCCGTCGATCACCAGACGGGCCTCGTAGCCCGACTGGAGGTCGACGACCACACGCTCCTGCTGGAGTACCTGCACGGCGTTCTCGACCGGCTGTACCGACTCGATCGCGTCGGGTCGGTCGATTCCGTCGCTTCCCGTCAGGGCGGTGGTGAATCCGAAGATCATCAGGATCAGGCCGAGCGCGATCGCCAGACTGGCGATCAACAGGCCCCGGTCGACCCGTCGCTTCGGTCGGTCGGTCGTCGGATCATCGGATGCAGCCGATTCGACGGTGTCGGAGGCCGCGTCGACGACCGCGTCGACGTCCGTGGAGTCGGGGTCGGTCACTCGATCGCTCACGACTCCCATGATGCCCGCCCACCACGCGAGTTGCGCACCCGGTAGCGTTTCGCCCGCTGTGGATCTCGACACACCCGACCCGACCCCGACCGGCGTGAAGACATTGGTCGGACGCGTGCTGAGCGACCGGTATCGCATCGAGAACGTGGTGAACGCTGGCGCCAATTCGGTGATCACCGAAGCGATCGACACCGACGGCAACCGGCCGGTGACCGTGAAGATCGTGCGGCCCGAACTGTCGGTCACCTCGGCATTTCGTGGGGCCTTTCGCCGGCAGGTCGAAGTGGCCATGTCGCTCAGCCATCCCAACATCGCGACCGTGCTCGGCTGGGGAGAGACCGAACTCGACGACGAGCCCACGTTGTACTGGGTGGTCGAGTACCTCGGAGGGGGAAGCCTCCGCGACCTGTTCGACCGTGGGCGCCTTCTGTCCCCCTCGCAGGCCCTGGTGGTCGGACTCGAGGCCAGCCGTGCGCTCGAGGCAGCTCACGGTCGCGGGGTGATCCACACCGAGCTCACGCCGTCGAAACTCGTGTTCGGCGAGGATGCCCGCCTGCGGATCACAGACTTCGCGATGGCGCAACTGCTCGGCGCCGAGGCGTGGGAGGAACCAGCAACTGTTGCGACCCACGTGGCGCGGTACGCGTCGCCGGAACAAGCGCTCAGCCTCGACATCGACGAGAAGACCGACGTGTACGCCCTGTCGCTGTGTCTGATCGAGGCGATCACCGGCAAGGTGCCATTCGCCGGCGAGTCGACCGTCTCGACGCTGGCCGCCCGCATCGGCAAACTGATGCCGGTCACCGCCGACATGGGTTCGTTGGCGTCGGTCCTCGAACGAGGGGGTCGTCCCGACTCGGACGATCGATGGACGGCGGCCGAGTTCGCGCAGGCGCTCGTCTCGTCGGCCGAGGCGCTGCCGCGTCCCGAGCCGATTCCGGTGTTGGCGACCAGCCTGTTCGCATCGTCGCTCGCACATCGCGTCGCGCCGACCCCGCCACCGGATGACGAGGTGGCGTCCGATGACGAGGTGGCGTCCGATGACGAGGTGGCGCCGGAAGACGAGGTGGCGCCGGAAGACGAGATGGCGCCGGATCACGTCGACGGCGTCGATTCGTCGTTCGATGCCGACGTCCCGCTGCTGCTGTTGCTGACCGACGTCGCCGACCCGCCAACCGGCGCGGTGCAGGTGGCGGGGGAGCCCGGCGCCCTCGAGTCGCCGGGCAATCCGACAGGCCCGTCGGGCACGGTCGAGATGCCGGCGGTCGCTGTTGCCGCTGCCACCGCTGCGCCGACGTCGGAGTTGCCCTCGGCCCCCATCGATCCGACGCCGTCGGGGATCTTGTACGACGAGGAACAACCGAAACGGCCGTGGGCAAAGTACGCCCTGTTCGGGTTGATCGTCCTCGTCGGCATCGCCCTGCTCAGTTATGCCGGCTGGCTCCTGCTGCGTACCAAGTCGTACGAGGTGCCCGATCTCACGGGTGTCGATGAAGCCGTCGCGCTCAACGAGATCTCCGGCAACGGATGGGTGATCGAGACCGAGCGTGAACGCAGCGACGAGGTGCCCGAGATCGATCACGTCGTGCGCACCGTTCCCGTCGCCGGCGAGATGCTCGACGAGGGTGCCACGTTCGTGATCGTCGTGAGTGACGGATTCGAGCTGCGAACACTGCCCGAGCTGACGGGGATGCCCGTGACCGAGGCGGTCGCCACGCTCACCGAACTGCGACTCGTGCCGTCCGAAACACCGGCGGAGTTCTCCGAGGAGGTTCCGGCCGGCTCGGTGATCCGCTGGCTGGTCCAAGGCGACGCGGCGCTCGTTGCGGGCGCCCAGGTGCTCCCCGACACGGTCGTCGTGATCACCGGTTCGCTCGGGCCCGAACCGCGGCCCGCGCCGAATCTCGTGAACCTCACGGCGGCCGAGGCGACCGCCGCACTCGATGCTCTGCAGCTCGTCACGGCGCAGGGCGAGGAGCTCTTCAGCAACGACATCGAAGTCGGCCGCGTCGTGGCTCAGACTCCGCCTCCGGAGACACCGGTCGAACGCGGGGGAACCGTCACGTTCCAACTGTCGAAGGGCCCCGACCTCGTCGCGTTCCCCGACCTGACCGGGCTCACCTTCCCCGCCTCACAGACTGCGCTGGCCGAGGCCGGATACACGGTGAACAGCCTGCTCGGGACCACGGAGGGCATCTTCGTGTCCGCCTCGGTTGCCGGCGACGAGATCCAGGCCGGCGCCACGTTTCCACGCGGTACCGGCGTCGATCTGATCTTCCTGTAGGCGTCGAGCTCCGATCGAGAATCGACTCGGTTGCCGCCAGATCGATACGGTTCCGGGATCTTGGCCGGCATCCGCTGGCCGCTGGGTCGACAAGGAGCCACCATGACCTCACTCGATGGACGAGTCGCGATCATCACCGGTGCCGGCCGCGGGATCGGTCGGGAGCACGCGCTCTTGTTCGCCGAGGAAGGTGCCAAGGTCGTCATCAACGACCTCGGGGGAGCGAACGACGGTGAAGGCAGCGACCAGACGCCAGCCGAGGAAGTGGCTGCTGAGATCCGGGCGATGGGAGGCGAAGCGATCGCCAACGCTGATGACGTCTCCGACTGGGAGGGCGCGCAACGCATGATCAATGCGGCGATCGCCGAGTTCGGTGACCTCGACATCCTGGTGAACAACGCAGGAATCCTGCGCGATCGCGTCATCGTCAACATGACCGAAGCCGAATGGGACGCTGTTGTCGCGGTGCACCTGAAGGGCCATTTCGCTCCGACCCGTTGGGCGGCGGCCTACTGGCGCGAGGAGCACAAGGCAGGCCGCGGCAAGCGTCGCAACCTGGTGCACACGTCGAGTACCTCCGGACTGTTCTCGAATCCCGGTCAGGCGAACTACGGCGCGGCGAAGTCGGGAATCGCCACGTTCAGCCAAATCGCTGCGAAGGAGCTGGCGCGCTACGACGTGCAGAGCAACTGCATCGCGCCCGGCGCACGGACCCGTCTGACACTCGCCACCCCGGGGCTCGAGGAGATCATGACGCCGAAGGATGGTGTGTTCGACGAGTGGGACCCGGCGAACATCTCCCCGCTCGTGGCGTATCTGAGCAGCACGGCGTGTCAGTTCACCGGTGAGACGTTCTTCGCCCAGGGCGGCGTGGTCAAGCGGGTGCGCTCGTGGGCGATGGGCGACACCGTCGAACAGCCTGCCAAGTGGTCCGTCGACGACCTCGCCGCCGCTCTCGCCCCTCTCGCCGACTGAGAGATCAGGGCGCGGCCTGACACCGCGACACCGTCAGTGTCGGGCCTGGGCGTAGTCGATGACCCGCTCGACCACCGCAGCGCTGGCCTTGGCGGTCGAGCCGCTGTCGAACGGTGGCTGCGGGTCGTACTCGATCATCAGCTGAGCGGCCTCGGCGGCGGTCCGGTCGACGAGGAGCTCGACGAGTCGCAGGGCCATGTCGATGCCGCTGGACACACCGGCCGCAGTGATGATCCGGCGATCGAGGTGCTCGACGACGCGTTCGCCGGTCGGGACCGCACCGTGCTCGGTCAGGACGTCGAGCGCTCCCCAGTGGGTCGTGGCGGTCAGCCCCTCCAACAGTCCGGCCGCGGCGAGTACGAGGGAACCGGTGCACACCGACGTCGTGAACGTCGTCGACTCGTGTGCGGTGCGTACCCAGTCGAGTACACGCTCGTCGGTCATCAGTGCCCGGGTGCCGAATCCGCCTGGGAAGACCACGATGTTCGGGGCGACCAACTCCTCGAACGTGCCGTCGATCTCGATGCCGAGCATGCCGTTGTCGGAGCGCACGACGCCGCGCTCGTGGCCGACGAACGTCACGTCGAAGTCGGGGATTCGCTGCAGCACCTCGTACGGGCCGATCCCGTCGAGCGCGGTGAAGTGCGGGAACAGGGGAATTGCGATGCTGGTCACGCCGTCACGGTAGTGGGGCGCCGGGCCGCAGGTAGCGTGGCGCCGTGGACGTACGCATCGGAGTGACCCAGGCCCCCCGCGAGATCAACATCGAGCTCGCCGAAGACGCTGACCGCGACGATCTCAAGTCGCGCGTCGAGGCGGCGCTGGCCGGAGCAACCGACGTGCTGTGGATTACCGACAAGCGAGGGAAAGACGTCGCGATCCCGTCGGCGAAGATCGCCTACATCGAGCTCGGGTCGGCCGACGGCGATCGTCGCATCGGCTTCGGGGGCTGAAGCTGGGCCCCGCCGGTCGGTCGGGGTTGCTCGACCTCGATCTGCTCTGGGTCACCGGCAAGGGTGGAGTCGGTAAGACCACCGTCGCGGCAGCGATCGCCGACGTCGCTGCGCGCCATGGCCGACGCACGCTCGTCTGCGAGATGGACGCCAAGGGTGCGCTCGCCAACGCGTTCGACGTCGGTGCACTCGAGTTCGAACCCACCGAGGTGGCGCCGAACCTGCACGCGATGGCCATGAACACCGAAGACTCGCTGCGCGAATACCTGCGGCTGTTCGTTCGGATCCCCTTCCTCGGGCGGATCGGCCCGCTGGCGTCCACCTTCGACTTCGTCGCCGACGCCGCGCCGGGCGTCAAGGAGATCCTGGGCGTTGGCAAGCTGTGCTGGGAGGTTCGCGAGCGCAACTACGACCTCGTCGTCGTCGACGCCGAGGCGAGCGGGCACATCGTCAGCCAGATCGGGGCTCCTCGCGTGATCGCCGATCTCGTCCAGGTCGGATTGGTTCGTGATCAGACCCAGTGGATGCTCGACATCCTCGACGACCCGGCGCGCACCGGTGTTGCCGTGGTGACGACACCGGAGGAGATGCCGGTCACCGAGACCATCGAACTGCTGGCGCGACTGCGAGCCGAGACGGGAGCTCATGCCTCGGCAGTGATCGCGAACCGGGTGCTGCCGGCCATGTTCAACCGGCGCGAGCAGGCGATCGTCGACCGGCTCGACGAGGTGATGCCACTCCTCATCGACGCGGTCGGTCCTGGAGCGCGGACCGTCGTCGACGCAGCTCGGCTGACCGAGTCGCGACGATCCACTGGAGCGGCCCATCTCGATCGGCTTCGCGCCTGGATCGAAGGTGCCGACACGGTGTCTCAGCAGTTGCCGATCATCACCGTGCCCGAGCTGTTCGCACGGGCCGCCGGCCCACGGGTCGTCTCGCTCGTGGCCGACGCGCTCACCGACGAACTCGACCCGGAGCCGATGCCGAAGCACGCAACGAGGACGGCACCGTGAGCGACCTCGACAACCTGCTCGCGAGTCGAGAGATGATCCTGGTCGCCGGTTCCGGCGGAGTCGGCAAGACCACGATCGCCGCCGCGCTCGGTATCGCCGCAGCGGCGCGCCAGAAGGGCAGGGTGCTCGTGCTCACCGTCGACCCGGCTCGTCGATTGGCGACGGCGCTCGGACTCGACGAATTCGGCAACGCGCCGGTGCGCATCGACCCGGCCGCATTCGCAGAGGCAGGCGTCAAGGTGCGCGGCGAGGTGTGGGTGGCGATGCTCGACACCAAGGCCGGCTGGGACGAACTGATCATTCGACATGCCCCGGACGACGAGATTCGCGATGCGGTGCTCGCCAACCCGCTCTACGAGAACATCACCAGCCGGTTCGTGCACAGCCACGAATACTTGGCCATGGAACAACTCCACGACCTGCACGCCCGCGGCGACTTCGACCTCGTGATCGTCGACACCCCACCGTCGCGAAACGCGCTGTCGATCCTCGACGCGCCGGGTCGGATGGTCGAGTTCTTCGGCAGTCGGCTGCTGCGCTGGCTCACCGTTCCCTATCGGTCGCGTTTGTTCACCGTGGCATCGAAGCCGTTCTACCAGGTGGCCGACCGGGTGTTGGGATCCCGGTTCCTCCAGGATGTCGCTGACTTCTTCGTGCTCTTCCAGGCGATGGAAAGTGGGTTCGTGCGCCGCGCTCGCGAGGTCGAGGCCCTCCTCGTGGATCCTCGCACTGCGTTCGTCGTCGTGACGACGCTCGAGACGGCGCCGAGCTACGAGGCGCGCTTCCTCGCTCGTTCGCTGATCGAACGGCAGATGTGTCTTGGCGCCGTCGTCGCCAATCGCGTGCTGCCCGAGGAACTGGCCGGCGCGGCGGCGGCCGACAGCGCGGCGGCGCTGCTCGACCAGGTGGCGGACCCGCTGGCGGATGCGATCGCCGACGAACTCGATGCCCCGGTCAAGCAGGTGCGCTCGGCGTTGACCCAGATCGCGTCGCGCTTCGACGATGTCGCCCTCGTGGCGGCTCGTGAGTCGGACCGACGCTCGGAACTCGCCGCGATGGCGCCGACGCTCGTGTCCGTGCCGTGGCTCGACGGCGACATCCACGATCTTGCTGGGTTGGGTCGCTTGGCCGGTTACCTGCGCAACGGGTGATCATCAGGCAGAATCAACGGTGATGACCTCCCTCGCCGAACTGGCCCGCGAGCACTCAGCGCTCGAACGTGACGATGTCGACCACCTCCACCGGCTCACCGCCGAGTGGGCGTTCCTCGCCGATCTGTGCTTTGCCGACCTACTGCTGTACGTGCGCTCGGATGCCGGCAAGTGGCTGACCGTCGACCAGGTACGACCCGCGACGAACCAGACGATGTACGTGACCGACTACGTGGGGGCCTGGGCCAACGGTGACGAGGCCGAGCTGATCGAGCAGGCCTTCGACAGCGGGCAGCGCATCGAGGGGTCCATCGAGGTCGACGGTGGCGGCGACGAGGTCAATCACGCCCGCATGCTCGCGATCCCCGTGCGTCACGGCAATCGGATCGTCGCGGTGTTGTCGAAGGAGTGGAAGGTCCGCGCGGGTCGCCCGCTCGGTGAACTCGAACGGAACTACTCCTACATCTTCGAAGAGTTCGTCCAGATGATCGAGGCCGGCTCGTTCCCGTTCGCCGGTCGTGTCGCCGACTCGAGCGCTGCGCCGCGCGTCGGCGACGGCGTGCTCACGCTCGACTCGAGCGGCACCGTGACCTATGTGTCCCCGAACGCCAACTCGGCGCTGCACCGCGTGGGGATCCAGGCGAACCCGGTCGGGATGCGTCTCGCCGAGCTCGGCTTCCACGATGGCCCGGTCCGCCAGGCGTTCGAGCGGTACGAGCCGGTCGTCGAGGAGTTCGAGCAGGGCGCCGATGTCACGTTGCTGTGCCGGTGCGTTCCCATCGTGACCAACGCGGGGCCCGGTCGAGAGATCGCCGGCGGCCTGTTGCTGGTGCGCGACGTCACCGAGCTCCGCAAGCGCGACCGGCTCCTGCTGAGCAAGGACGCGACGATCCGTGAGATCCATCACCGCGTGAAGAACAACCTGCAGACGATCTCATCACTGCTGCGTCTGCAGTCGCGACGGCTGACGAACCCCGAGGCGAAGGCGGCCGTGCAGGAGTCGGTGCGCCGTATCCGCACGATCGCGCTCGTGCACGAATCGCTGTCGCGTGAGCCCGGCGACGACATCGCGTTCATCGAGATCGTTCGGCCGTTGCTTCGCCTGGCCGAGGAGGGCCTGCAGTCGCCGGACCGGCCGGTGCGGTTCAGCGTGACGGGCGATGGTGGTCGCATCCCGGCGAACACCGCGACGCCGCTGTCGGTCGTGCTCACCGAACTGCTGCAGAATGCCGTCGACCACGGGTTCCCCGAGGGCAGCGGCGGTGGCGAGGTGCAGGTGGGCCTGTCGCAAGTCGACCGCAACCTCACGATTCGAGTCGTCGACAACGGGCGTGGCGTCGATCCGACGTTCGACATCGATCAGGTCAAAGGACTCGGCCTGTCGATCGTGCGCACGCTGGTCACCACGGAGCTCAACGGCACCATCGACATCCGCCCCGCAACAACCGATGACTTGACAGGCGCTGGCCTCGGCGACGGCTCCACCCGGCAGCACGGCACGGTCATCGAACTCTGCGTCCCCACGGACGACTGAGAGCGACACACCGTGCCGGGCCCCACGTGACGCATTCGGTTCGCTCTGGCCAGGGAAGCGTCAGCGAAGCGCCGAAGAGGAGACGGCCTCGCCCGGTGTCACCCGGATCGGGGTGAGCCTCCGACAATCAGCTCAGCTGACGCGGGCAGCGCGGGCGGCGGCGACGCGGCGGCGACGGATCACGCGGCGTTCTTCCTCGGTGAGCCCGCCCCAGATGCCCGAGTCCTGATTGGTCTCGAGTGCGAAATCGAGGCACTGCTTGGCCACCGTGCACTCGTCGCACACTTCCTTGGCACTGTCGATCTGTACCAGCGCGTGTCCCGTGGTCCCGACCGGAAAGAACAGTTCCGGGTCGGTGTCGCGGCAGATGGCGTCATCTCGCCATTCGTAGTCTGCGGCTCCAAGGGTGAGGCTGGACGCAAGGATCGACACGTTGGTGCTCCTCGAAAGTGGCTGAGGCGGAAGTTCCGCCGGGGGATGGGGCATCGCTGCGGGGCGATGGGCCGCTCGGGCCGGGAGGAACTGTAGGCGCCGCGTTCTGTTGTCGCAAGGGCCCATTCGTCCTTTGTTGACGTTCGGCTGGAATTGTTCGACCAAGATGGACCCATGCTCGTGCTCGGCCATCGTGGAGCTTCTGTCGCGGCTGCGGAGAACACCCCCGCAGCGTTCTCGCTCGCCGATGCGATGGGCGCCGACGGTGTCGAACTCGATGTGCGGCGCGTGGCCGACGGCCGATTGCTCGTCGCGCACGACCCACTGCCGGACTCGCTCGCCGGCATCGACGCCCTCGAGTTGGCGACGCTCGCCGACGTGCTCGACGCCTGCGGCGACCGGATGCTGGTCAATGTCGAGATCAAGAACTGGAAGGCCGAGTCGGGCTACGACCCGACGATGACGATGGTTGCTCCGATCATCGACGAACTACGCCGGCGCGGACCGCAGGCCGCTCATCGCTGGCTGATCTCGTCGTTCTCCTGGAGCACCTTGGCGGCGTGCCGTGAGTACGCGCCCGAGATCGCCACGGGGTGGCTCACGACCGCAGCGGTCGACGACTCAACCCTCGTGCGGCTCGCGGCCGCCGGTCACCGGGCGTTGCATCCGTGGGACGAGCAGGTCGACGGCACGCTGGTGGAGCGGTGTCACCGCAACGGGCTCGCGGTGAACACCTGGACCTGCAACGACCCGGCTCGCCTGGTTGCGTTGGCCGACCTCGGCGTCGACGGTGTGTGCACCGACCTGCCGGATGTGGCGCTGCGGGCGTTCGGTCGAGACGGTGTCGTGGCCGAGCCTGCGTGGCCCGATCATCGCTGACCGTCAGCTCGGGAACACCAGTTGGACCGCGTCCGGCACGTGGGTGAACTCGAGCCGTTTCGTGCTGCCGAGGGCGTCGCCATCGACCTGATACGGAAACGGCGTCTCGTGTTCGACCAGAAGGTGGTTCACGTCGATGCGGATGTCGAGGTGCTTGGCGGGCTGCACCCCGCCACCGCGCAGCGCCCCCGTCAGCGAGGTCAGGATCGCCGCAGCGTTCATCGTGGTGAACGTGATCGCCACGAGGCCCCGGTCGAGCGTTGCGGCGGGCGACAGGTCGAGCGGCCGATTTCCCAGATACGTGTAGGGGTTGGTGTTGAGCACGATGGTGAAGTACCCGTCGTCGACGTCGGGGCCACCGTCGCCGTGCAGCCGGAAGTGCGGCGTGCGATGGTCGTACCCCGTCATCCAAGTCGACAGCCCGGCCCAGATGAACAGCGGGTGACCCAGCCACCGCTTCAGCGAGCCGCGCCGCTCGACTCGTTCGACGACCGCAGCGTCGAAGCCCACGCCGGTGTGGAAGCAGAAGTAGCGCCCGTTCACCTGACCCAGGCCG
Organism: Ilumatobacteraceae bacterium; assembly: GCA_035527095.1. GTDB lineage: Bacteria > Actinomycetota > Acidimicrobiia > Acidimicrobiales > Ilumatobacteraceae > Sva-07. The sequence goes on along the minus strand of DATLBC010000092.1, from coordinate 11,788 downwards.
ATCGGACGCAGGTCGGCTGCGTCGATGCCGTTGGCGAGGTGATCAGCTGCCTGCACCGGATCGTTCGGGAGACCGATCGTGCGGGCAAAGACGTTCGTCGATCCGCCCGGCAACACGCCCAGCGCCGTGTCGGTGCCGGCGATGCCGGTCGCCACCTCGTTGAGGGTGCCGTCGCCCCCGAATCCGATCACGATGTCGATGCCGCGGCGGGCGGCGTCGTGTGCGAAACGGGTGGCATGCCCTCGACGGTTGGTCTCGACGATCTCGACGTCGTGGCCTCGACTCAGACGACGATGGACGATCACCGTGTTGCGCGCCGTCACCGACGAGGCGAAGGAGTTGACCACGAGCAGGATCCGCAAGCTGCCGACGGTACCAATACCCAGCGACGACTTGGTCACACGAGTTTGGGCCGAAGTTGACGCACCGGTAACTTGGTGCCCCTTATGAACGTCATCGTCTGTGTGAAACAGATCCCCGACCCGGCATTGCCCGGCGAACTGGATCCCTCCACCAACACGCTCAAGCGTGATGGCAAGCTCATCCTCGACGAGTCCGACAGCTACGGCGTCGAAATGGCTCTCCAGCTCGTCACGGCAGCCGGCGGCGGCGAGGTCAGCCTCGTGTCGATGGCGCCCAACGACGAGACCTCGGGTCTGCGCACCGCCCTCGCCATGGGCGCCGCCAAGGCGGTCCTCGTGAGCGATCCGTCGCTCGCCGGGGCCGATGCACTGACCACCGCCAAGGTGCTCGCCGCCGCATCGAAGAAGCTCGGCGATGTCGACCTGATCATCGCCGGTACCGAGTCGTCCGACGGCTACACGGGCACCGTGCCCGAGCAGATCGCCGAAGTACTCGGCCTCCCGTCGATCACGTTCGCCAAGAGCATCGAGATCGCCGACGGCACGCTCAAGGTCGACCGGCAGACCGAAGCCGGCTACGACGAGGTCACCTGCCCGCTTCCTGCAGTGGTCTCGGTGACCGCCGGCGTGGTCGAGCCCCGCTACCCGAGCTTCAAGGGCATCATGGCCGCCAAGTCGAAGCCGGTCGAGACCGTCACTGCTGGTGACCTCGGCATCGAGTCGGTGTCGTGGGCGCAGCAGATCACCTCCGTCGAAGATGCCCCCGCCCGCGAAGCCGGCGAGGTCATCGAAGACGACGGCGAAACGTTCAACAAGATCGTCGAGTTCCTCGACAACCTGAAAGTCATCTGAGGAGACCACTGATGGGTATCGACAACATCTGGGTGTTCGCGCAGGCCGCCGATGGCGCCCCGACCACCGGCACACTCGAGCTGCTCACGAAGGCTCGCGAACTCGGTGGGAACGTCTCGGCGTTCATCGCCGGCGACGCCGCTGGCGTTGCTGCAGCGCTCGGCGACCACGGCGCAGCGAAGGTCTACGCCACCGGCGACCTGGCCGGCGCACTCCCCGGCGTGGCAGTTGCTGCGGCGATGAAGGCCGTGATCGACGGTGGCGACAGCCCCGACCTGATCATGTTCCCGCAGAGCTACGAAGGTCGCGACGTGATGTCGCGGCTGTCGGTCAAGCTCGATCGCACCGTGTTGACCAACTCGACTTCGGTCACCGTCGACGGCGACGCGGTCACCGTGCAGACACCGGTGTTCGGTGGCACGAAGCTGGTCAACTCGACCTTCACCGGCGAGCGTCCGTTCCTGGCCGCCTTTCGTCCGAAGAGCTTCGTCGCCGAAGCTGGCGCTGGTGCCGGTGGCGACGTCGTGTCAGCCCCGGTTCCCGATCTCGGTTCCACGGCTGGCGCAACGGTCACGGCTGTGCACGTCGAGGAGACGTCGGGCCCCAAGCTCGACGAAGCCGCTGTCGTGGTCGCCGGCGGCCGCGGACTCGGCGAGGCCGAGAAGTTCGAGATGATCGAGTCGCTCGCCAAGCAGCTCAAGGGCGCACCGGGTGCGTCGCGAGCGATCGTCGATGCCGGCTGGGTGCCGTACAGCTACCAGGTCGGCCAGACCGGCAAGGTCGTCAAGCCGACCGTGTACATCGCCGCGGGCATCTCTGGTGCCACACAGCACATGGTGGGCATGAAGGGCTCGAAGAACATCATCGCGATCAACAAGGACAAGGAGGCACCGATCTTCGGTGTCGCCGACCTCGGCATCGTTGGCGACGTGCACAAGGTGCTCCCGCAGCTCCTCGAGGCGCTCGCCGCTCGAAGCTGACATCCCCGATGCGGCGCTGCCGCATCCGAACCCGAAATGTGCGCACATCGGCCCGCTCAGCGGCACGACGTGCGCACATTTCGCGTTCAGGTGGCGTCTCGGGCCAGGATGGCCCAGGCGACGTCGTCGTCAGGATCTTCGACGGCGATCTGGAGCTGCCAGCCCATCGCCGGTTCGTACCCGTCCCAGCGGTACCAGCGCAGTTCGGCTGCGAGTTCACCGAGTTCCTCGGGGGGCACCGGCCAGTCGTCGAGCAGGTCGCCGAGCGCGGCGAGCGTCCACCAGGCACCGAACCGCCCGGACGCGGCGCCGCGGCGCCGCCCGTGGGCACCACCGCTCGCACCGGCCCACGCCAGCCACGCGAGCGCGGTCGGCGCCTCGATGCGGGCGATGCGGGCGCGTCGGAGCCCGAGCGCACCGAGCGACTCGGCGACGCCACCCTCGACGCACACGACATCGGCGTGGCCGTTCGATCCGGTCAACCACGGCTCGACGAGCTGACGGACCGCCAACTCGACCTCGTCGTCGAGCATCTCGCCAGGGACAGGTGACACGTCGATCCACGTGTCGTCCAGGTCGGGCATCGGGAACTCGGCGCCGGTCTCGCTATACGTGGCGAGCGAGTAGTCGGGTTCCCAGTCCTGCAGGACGAGTGGGAGGTCGAGCACGGCAGGTAGGTCCGGCGCCTCGATGGGCTCGCCGCGCAACACCCGCTCGTGCGCGACGAATGCTGCTCGTGGGCCGAGGTCGAGCGCGGACTTGAGTTCCTCCCAGCGGTGGTGCTGGGCGGCGACCTCCGTGAGCGGTCCGATCGTGAAGCGCCCTGACAACCCGTCGGACTCGTCGAGTACGGCGGCGACGAACTCGGGCGACGCCAGCAGGGCCAGGCGATATTCGGCGAGCGTTGCGGCGGGCCACAACTGGCGGCCGGTCTTGACCGCGTGACGAGATCGATCGCGCACGCGCAGCAGGCCCGCCCAGTCGTGGGAGCTGCAGCGGTCGTCGATCATCCGCACGAGTCCGTCGAGGTCGGCGCGGTGGATCAACTCATCGAGGGCCTCGTCGGACACGTCGCTCACGGTTCAGACCAGCGGCCAGGGATAGCGGCGCCCGGTCGGGTCGGTCGGGAACCGTCGGTGCATGACACACCAGCCGGCCCTGCGCTGCAGCGCCTCGACCTCGTCGTCGGCAAGCAGGGTCGCAATCTCGAGCGGGACGCGCTCGCACAACGCGCCGACACGCTCGAGCCAGTCGTCGGGGATGTCCTCGCCGCCGAACTCCCAGATCACCGTGCGGAGCTTGTCGTCGGCGGCGAAGCACAGTCCGTTGTCGATGCCCCACACACTCGCCGGCTCACCGTTGCGTTCGGGAATCAACAGCACGTGGCCGCTCTTGCGGTCGGTGTTGTTGGCGAGCACGTCGACCAGGGCCATCGCCCGCAACCGGTCGTGCAGGTCGGGGTGGTTCTCGTGGATGGTGAAGTAGTGCTGGCTGTGGTCGGCGGTCACGAACCATTGCACCGAACCTTCGCCGAGCGGCCCGTCTCGCAGCACTGTCGGAGGGATCACGCCAAGGCCGAGCTGCTCGCTCAACAGGTAGGTCGCGACCTCTCGACGATGCAGCCCGGGCTCGAAATCCCAGAGCGGACGCTCGCCTCGCATCGGCTTGTAGATCGCGGGATGGGAGTCGCCGTCCGCGACCACGTGGACGAGGAACGTCGCATTGCTGCTGTATGGCATGCGACCCTCGACCTCGATGTCGCCGCGCAGGAGGTGGGCGATCGGATCGCTGATCGCATCCACGCGCAATTCGACGCCCCGCTGATCGGAGTCGTCATCGTCGAAGTCGTCATCGTCGAAGTCGATGTCCTCGATGTCGTCGGGCGACGGGTCGGACACGGTCAGTTCATCCGTGGGCAGTCGTGGCCGTCGGGGTCCATCGGGAACGCGCACCACTGACACGCCGGGCGACCGGCCTCGACGACACCATCGGCGTGGTCACAGAACGCAGCGGCCTGCCCTCGACTCAAGTAGAGCCGAACGTGGCCGCGGTCGTCGTCCTCGATCGGTTCGCCCTCCTCGTCGACGTCGCCGACCTCTTCGAGTTGGATCAGCACGCGGTCGTTGGACCGGTCGTAGCCGAGCCCGATCGGGCCGAGCACGAAGGCCGCGTCGAGCGGCTCGCGGAGTTCGAGGGTGCCGCTCATCGGGCGGTCCTCGGCGGGTGGAAGGTCGGCAAGCACACGGCGGAGGTACTGCACGATCGCCGCGGTCTGTTGCTTCTCGCATTTGACCGTGACCCGCTGGCCGTCGGCTCGGGCCTGGAGTAGGAAGGTTCGTTCGCCCGGACGGCCGATGGTGCCGACGGTGAAGGCCGAGACCTCGTCGAATTCGTAGAAGACGCTCACGCCGACATCGCCGTCACGAGGGCTGGAGGTCGGTCAACGGACGACCGGTCGAGTTGACGGCGAGGACGACAGGTCCGCCCGGGCCCCATCCGATCGCAGTCACGGATGCCGGGCTGATCACGATGCGCTGGAACAGGTCGATGTGGGTGCCCATGGCGTGGGCGACGGCGGCTTTGATGGTGTCGGCATGTGACACGCACACGATCGTGCCGCCGGGATGCGCTGCGCGCAGACGGTCGAGCGTGCTGACCATCCGGGTCTGCATCTCGGTGAAGCTCTCACCGTTCGGGAATCGGAACGTCGATGGTGCGCGCTGCACGGTCTGCCATTCGGGCAGCTTCATGAGCTTCTTGAGTTCGGCGCCCGTCCAGTCGCCGAAGTCGCATTCGAACAACCCGCGGTCGATCACGGTCTTCACGCCGCGGGCGGCGGAGATCGGTGCTGCAGTTTCCTTGGCTCGCTCGAGCGGGGAGGAGTAGATCGCGTCGACACGCTTCAGCTCGCCGATGCGCTGCGCGGCGATGTCGGCCTGGCGACGACCTTCGTCGGCGAGGTGCAAGCCCTTTGCTCGGCCCGGCAGCACCTTGCCGGTGGTGGGGGTCTGGCCGTGCCGTACGAGCAGGACCGTCGTGAACGTCGGTGGGGGAGTCTTCTTCGCTGTGGCCATGGAGTGCATCCAACCTACTGTCGAGGGCTGTGACTCCGCTCGCCGAGCTCGAACGTGACGTGGTTGCGTGCCGTGCATGCCCGCGCCTCGTGGCCTGGCGCGAGCAGGTTGCCGTGGACAAGCGAGCCGCGTATCGCAATGAGGAGTACTGGGGCCGGCCGATTCCGGGCTTCGGCGACGCCGAGGCGCGCATCGTGGTGCTCGGCCTCGCGCCGGCCGCGCACGGCGCCAATCGGACGGGTCGGGTGTTCACCGGTGACCGCAGCGGCGACTGGCTGTTTCGGGCGATGCATCGTGCCGGGCTTGCCAGCCAGCCGCAGTCGTTGGCGCTCGACGACGGTTTGACCCTCACCGACGCATGGGTGACCGCCGCGGTGAAGTGTGCGCCGCCCGCCAACAAGCCGACGCCCGAAGAACGCGACTCGTGCGCGCCGTTTCTCAAACGGGAGTTCTCGGCGCTCGGGACCGTCGGTGTCGTGGTGTGCCTCGGACAGTTCGGCTATCAGGCGGCGTGCAGCCATTTCGGGGTGCGACCGCGCCCGAAGTTCGGCCATGGCGTCGAAGTGCCGGTCGGTGGTGGGCCGACGCTGATCTGTTCGTTCCACCCGAGCCAGCAGAACACCTTCACCAAACGACTCACGGAGCCCATGCTCGACGCGGTCTTCGCCCGCGCCGTCGAGTTGTCCCAGACCGAGGGCTGAGCTCTCGACCCCTTCCGCTTCCGCCGGCGATGAGCGAACCGACCGTATGCGGTGCTCTCGCTCATCGGTGGCGGTCACCGCGTGTCCGCGATGAGCGAACCGACCGTATGCGGTGCTCTCGCTCATCGGTGGGCTGCCGACGTGGCCGTGGCGAGGTGGCGCGGGGGAGGGGCGCCAGTAGCCTCGCAGTGCTGTGAACTCGTCTCGTCTCGCCACCACGCTCGCCATCGGTCTGATCGGTGTGCTCGGGGTGTCGGCGTGTACCTCCGATCCGAGCGCTCAGCGAGTCGCCGAGGACATCGTGCGAACGGTGACTCAGGAGTACCCGGACATCCAGGAGTGCATGCTCGACGTCGTCGATTCCTACAACCTGAACGAGCTCGGCGACAACGCGAACAACGAGAACCCGGAAATCAGTGGCCCTGCCGAGGCTGAACTCGACGAGTTCGAGGCCGATCTCGCGGCCTGTGACCCCGAAGGCGTCACCCGCACCTCGACCCCCTGAGGTACGAACGGTGCCTGGCACCGAATGTACGTCAGCTGTCGGACTTCGGGGCGGCGTCGGCTGGTGGGGCCGCCGCCTTCTTCTTCGGAGGTGGCACCCCGATCGCCGGTGCCGGGTCGGCGTCCTTCGGCCAACGGCGGCGGCTGACGATCGACAGCAGGCGCAACAAGCGCATCGCTGTCTCGTCGGTCTGAGCCGGCTTCGCAATGATCGAGCCATCGGCGATCATCCGCTCGATGACCTCTTCGCCGAGTTCGGTGCGCACGATCGTGAGCGTCCAGTCGTTGTCCTCGCCGATGCCGCCCGTCGACACGTCGGCGTGTTCGGCAGCGAAGTCGGGACAGCTCGTGCAGCCCTTGCGGGTCCAGCCGTGGCACTCCTTCAGGTCGATCTCGTGGTACGAGCCGTCCTTCATCCAGATCTGGAAGGCGCCCTTGATGTTCATCTTCACCATGTCCTGCTTCTTCAGGCCGTACTTGGCCTCGAAGAGCTCGGGAAAGATCGCGTCGTCGAACGTCTTCGAACACAGCAGGCCGATGTTGAACAGGAACGGCTTGGACACCTTGCCGGCCTTGCGGTCCCACATCGTCGGCGGCGACGACGTCTGACACCCCATGCCGACCAGGGCGAGGCGTTCGTAGCCCTTCTCCTTGGCCTCGGGCAGCGCCAGCGGGTTGGCGCAGTACGTGTAGCGGCTGCCGGCGGTGGCGAGGATCTCCTCCTTCGTTGCGACGACGGCCGGCTTGGCCTTCCATGCGTCGTCGTCTTCGACGCCCGACACGAGCGCGGCGTCGATGTAGTCGTGCTCGCGCAGCCAGATCAGCATCGCCGAGACGAGGCCGCCGTCCTGGCCCATCTTGTGCACCATCTCGTCGCTGGCACGAGTGAGGTAGAGCTGACGCCAGATGCCGGCCATCTCGTCGGGCTCGCGGACCCGACCGAACAAATGCATGTCGGCTGATGGCTCCCACGCCTGGAACCGGGGACATGCCCGCGTGCAGGTGGTGCAGCCGCCGCCTTCGCCGAATCCGTGGATGCAGTTGTCGAGGCCCAACTCCTCTTCGAGGTGGAACGGGACGTATTTGCCCTCCTCGTGCTCGTACCCGATGACATCGTGCGGACAGGTGACCACGCACCCGGCGCAGCCCGTGCACAACCCGGTGGTGATCACCTCGGCGTACAACTCTTTCCACTGTGCTGTCCAGCGACCCGCCTTCGCAGGTGTCGTGGGAGCTTCTGGCTCGACCGTCGTCATCTCGCCGACTGTACGTGACGGGTCAGGTGTGGCGCTCAACCGACGATGAATTGCGCGTCAGATGGCGTCGAAACCCTCGTCGCCGGTGCGGATGCGGACGACTCGCTCGACGTCGGTGACCCAGATCTTGCCGTCGCCGATCTTGCCCGTGGCCGCCGCAGCGACGATCGTGGCGACCACATCGTCGACGCGATCGTCGTCGATGACGATCGAGAGTCGGATCTTCGGGACGAAGTCGATCTTGTACTCGGCGCCGCGGTACGTCTCGGTATGACCTCCTTGACGTCCGAATCCGCGCACCTCGTCGACGGTGATACCCGAGGCGCCCGAGGCCTTGAGCGCCTCTTTGACCTCGTCGAGCTTGAACGGCTTGATGACGGCGGTGATCAGCTTCATGTGGATCGGGCTCCTGTGCGCGGGTCGGGTTCGGGGTTCAACTCGTGTAGGCGGATTCGGCGTGCTGCGATTGGTCGAGTCCGAGCAGTTCGTCCTCTGCGGACACTCGCAGGCCCATCGTGCGTTGGATGGCGGTGGCGATCAGATACGTCGCCGCGAACGAGAACGCGGCGACGCTGACCGCTGCCACGAACTGGTCCTTGAGGAGTTCGAGGCCACCACCGAACAGCAGCCCGTCCGAGTCGCCGTTGATCGCCGAATCGGCGAACAACCCGAGGAGCAGTGTGCCGACCACGCCGCCCACGAGATGGACGGCGATCACGTCGAGGCTGTCGTCCCAGTTCATACGAGCCTTGATCGCCAGGGCGAAGACGCAGATCACTCCAGCGAGTGCGCCGATGATCATCGGGGCGACGCCGCCGACGAATCCGGCACACGGCGTGATCGCGACCAGTCCGGCGACTGCGCCGGATGCGGCCCCGAGCGTGGTGGCGTGGCCGGTCTTGATGCGTTCGACCAACAGCCATCCGAGCATGCCTGCGGCAGCCGCGAGATGGGTGTTGACCATCGCCTGCGCAGCCACGCCATCGGCGGCAAGAGCCGACCCGGCGTTGAACCCGATCCAGCCGAACCACAAGATGCCGGTACCGAGCATGGTGAGCGGGAGGTTGTGCGGTGGCATCGGCTCGCTCCCGTAGCCCTTGCGGTTGCCGATCACGAGGACGACTGCGAGGGCTGCGACGCCGGCGTTGATGTGGATCGCGGCGCCACCGGCGAAGTCGAGCGCACCGGTTTCGAAGATCCAGCCATTGGGGTTGAAGACCCAGCGGGCGATCGGTGCGTAGACGACGATCGACCACACGCCGATCAGTACTGCGTACGCGCTGAACTTGAGTCGGTCGGCGGTCGCCCCGGTGATCAGCGCCGGCGTGATGACGGCGAACATCATCTGGAATCCGACGAACGCCATGCCCGGGATGGCGCCGTCGAGGCTCGCCACATTCGACAACCCTGCGAACTCGAGGTCGCCGATGATCGGGCCGGTGCCGCCGAATGCGATCGTGAAACCGAGCATCGCCCACAACACGGAGATCAGCCCCATTGCGAAGTAGTTCTGCATCAACATGCCGAGCACGTTCTTCGAGCGGACCATGCCGGCGTAGAAGAAGGCCAACCCTGGGGTCATGAAGAGGATGAGGGCGGTCGAGATCAGCACCCATGCGGTGTCGCCGGAGTTCATGGAACGGAGAACCTAGACGCGACGGTGGTTCGTGCCCATCCTCGCGGGATGTGACGTGGACGCGAAGGTCCCCGAGCCAGACCCCTCTGAGGACGCAAAGGGTGGCTCGGGGACCAACGAGCGGAACGCGACGATGCGCCCCGATCAGGTTGGGTGGGCGGGCGACTAGATCGCGTCGGTCCCTTCTTCACCGGTACGGATGCGCACGAGGCGTTCCACATCGGTGACCCAGATCTTGCCGTCGCCGATCTTGCCGGTGGCGGCAGCTGCGACGATCGCATCGACGACGCCGTCGACCGATTCGTCGGCGACGACGATGCCGAGGCTCACCTTGGGCACGAAGTCGATCTTGTACTCCGCTCCTCGGTAGGTCTCGGTGTGGCCGCCCTGGCGGCCGAAGCCGCGGACTTCCTCGACGGTGATCCCGGCGACGCCGATGGCCTTGAGGGCATCTTTGACGTCATCGAGCTTGAACGGCTTGATGACCGCTGTGACGAGTTTCATGTGTTGGTTCCTTTGTGGGTCTGTCGTTGCTCGATGAAATCAGCTCGTGTGAGCCATGTCGGCGGCGTAGCCCTGGAGGCCGTGCTCGAGGACGTCGAGGCCCTCGATCTCTTCCTCGGCAGTGACCCGCAGGCCGATCGTCGCCTTGAGGACACCGAAGAGAATGCCGGTGCAGACGAGGACCCAGACGAGGATGATCGCGGCCATCAGCAACTGCACGAGCAGCTGGTCGATGCCACCGCCGTAGAAGAGGCCGGCATCCTCACGGCCGAGGAAGGCGTCGTCGTAGGTGGCGAAGAGGCCGACCGAGATCAGACCCCAGAAGCCGCAGATGCCGTGGACGCTGATGGCGCCAACCGGGTCGTCGATCTTGACCTTGTCGAAGAAGAGCACGGCGAAGACCACGAGCACTCCGGCGATGCCTCCGATCACCACTGACATCATCGGCGTCACTGCACCACAGGGTGCCGTGATGGCCACCAAGCCGGCGAGCACGCCGTTGCCGATCATGGCGAGGTCGGGCTTGCCGCTCACGAGCGTGATCGTGATGGCGGTGAAGAGTCCAGCGGCGCAAGCCGCCAGCATGGTGTTGATCGCAATGCCCGACACGAATTCGTCAGCGAGCAGTTCCGAGCCCGGGTTGAACCCGAACCAGCCCACCCACAGGATGAACACGCCGAGAATGGCAAAGGGGATGTTGTGGCCGGGGATCGCCCGAGGTGATCCGTCCGCTGCGTAGCGTCCGATGCGAGGTCCGAGGAAGAGTGCGCCCATGAAGGCGGCGATGCCGCCGGTCATGTGGACGATGCCTGATCCGGCGAAGTCGGAGAACACCGCTCCGTTGATGTCGATGTCGGCGATGAGACCGCCGCCCCAGGTCCAGTGCACGATCACCGGGTAGATGAACGCACACATGACCGCCGAGAAGATGACGTACGACCAGAACTTGGTGCGTTCCGCCATCGCTCCCGAGGCGATCGTGACCGCCGTCGCGGCGAACACTGCCTGGAAGAAGAACGACGTGCCAGGGCTGAGTCCGCCTTCCGGGATCGCCGCCAGGTCGAGGTCCTGGAGGAAGAAGTTGCTGGTGCCGATGAACCAGCCGCCGCTGTCGCCGAATGCGAAGGCCCAGCCGGTGGCGAAGAACGCCAGGATGCCGACGACTGCATCGGTCATGTTCTTGGCGAAGATGTTCACGACGTTCTTCGCCCGGGTCATGCCCGCCTCGACGAGCGCAAAGCCTGCCTGCATGAAGAACACCAGGACACCGGCAATGAACACCCAGATGTTGTTCAGGTAGTCCTGCGCGGTCGGGACGTAGTCCTGGGCAAAGCCGACGGATGGGGTGATGGCCAAGATGGCGACAACGCCACCCAGGCCGGAAACGATTCGAAGCGCTCGGTTGCGCACGGGTCCTCCAGAGGGATAGGGAACAGGGATTGCGGAGTCCAGTGGCGTCGTTGCCTCCCGGATTGCGAGCGCAACCTAAAGGTGCGGGATTTCCCGCTTGTCGCCGAAGTGTTTCCTCCGTGTGAATGGTCCCGCCTCCGACGAGCTCGATCTGGACTTGACCCGCGGGTCAAGTCGTGGGGCAGAATGGGGACATGGATCTCTCCTACCCCCCAGAAGCCGAGGAATTCCGCGCCGAGATCAAGACGTGGCTGCACGAGAACCTGCCCAGCGGCTGGTTCGACGAGGGCTTCGAGATGACCGACGAGCAACGCAAACAGTTCAACGAGGAATGGCCGCAGAAATTGTTCGAAGGTGGCTGGATCTGCGCGACCTGGCCCGCGGAGTACGGCGGCAAGGGCCTCACGACCATGCAGGGCGTCGTGCTCTCCGAAGAGTTCGCCAACGCGAAGGCGCCCATGCGCGGTGACTTCTTCGGCGACACGCTCGTCGGGCCCACCATCCTGCAG
>DATLBC010000091.1:0-30109 GCA_035527095.1 Ilumatobacteraceae bacterium | reverse complement strand
TCGACGTCACCGTCATACTGGTGAAACCTCCACTCGGCGTCAGGACGAGTTCCCCGGGATAGCCGGTGACGCCCTCCGGCTCCGTCGGGGTGGCGCCATCGAAGCCGACCTTGAGATCGCCGCGCTGGAAACGATCGAACTTCAGCGTCACCGACTCTGCGACCACGTCGAGGGAGTCGAAGTAGGGGCCGAGCTCGATCGTCAACGATTCGTTCTTGTTGATGGTTCTCGCATTAGAGCTTCCACAACTCGTGTTGCCCGTCAGGATACCCATCGCCGAATCTTTGACTTGAACAGTGTCGTTGCTCGAGGCGCCGTCGTTGGCGACGAACTGCAGCAGCTCGCCGCTCAGGGGCAGGATGGCCGCACACGGGTTTGCGGTCTGGATGATCTCGGAGTCGTCTTTGGAGTTGTCGACTTTGTCGTCCAGCAGGACCGTACCGTCGCGTTCCGCCAGATCGATCGTGAGCGTTGCGTCATAGTTGAACAAGTCAGCTTCTTCTGCACCGGACGCTGACGTCGACGTCAGGGCGACGGCACCTCCGATTGCCAGTCCTGCCGCCAAGGCAGCTCCGATGTTTCGTCGAGTTCGTGTACTCATGTCGCCTCCGTAGGCCGCTTCATGTCGGGGCGTCGTTCGCACCGAGGGTTAGTCGTCACGCCCTGGGACCATAGATGTCGATCAACACTGGGGCAAGAGGCCGGAACGGCGAATTCGACACGAACGATGTGACTTTCGTCCTGGCCGCACCGCTGAGTAGCTGTCCGACCGCTCAATGCGGCAAACGACCGGCGATCCTGCAACATCCTTGAGTTCTGCCGCCACTGCGACGACCTGGGCGGTGTCACCCGGCAGCGTCGGCCGGTACGGTCCGGGCGATGGCGAACGAGCACGTCCTCCCGCCCAGCTTCTTCGATCGTGCCGACGAATCGCCCGACGCGATCTTCTATGCCCCGGATCGACTGGTCACCCACATCGACGACGGGGCGATCGCCGCAGTGACCGACCTGTACGACGAGCTCGAACTCACCGGTGACGTCCTCGACCTCTGTTCGTCATGGATCTCCCACTTCTCGGCGCCGCCGCAACGGTTGGTGGCGCTCGGGATGAACGCGACGGAGCTGGCAGCCAACGAAGCGGCTGACGAGTGGTTCGTTCACGACCTGAACGTCGATCCGGTGCTCCCCTTCGACGGCGCATCGTTCGACGCGATCACCTGTTGTGTGTCCGTCGACTATCTCACTCGACCTCTCGAAGTCTTCGCCGAGGCCGCACGCGTGCTACGTCCTGGCGGCGTGTTCGTCTGTACGTTCTCGAACCGGTGTTTCCCCACCAAGGCGATCCGCGGATGGCTGTCGACGAACGACGAGGGCCACTGCAACATCGTGAGTGAGTACTTCGAACTCACCGCCGGCTTCGATGCGCCAACGGTGCAGCTGCGCAATCCGGGTGTGCGAGGCGATCCGCTCTACGCGGTGTGGGCCCGCCACGCAATCTCGGCGTCCTGAGTCTCGCGTTCCGGGACTCATACCACCGAGATCCCGTCGGTCAAGGCGAACCGCCGGCCATCAGCGGGCCCGGTTGATCGCAGTCAGCAGTTCGGTCGGTTCGTCGGTGCCGACCCGGAACACCTTGCCCGAACGAAGGGTGAGTTCGATTGCGTCACGGCCGGAGTTGTTGTACATCCAGCCCCGTGCCACCCGTCGGAGACCCCAGCCGTACCACCAGCTGTTGCGGACATGACTGACCGCGGCGACGTCGGCGAGGGCGATCTCGCGGTTCGGCCATCCCCACCCGAACGACGTGGTCACCGTCCGGTCATCGACGACCACCGTCAGGCGAGCGATCACCACCCCGGTGACGATCAGGAGCATCATCGCCGCCTGGTACACCCAGAAGCCACCGCCGAGGTCATCTCGTCGACCGAATCCGATCACGGCGCCGGCGACGCCGAGCACGGAGATCAGATACATCATCGGCGCAGCTTGGACGTGGCGATACGGCATCGGGTCAACTGTGCCACACCCCTCGTTCACACTGCTCTCAGACAACGCCACCCGCCGGGTGGCACGAGCGCCACGAGGAGTACACGATGTTGGTACTGATCGCCACGAACGAGCTGCAGGGCACCACCCCCGGCGACTACGGCTTCACCGTCGAGGGCGAGCTGGTCACGCCGCTCGTTGCGGAATGCGCTTCGGGCGAGCGTTGTGGATGCAATCGGGGCTTTCCGGGCCTCGCCAGCGGCTTCGCGACCACCACGGCGATGATCGTCGACCGTCCCGGTGTCACCGAAGAGGATCTGCGCGACGCAGTGTTCGACTGGCTCGATCGCACCGGCTGGGTCGACCTGTTCGAGGACGCCGCCCGCGAGCGAGCCGCATCGCCGATCGGCGACGTCGAATTCGATCCCGACGGCGACGTCGACGACCTGATCGAGTCGATCATCGACGAACACCTCGACTGCATCCACGAGGTCTGCTCGACGTACCCCGTCGGCACCGTCGTGGTGCGCCTCGGCGACCTCGTGATGACCCGCTCGTACCCTTCGGCGGCGTAGGTCGCCCGCCGAGTCGAGCCGCGCGTGTGCGCGAACGCCTGAGAGACTGGGGCGATGGGGATCTACGACACCTACGTCCTGCCTCACATCGTTGCCGTCGCCTGCGGGAGCGGCGATGTCGCCAAACAGCGTCGCAAGGTCGTTCCTCGCGCAACAGGTCGGGTGCTCGAGGTCGGGATGGGTCCTGGGCTGAACCTGCCGTTCTACGACCGCGCCGCCGTCGAATGGGTGTGGGGGCTCGAACCGTCGGACGGGATGCGTCGGAAGGCGGCGCCTGCGCTGGCCGCAACCGACCTCGACGTGCGGTGGCTCGATCTCCCGGGCGAGGAGATCCCGCTCGACGACGACAGCGCCGACACGATCGTGCTCACGTACACGCTGTGCTCGATTGCCGACTGGGAACGAGCCCTGGCCCAGATGCGACGGGTGCTGAAACCCGAAGGCCAGCTGCTCTTCTCCGAGCACGGCGAATCCCCCGACGAATCGGTGCGGCGGTGGCAACATCGGATCGATCCGGTCTGGACGCGCCTGGCCGGCGGCTGCCACATCATCCGGCCGATCCCGACGCTGATCGAATCGGCCGGCTTCGAACTCGTCGAGGTCGAGTCGGCCTACCTCCCCGGCGCCAGAGTCGCGTCGTACCACTCGTGGGGAGTGGCGCGGCCTCGCTGAGCTTCGGCGCCGTTCGTGCTCACACGAACGTCATGGCGTCGCCGGCGCGAACGACGCCGGGCGTCACCACCGTTGCGTAGATGCCCAGGTTCTGGTCGAGGTCGCGCACGATGTGACGCAGCACCGCCCGGTCGGCCGGGACCTCGTCGCTGATCTCGTGCGTCACCATCACACAGCGAGGACATGGTGCACCGAACTCCACCGTGGCCGTTCCGACGGTCGCCCGCCGGCCGCTCCAGTCGAACTCGGGATGCCCGGGCATCGCCAAGTCGGCCGCATCGCCTTCCGTGTCGACCACGAACGACGGCCGGAATCTGCGGATGTCGACGCTCGAGTCGGGCAACGCCATAGCGAGAGCCGCAAGCGCCGCCTCCGTCATCACCATCAGCGGGAACGCGTCGTAGTAGGTGCCCGGCGGTGACTCGAATTCGGCGATACTCGGCGGAAAGATCGAGAAGTCGGGGAACGGCTCGTTCTCGTCGCGTCCGAAGATCCCACGCAGCTCGGCGACGACATCGTCGGAGTCCGGCGCGCCGCGCCGGTAGTGGTCGAGGTCGTCGGCCGGACGCAGCCGCTCGAGCCGCACTCGATGGTCGAGAGCCGAGCTCACCCGGGCGTCCACGTCAGGATCCGTCGTGCGCACCGTCGAGCCGTCCGGCAGTGTGATCTCGACCTGGCCGTCGTCGACGTCACTCGCCGCAAGACGCATCAGCGAGCCGATCTTCTTGGCGCCGCGAATTCCGCCACGTTCGAGATCTCGCACCGCCCAGGTGCGGTCGCCGACGATCCCGAGCTCGTCGAGTTCGACCGATTCCGTGCGACCGCCGACCATCGACTTGACCGGATAGCGCCAGAGCTGCGAGACGTGCATCCCGGCGACCATATTCGCCAGGTCGTCAGCGATGCCGCACCGGGCACCTCATGCGAGCGTGAGGATGTCGCTGAAGGCCGCGTCGACCGCGTCGCGGAAGTCGCCGGGCGCGTCGATCGCTGTCGGATCGATGAAGAGGCCGATGTCGAAGCTGTTCTCATAGCTCAACGCTGTGGCATTGCAGGCCGTGCCGGCCACTGGGCCCATCGTGACGATGTACAGCACCTTGGCGCCGGACACGTACAGCGGAATGGGCGCTCCACGTAGGTTCGACGTGGCGAAGTCGATCTTGGCTGCCGCAGCCCGTGCGGCGCTGGTGATCACCGACGTCGGTAGCCAGTTGGCCACCCCGGACAACGCGCTCATCCCTGCACCGCTGTGCTCCATCGCTTCGCGCTTCTCGGCGAGACGGGTGTGGATGTCGGCCACACGCTCGGCGAGCGGCATCGAGGCGCCCGGCACCTGCACCGGGACCGGTGTGAACGAGTTGCCCCCGATCGCACTGTCATGGCGGGTACTCAGCACGAAGCTCGTGTTGAATGCATCGACCTCGAGGTCGCGGTCGGCGTGGTAGCGCACCGACCCTTCGACCATTCCGGCAAGGAAGACGTCGTTGACGGTCGCGCCGGTTCGTTTTGCCGCCGCCTTCAGTTCGTCGAGCGGGACCGAGACATGCTCGAGGTGACGATGACGCGACCGCTCCTTCCACAGCGGCGACCCGCCCTCGACCTCGTTGCCCGACCCCGTGAGGGCGCCGAGCGTCGACGACACCATTTCGACGACGCCTTCAATCGAGTCCCTGGCCCGCTGCGGATCGGCGGGCCAGATCACGACCTCGCCGGCAACCCGGCGGGCGACCCCGAGCTGGCGCCGGACCAGGTGGGCCAGCGACTGCCCGACAGCCGTCGGGAACCCGTCGGTCAAGTCGCCACCGAGCTGCTTCGCGTGATGGGACTCGACCGCCTCGGCAACGATCGTTTCGAGGTCGATGTCGTCGGGCATCGGAGCATCGGGCTCGAGCTGCTGGTACATCTCGGCCATCCGCAACTGGCCGATGCCATCGCTGACGGCGTGATGCACGATCGCCCAGATCGCCGAACGGCCGCCCTTCACGCCGTCGATCAGCACGAAACGCCACAGCGGACGGGTGCGGTCGAGCGGCTCCTGGTAGAGCTGGGCGGCGAGATCGAACAACTGCCGTTCGGTGCCCGGCTTAGCGAGTCGCACGTGGCGGACGTGGAAGTCGACATCGAACTCGGGATCGGGTACCCATGCAGGCGGCGCGAGTCGCCCCAGGCCGGGCACGACCCGCTCGTACAGCCGTGGGATCTTGGCGACCGCTCGGCGCATCGTGCGCCGGAAGTGCTCGGCGTCGATCGAACCCTCCAACACCGTGACCGACGCGCCGCTCGGATTCAGCCACGGGTCCTTCTCCACGTTCCACATCAGTGCTTCGTGGTCGGACATGCGTTCGCTGAATCGTGTCTCGCGCTCTCGGGTCTCGGCCATGGTCGTCTCGATTCGTCGGGTGATCGGTGCGTCAGGTGTCGGTGCCGGGGCGGCGTTCCAGCTCGGCGTCGGGGTCACCGTGATATCCGGGCGGGTAGGTCAGTGCCAACTCCTCCGCCGTCGGAATCCGTTGAACTCGCGCCTCGGCCGGCAGCTGCGCCGTGAGCGCCTTCATGATCTTCTTGGTGTCGGCGTCAGGGCTGCGGTGTTTCAGTTTGACCGGCCGTCCGACCTGGACGGTCACGACCGGCCGGTCGGTCAGCGACACCTTGGGAAGCCGGGATCGGCGCGGCCACACCTTCTCGGTGCCCCACAACCCGACCGGAATCACCGGAGCGCCGGTTGCCGCAGCGATTCGGGCAGCGCCCCAACGCCCTTTCAGGACCGGGTCGAAGAACGCCGGGCCGCGCGGGATGGTCCCCTCGGGAGCAATCATCAACAACTCGCCGGCCTCGACCGCTGCGATCGCCGCATCGAGGGGCTCGTCGGAGCCGGTACCGCGATCGACCCGGATGCCACCAGAGGCCTTCATCAGGCGCCCGACGAGCGGGACGTCGAACACCTCCTTCTTGCCGAGCCCGCGGACGTTCCGTCCGGTCTTGGCGATCACGAGGCCCATCACGATCGGGTCGAAGTACGAGCGATGGTTGAACACCAGGATCGCCGGGCCGCTCTCGGGGATGTTCTCCAAGCCTTCGAACTCGATGCGGGCGTTCGGCGTCACGATCTCCTGGCGCATGAACGGGCGACCCCACTCCTGCAGTTCGCGGCCGAGGATCTTCGACACCCCGTCGGAGCGGTCGAAATGCACGACCGGCCACCCACGGATGGTCGCCGCGATCCGCAACTGGAGATCGGGGTTGACGACCACCGGATGGCCGACCGTGGCCAACAGCGGAGCGTCGAAGTAGCTGTCGCTGTAGGCCCACGAGCCGGCGAGGTCGACGTCGTGTTCGCTCGCCCAGTGCGCCACAGCGTCGGCCTTCGAACGACCCCACACGAAGTCGCCGCACATCCGGCCCGTGAACACTTCGTCGCCGTCGGGCCCAACGGTGCGCTCCCACTTGGTGGCGACCACGCCGTCGAAACCGAGCCGGTCGGCGAACGGTTTGACGAACACCATCGGCGAGGTCGTCGCCATCACCAGACGGCGACCGGCCGCGCGGTGCTCCTCGATCGCCTTGGCCGCGCCCGGCAACAGCAGGCCGGCCAGTTCATCGGCGGCCTCCTGCATGGCTGCATCGACAGTGGCGACACTCCATCCGTTGGCCGCGCGGCTCGCCAATCGCGCCGGCTGCATCATCAACCAGTTCTCACCGAACTGCTCGTAGAACTTGGTGAACCCGTCGACGAGCGGCAAGTCGTGGGCACCGCCGAGACCGTGTTCCGCAAGGTGTGTGCGGAACACGGTCGCCGACGACGATGTGATCAGCGTCCGATCGAGATCGAAAACGGCGGCAACCTGTCGCGACATGGTCACGACACTACGTGGTCAGTTCAGGGAGTCGGTAGTGCGCCGAGCCCCTGGATCACGCCATTCGAGGCGAGGAGATCGATCTGGACGATCGGTGCTCCGCCATATGTGGGCGGGTCAGCCACGAGATCGAGTGCGATCGGCGTGTCGTTGAGCGTGATCACCGGATTCGGAAGCTCTGCAAGCAGGAACCTGCCCTCGATCACGAAGAACTCCAGCTGCGCGTAGAGCGCTACAGGATCTGCGATGAGTTCGTCGACATCAACATCTGCGAGCGCGGTGTCGTTCGGCGCGAAGACCGTGTAGTTCTGCGCTCGGTCGAAGTCGTCCGGATACCCGGCTGCCTCGAGGAGTTCAACGAAGATGGTGTAGTCGCCGGCCGCGACCAACTGATCGATGATCGTTCCGTCAATCGGCGGCGCTGTCGTCGGCGGCACCGTCGTGGCGGGCGGTGCCGTTGTGGGCGGGACCGTCGTCGCCGGCGGGACCGTCGTGGCTGGCGGGACCGTCGTGGCCGGCGGTGTACCACTCTCGACACCTCGGTCGTAGATCGCCTCCAGGGTGGCGGTGTCGATCACACCGGTCTCGGGCACGCCGAGCTCGCGCTGGAGCGCCTTCACCGAATCGGTGAGCTCCTGGGTCCAGATGCCGTCGATCGGACCGGTGTAGAAGCCCAGTTCGGTCAGCAAGATCTGCACCTCCATCGTGCTCTGCATCAGCGCAGCGGCTTGATCACCGAGCGCTTGGCGGACAGCCGCATCGGTTGCCTCGTCCCAGATCCCGGTCGGCGGCAGGCCGACCGACGTCTGGAAAGCGGCGATCGCTGCAGTCAGTTCGGGGCTGTCGAGGCCATCGATCGGGCCGTCGTAGAACCCGAGGAAGCTCAGCGCGAGCTGGATCTGGGTGTTCAACGATGCGGCTGCGTACGCCTCGAACTGGCGGCGCAGCTCGGCGATGTCGACGTCGGCGCTCTCGACGTCGGTGATCATTCCAGCTTCGAGACGGGCCGACGTGAACCTGGCGAACGTCGGATCACCGTTGGCGTCGAGGGCGATCTGGCCGCTGACGCCGTCGTAGTTGATGTCGTCGCCGCTGTTGAGCTTGTCGAGACAGTCGGCGTACGTCGTGCAGGTCACACCCTCACCGGTGACTGCGATCGCCGCCTCGGCCAGCGTGTCGGCGTCACCCGTGTCGAGGACGGCGGTGGCCAACGACAGCACCATGGCGCAGTCATAGGCCTGCGGTGCGTTGGCGACCTGGCCGTTCGGGTCGGCTTCGTACAGGCGCTCGAGGAAGGCGCGTGTGCCCATGTTGCCGAGCATCTGGAACCCGTCGACGGCGGTTGCCTCGGTGCCGGCGGTCGCCTGCTCGGCGATGCGGGGTGCGAAGAACGCTTCGAGACCGATCATCGTGGCCGGATCGAGACCGGCCGAGACGAGCGCCGAGAGGAGGTTGGCACCTTCCTCGTAGGTGACGAGAATCGACACGTCGGGCTGCAGCGCTGCGACTTCTTCAGCGATGCCGGAGAACTGCACCCGTCGCGGGTTGTAGTCGACGACGGTCGGCACGAGCCCGGCGGACTGCAGGACTGCCGCCATCGTGTTGCCGACAGACTGGCCGTACGCATCGCCGCGGGCGACGATCGCCACGCTCCACGGCGCGTCCGGTGCGGTTTCGTCGCGCCGGTTGATGATCTGGCCCGCGAGGTAGCCGGCGGTGACGTCGTCGGGCACGGCGGTACGGAACAGGGCGAGCGGATCTTGGCCGAGCGTGAGGCTGGGAACCGTGGCTGAGGCAGAACAGGTCGTGGAGTCGAGTGCGACCACTTCGTCGCGCACCTCGTCGCCGCCAGATGAACCAGCCGGACCGATCAGGGCCTGAGCACCGCCGTCGACTGCGGCCGCCACATTGGCGGCGGGTTCGGCGCCGGCCTCGGCGACCGACGTGGTGATGGTCAGCGGCCCGTCGAGCACGCCACCGCCGTCGTTGACGTCCTCGACGGCGAAATCGGCACCACGCTGCTGACCCTGGAACAGGGTGGCCAGCAGGCCGGGAGACGGAGCGAGCAGGGCCAGATCGAGGCCTTCTCCGGTCAATCCCTCTTCGGTGGTCTCCGGTGACGCCTCGGTCGTTGACGTGGTGTCGTCGTCGCTGCTGCATCCGGCGATCAGTACGGCGCCGGCGATCAGCGCGCCGACCCGACGGTTCCATCTACTACGAACCATGACTACTCCTCGAAACACGTTGGAAGCCACAACGTCTGAACCATCGTTCGGAAGTCGTGCTGTTGGCGGGAAACTCACGGCGATGGCCGACCGCATGGGAACGGTAATCGCCTATCGGCACCGAGGCCGGGCAACTTGAGGGTTCATTTGCAGGATCACCCAAACGGGATGAGGGGCGGCGTCGTTGCTACGCTCGCCGGGTGCGCACGCCTCGAATGCGGATCGGTGTCCAGCTCCCGGAAGTCGAATGGGACGTGCCGTTTCCCGAGCTGATCGCGATGGCCCGAACGGCCGAAGCGGTGGGGTTCGACTCGGTCTGGCTCGGCGACCATCTGCTCTACGAACTCGAAGTCGGCGATCGAGGACCGTGGGAGGTCTGGACCTCGCTGGCGGCGATCGCGGCGTCGACCACGACCATCGAACTCGGGCCGCTGGTGGCGTCGACCAGCTTCCATGCTCCCGCCATGCTGGCCAAACAGGCTGCCACCGTCGATGCGATCTCGGGAGGACGTCTGATCCTGGGTCTCGGAGCTGGCTGGAACCGAAGGGAGTACGACGCGTTCGGATTCCCCTTCGACCATCGCGTCGGGCGGTTCGCCGAGGCCTTCACCATCGTGCGCACGCTGCTCCAAGATGGATCGATCGACTTCCACGGCGACTACTACGACCTGGATCGGTGCGTGCTGCACCCGCGTTCGCGGACGAGTGGGCCTCCGCTGATGGTCGGCTCGATCGGTGCTCGAATGCTCGACATCACGTTGCCGCACGTCGATGTGTGGAACATGTGGTGGAGCCAGTACGGCAACACGGTCGAGGGGTTCCGACGCGAAAAGCAGCGCGTCGACGAACTGATCGCTTCGGCGGGACGCACCGGGGAGGTCGAGGCGAGCGCCGCCGTCCTCATCCAGCTCGAGGGCGGCCTCGGCCGACAGATGGGTGACTACGACGACTTCAACACCGTGCAACCCATCACCGGATCCATGGGGGAGATCGCCGATCGGCTCCGAGAGTTCGAAGCTGCTGGGGCAGCACACGTCCAACTCGTCGTCGACCCGATCACGCGACAATCGATCGAGTGGCTCGGCGACGTACTCACGGCGTTCCAGCGCTGACCGTGACATGTGGGGTCTGACCCCACATGACATCTTGGGTCTGACCCAGATGTCACAGGTCAGTCGGCGACGGCCATCGCCCACCAACTGCGCAAGCGTCGTTCGTGGTGCCCACTCGCCAGCACCAGGTGGTTGCCGAGTGGATGCGTGAGCAGATCGTCGACGTTGCCACTCGACAACGACACCCTCACCTGAGTGCGGCAGAGGTCGGCGTCGTCACCCGTCGAGATGATGGCACCCTCGACGATCCAGCACTCGTCGAGATCGACCCCACCGAGCCGGATCAGGGTCACGGGCTGGGCGGCGAACTCCGCGCTGATTCCGACGCCCTTGCCCGACTCGAAGTGGGTGTCGAGCGCGAAGCCCTCGACCATCGACGGCGCCACGGTGCAGTGCGCGAGCACGAGTTCGTTGCGTTCGACGTCGAGGCTTGCGGGGTTGGCCATCCACGTCGGTTGGCCAAGCAGGTGACGCACCCACAACATCGCCAACGCGGACGGGACGTCACCCTCGCATCCGGCGACGATGCCGTCGTCGTTCAGGCTGGCGAGCGCAAGACACCCCGACGTTCCCGGATCTGCCAACAGATCGAAGCAGCGCACCGTGACCGCATCGAGACGATCGTTGTCGAGCACGTCGACCAGCGCTGCGCGCACGCCCATCGCGTCGTCGACGGCCTGACGGTCAACAGTGGTTCTCACCGGGTCGGCGACCCTGGTGAAACGCTCCGCGAGCACGCCGGTCGGCGTCACCGGCGTACGCGTCAACTCGATCATGCGGGTCGGCTCGACGGTGACGACCTCGGGCCCCCAACGTCGACGAACGACCTCAGGATCGGGACTGCTGGCCACGAGCCACGACGACGGGCCACCGATCACTCCCAGACGTGTGGACTGCATGGCGACGATCGCTTCGAGATCGCCGATCGCGTCGTCGAGCAGCGTGCGATCGGTCGCGGGGTCGCCGGTGACCGACACGATGCGTCCGCGACCACCGCGTTGCCGGATCGCTGCCAGCGTCTCGAGGGCGGCAGGCAGCGAGTTGTGGCCACGGTGAGCGATCAGCACCGTCGGTTCTGGCGCTCGACCATCCGCGCCCGGCGCGATCGCTTCGAGGAGCCGTCGCTCGGTTCCACCGGTCGCCACGACGAAGATTCGTGGCGATGGTGCTCGACCATCATCAGGCTCGCCGATGTCGATGGCAGCACCACCCAAGTCGTCGAGCACGCCACGTACCGGCGCCGTCACGGAGGCAACCGAGTGCGCATCGTGCAGTGTCGATGCCACGACCGAATATCCGAATCGAGGAGTGGTCACGACAGTTGCTCGATGCGTGCCCGAAGTACGTGTTCCGGCTGCGCACCGACCACCGTGTCGATCAGCTCGCCGTCGCGCATGAACAACAGCATCGGGATGCTGCGCGCCTCATAGCGCTGGGCGGTGCGCGGCGACTCGTCGACGTTCACCTTGACGACTTTGAGCGTCGTGCTGAACTCGGTCGAGAGCGCTTCGAGTACCGGGGCGACCATACGGCACGGTCCGCACCATGGTGCCCAGAGATCGACGAGGACCAGGCGACCGGTGTCGACGGCATCACCGAAATCACTGTCGGTGGCCTCGACGAGCCACGGCAGCGAGTGCTGACACTTGGCGCACCGAGGGGAGCCCGTCGCGGACGTCGGCAGCCGATTCTTGGCCCCACAGGCCGGACAGGCGACGACATTGCTTCCCACGAACCACACGCTACGAGACCCCCACCGACGCGGTTAGGGCCGATCGTCCCGTCGCCGCTCATCGCGTTGAACCTGCGCAGGGGAAACGGTTGACTGGACGTGATGGGGTACGTACTCGAACCCGGCCGACGGTTGCAGCGAGAGGTCCGTCGCGTCGCAACCGGTCGACTCGACGAGGCGATCGAGTACCTCGCACGCGCCCTTGCCCAGCCAGAGACCACCGATCTCGAGGTGGCCGTTCACGAAGCACGGAAGCGCTGCAAGGCCTCACGCGGACTCGCACGACTCGTCAAGCCTGCCCTGCGTGCTGACGCCACGTCGTTCGATCGGACGGTCCGAGATGCAGCGAACCAACTGTCGACACTGCGCGACGCCCACGCGATCGTGTCGACGTTCGATGTGTTGTTGGCCGCGCATCCCGACGACGAGATCCTGAGAGTGGCTCGAGATCGCCAGGCTGCGATCTCCGACGGAGCATCCCAGGATGCAGTCGCGACCGGCGACGACCGGATCGTAACGGCGCTCGCGTTGCTGGCCGAGGCCCGGGCCTCGGCCGGCGACTGGAAGATCCCTCGCCGATTCGACACGATCGAGGACGGGATCGCTGCCACCTATGGGCGGGGTCGGTCGGCGCTGCGTCGGGTACAGGCCGAGCCGACCGACCAGCAATTCCACGAGTGGCGTAAAGCGGTGAAGTACCTCTGGTACCAGGTACAGCTGGTTCGCGAAGCTGCACCCAGCGTGCTCGGCCCGCTCGCCGAGCAACTCGACGTCCTCGCCGAGACGCTCGGAAACGACCACGACGTCACCGTGCTCGTCGAGCTGCTCGACCGTCATCCCGACGAGTACGGCACGCCGATCGACATCGATCACCTCCGTGACCTCGCCCGCAGTCGCCAGCGTGACCTGAGAACCGCCGCCATCCGCTCGGGCGTGACGATCTACGCAGAACCCGCCAAGGCATTCGGTCGGCGAGTCGCTCGCTACTGGCAGCTGACGCGCGACCTCGGTCCAGAAGGTGGCCCGACGCATGAGTACCCGCCTGCCCGTTCGACCGTCGAACGTGAGCGCAAGTTCCTGGTCGCGACCGCTCCTGAGAATCTCGTCCCGTCGGCCACGGTGCAGCTGCGTCAGGGATACCTGGCCGCTGACGAGGGCCGATCGGTTCGCGTGCGCGACGCCGGCACCAGCGGCTGCACTCTCACCGTGAAGGCGGGCAGCGGCGTCGAACGGACCGAACTCGAATGGTCGATCGAGCGCGATGAGTTCGAGGCCGCTTGGCCCCATACCGTCGGGCGCCGCATCGACAAGACGCGCCATCGGATCCCGTACGGCGAACACGTCATCGAACTCGACGTGTTCGCTGGCGACCTCGACGGGCTGGTGTTGGCCGAAGTCGAGTTCGACACCATCGAGGCAAGCGACATCTTCGAGCCACCGACGTGGTTTGCTCGCGATGTCACCGACGACGGCCGCTACACGAACGCCTCGTTGGCGCTCCACGGGTTGCCTGACGATGACGACGACCGGCGGTGACCGAGGGGTAGCTTGCCGCGCATGAAGTCCCTCATCGCTGTTGCGGTGCTCATGCTGTCGGCCTGCGGTGTCGACTCGGACTCGCCGACCGTCACCGGCACGGTCGTCGCCCCACCACAGGCCCCGTCGATCGATCGACTCCCGACGAACGCTGTGCTCACCGTGACGCTCGAGGACGTCAGCCGCGCCGACGCGCCGACGACGATTCTGTCGATGCAGGAGATCGACCTCGCCGACGTGTCGTTCCCGGTGGCCTTCGAACTTCCGTACGACCTCGGCGACATCGCCGACCGCAACACCTACCGAGTGGCCGCCCGGGTCGCCTCGGCCGGCGACCTGCTGATGATCAGCGACACCGTGATCCCGGTGATCACCAACGGCGCTCCGACCAGCGGCGTCGAGGTGCCGATGATCTACATCGCCAACAACTGACCACATTCACCCAGGCTGCCATGACCACGTTTGCGGCGAGGTTTGGGTGGGCCGCCCCACGAAAACGCCGACGCAAACGTGGGTGGGTGGGTGGGTGGGGTGGGTGCGGGGCTGAGTCGGTTCAGGCCTGGGTGCCGTCGACGAGCGCTTTGTCGAGGGCGGTCAGCGCGAGATCGATCTCCTCGGCGGTGACCGTCAGCGGCGGCATGAAGCGAAGGGTGGTCCCGGCCGCTCCGGCCGTCATGGTGATCAGCTTCCCGTCGCGCAGACAGTGCGACACGATCGCTGAGGTGCGCGCAGCTGTGTCGAACTGGGCGGCAACCATCAATCCGAGCGCCCGCACCTGAACGAGAGCGGGATGTTGCTCCTGCAGGCGTCGCAACCCGTCGCCGAGTTGCGCGCCCCGTGCGTTGACGTGATCGAGAAATCCGTCGGCGCTGAGGACGTCGATCGTCGCCAGCGCTGCGGCACATCCGATCGGGTTACCACCGTATGTGCCACCGTGAGAACCGGTCGGCCAGCGATCGTCGAGGTCGCGCCGGGTGCCGAGCGCCGAGAACGGGAAGCCCGACGCGATCCCCTTGGCCATGCACACGATGTCGGGCGCAATGTCGTAATGCTCGATGGCGAACATCTTGCCGGTGCGCCCGAAACCGCACTGAACCTCGTCGGCGATGAACAACATGCCGTGCTCTTTGCAGCGCCGATCGATCGCTTCGAGGAACTCCACGGGCGCAGCGATGTAGCCACCTTCACCCAGGACCGGCTCGATGATGACCGCCGCCGTCTCGCTCGGCGCCGTCACGCTCGTGAGCAGTTCGTCGAATCCTGCGAGAGCGCGGGCGATCTCGTCCTGGAGGTCGGCGGCTCGCACGTTCGGGTAGGGCGCGATGAAGATCCCCGACGGCAGCGGAGCGTGCCCGGCCCGGTACACGGCTTTCGAGGTCGTCATCGCCATCGCCTGATGTGTCCGGCCGTGGAAGCTGCCTTGGAAGACGATGATGTTCGGACGTCCCGTCGCCTGCTTGGCGAGCTTGACGGCCGCCTCGGTGATCTCGGCGCCCGAGTTCGCGTAGAAGAAGGTGTCGATGCCCTCCGGGGTGATCTCGGCGAGGCGCGCAGCGAGCGGCTGCATCAGGTCGTGGGTGTAAACGTTGGCCTGGGCGTGCACGAAGCGCTGCGCCTGCGCGGCGATCGCAGCCGTCACATGGGGGTGGCTGTGGCCCGTCGACGTGACGGCAATGCCGCCGCTGAAGTCGAGGTAGCGCTCCCCGGCGGTGGTGGTGACCCACGACCCCTCACCGGATGCGACCTCGAGGTCGGTCACCTTGAACCACACGTGCGACAGATGGTCGGCGCTCATGGCTGCATCATCCCACGATCCGGTCGAGAACTGAAGCGAGACGGGGCGTTCGCCCGCTCCGGGATTCCTGATCGTCGATCCATCCGGCGAGACGACGAGCGCCGTTGATCGCCGCCCACCGCAACGGCTCGGGTTCCCACCGACGGGACTCGTGCTGCACCCACGGCAGCGCAACGAGCGGCGAGTCGGGACGCAACACGAGATCGGCGATGGTGCGACCGGCGAGGTTGGCCGCAGCGACCCCTTCACCGACGTAGCCACCTGCCCATGCGAGCCCCGTCGTCCGATCGAGCCCCACCGATGGCCGCCAGTCGCGCGGCACGCCCAACACGCCGCCCCACCGATGGGTGACCTCGATGCCATCGAGCTGCGGGAACAACTCGACCAACGTCGCTGCGATTCGGTCGTGGACATCGGACATCGACTCGGTCGCGGGGTCGATGCCGGAGCCGAACATGTAGGGAGCGCCTCTCCCGCCGAACGCGATGCGATCGTCGGTCGTGCGCTGGCCGTAGATCACCATGCGCCTGTCGTCGGCGAATGTCTCGCGCCGGCACAAACCGATCGAATCCCATGTGGCGTCGTCGAGCGGCACGGTCGCCACCATCAACGAGTAGAGCGGGACGAGAGATCGGCGGAGTCCGGGGAGGTCGCGCGTGTACGCCTCGGTGGCTCGGACGACCACGTCGGCATGAACGACACCGCGATCGGTGATCACCTTCGGTCGAGCCCCAGCGGACGCGCCGATCAAGTCGACGGCGGCCGTGTGCTCGACGATCGTGGCACCCAACCTCTCCACGACTTCCGCAAGCCCGCGGGCCAGGCGAGCGGGTTGCACCCGGGCGCCGGGCGCATAGTGGACTCCCCCGAGCACATCGGAGGCCGACACTCGATCGGTCATTTCCTGGGCGTCGAGCGAGCGGAGCACGTCGTCACCGAACCCGTGATGCCGATACTCGTCGATCTCGAGATGCTGGCGGCGGAGTTGCGGCCCGGTACGGGCGAGACGGAGCACGCCGCCGGGCTCCAAGCCACAATCGATTCCGTCGGCGGCCACCGACCGTGCGATCTCGTCGACGGTGTCGATGATCGCTTGCGTCATCGCCACACCCGCCTCGCGACCCCACGATGCAACGGCACCGCCGAGCCCGCCAGCCAGTTCACCGACACACCACCCGCCGTTACGTCCCGACGCGCCGAATCCGACCATCTCGCGCTCGATGACGAGAACCCGCAACGACGGATCGGCTCGAAGCAACGCGTGAGCACTCCAGAGCCCGCTGTAGCCGGCGCCGACGATCGCCACGTCGACATCGAGGTCGCCGGACAGTGACGAACGAGCAATCAGTGGTTCTTCGAGTTGGTCGAGCCACAGGGACCTCGACCGCAGCGCCTGTTCGTCCACGCCGAGATCGTACCGAGACCGGTTGATGCACGGCCGCCGCGGGATGTCGGAGGAGTACATTGCGGCCATGCGAGTTCTCGTGGTCGGTGCAGGTGGTGTGGGGTCGGCGTTCGTGGCGATCGCTTCGAAGCGGGAGGCCTACCAGCACATCACCGTTGCCGACATCGACCTCGGCAAAGCAGATGGCGCTGTCGAGACCGCCACCGATGCCGAAGGCGGTCGCGTCGTGGCGGCACGCATCGACGCATCCTCTGAGCAGTCGGTCGCTGCGCTCGCCCGCGAGATTCGTGCCGACGTGGTCCTCAACGCCTGCGACCCGCGGTTCAACCCATCGATCTTCGAGGGAGCGTTCGACGCGGGTTGCCACTACGTCGACATGGCGATGAACCTGTCGGTGCCGCACGCCACCAAGCCCTACGAGAAGACGGGGATCCGCCTCGGCGACGGCCAGTTCGCCCAGTCACCGATCTGGAAGGCCCGCGGGCTGATGGCGCTGTGCGGCATGGGTGTCGAGCCAGGGTTCTCAGATGTTGCTGCGCGTTACGCCGCCGACGAATTGTTCAGCGAGATCCACGAGATCGGCGTCCGCGACGGCGCCGACCTGGTCGTCGACGGCTACGACTTCGCCCCGACGTTCTCGATCTGGACGACGATCGAGGAGTGTCTCAACCCACCGGTCATCTACGAACGCGAGCGCGGCTGGTTCACGACCGAACCGTTCTCCGAGCCCGAGATCTTCACGTTCCCCGAGGGGATCGGCGCGTTGCAGTGCGTCAACGTCGAACACGAGGAGGTCATCCTCATGCCGCGTTGGATCGACACCCAGCGCGTCACGTTCAAGTACGGCCTCGGCGACGAATTCATCGACGTCCTCAAGACGCTTCGCAAGCTCGACCTCGACTCGACCCGGGCCGTCGAGGTGAAGGGCGTCAGCGTCTCACCGCGCGACGTGGTGGCGGCCACGCTGCCCGACCCCGCGACTCTCGGCGACGCGATGCGCGGTCGCACGTGTGCCGGCACCTGGGTCACCGGGCTCGACAAGGACGGCGAACCTCGCGAGGTCTACGTGTACCACGTGGTCGACAACGCATGGTCGATGAAGGAGTTCGGCCATCAGGCGGTCGTGTGGCAGACCGCGGTCATGCCCGCGGTCGCCATCGAGTTGATGGCGACAGGTGTGTGGCACCGGCCCGGCGTCGTCGGCCCCGAAGCGTTGCCACCCATGCCGTTCCTCGATCTCCTCGACGAATACGGCAGCGAGTGGGAGTGGGCCGACTACAAGGACCGCGCTCCGGTCGAAGAACCCGCCGCCTGATCGCGACTGACCGATGACACCAGGGGTCAGCCCCGTGTTGTCACCCGATGGCAACAGGGGTCAGCCCCGCGATGTCATCGTCACGCGTTGGGGTCGACCACCCAGCGGCCCCGGACCTGGCCGTCGAGGATCGTCGGACCACGCTCGAGCACCTCGGTGAGCGGCACGACCTCGGTGATCGTGTCGACGACATCGGATGGCAGGTCGTCGGCGAGCCGAGTCCACGCCGCCTCGCGCATCGGGATCGGCGCCATCACCGCCTCGACGCCCTGCAGTCGTACCGCCCGGATGATGAACGGCATCACCGTGGTCGGCAGGTCGTGGCCACCCGCAAGGCCGCAGGCGGCCACCGTCGAGCGGAACTTCATCTGGGCGAGCACTCTGGCGAGCATCGTGGAACCAACCGTGTCGATGGCGCCCGCCCACGTCTCCGACTCGAGCGGTCGTGGCGGTTCGCTCATCTCCTCGCGAGTCCGGAACGCGGTCGCTCCAAGGCTGCGCAGATAGTCCTGCGTCTCAGGCCGCCCGGTCACTGCGGTGACCTCGAAGCCGAGCCCGGACAGCAACGCGACGGCAACCGAACCCACCCCACCTGCCGCTCCGGTCACCACGATGGGGCCATCGGCCGGCTGCACGCCGGCGGTCTCGAGTTCCATCACGCACAGCATCGCCGTGAGACCAGCGGTGCCGATCGCCATCGCTGTGCGGGCACTCATCGATTCGGGTCGGCGAACCAGCCACTCGGACTGCAGCCGTTGACGCTGCGTGTAGCCACCCCAGTAGCGCTCGCCGACTTGGAAGCTCGTCGAGATGACCTCGTCGCCGACGTGCCAGTTCGGTGAGTCACTCGCGATCACGGTGCCGGTCAGATCGATGCCGGGCACCATCGGATAGCTCCGCACGATGCGGTTCCTGCCGGCGAGAGCGAGCCCGTCCTTGTAGTTGAGCGACGAGTACTCGACAGCGAGCGTGACGTCGCCATCGGGGAGGTCGGCGTCGGTGAGTTGTTCGAGCGCGCCGACATGTCCGTCGTCGGTCTCGCGCAGGACGAGTGCGGTGAAGGTGTCGCTCATCGCCTCATGGTGGCACGCGTGGCAGAGTGAACCCATGTCCACGTCGCCCCGCGAAAACGCTCCGATTCCTCCGATCGTCGACGTTGCGTGGCTCCGAGACCGTCTCCCCAACGATCCTGACCTGATCGTCTGCCATGTCGGCTCGACGATGGCAGGACCCGACCCCGAACAGGTCTACGTCAACCGGCACCTTCCCGGTGCCCGGTTCGTGTCGCTCGACGACACCCTTGCCGCTCCCCCGTCCGGCACCGCCGGCCGCCATCCGCTTCCCACCCCGAGCGACTTCGCGTCGTCACTGGCCGAGCTCGGGATCGGTCACGACGCACCCGTGGTGGCCTACGACGAACGTGGCGGAGCGCTCGCCGGCCGGCTTGCGTGGATGCTGCGAATCCTCGGACAACCTGCGGCGCTGCTCGAGAGCGGCATCACGGGGTGGGAGGCGGCCGGCGAAACGATCGACATCGAGCCGGTGACCTGGGAACCAGCGCAGCGGACCGTGATCGACTGGCCGCTCGAGGCACTCGCCGACGCGATCGATGTCGAACGACACCTCGCCGCCGGGGGCGTCGTGATCGACAGCCGCGACCCGGCTCGTTACGTCGGTGACCTCGAACCGATCGACCCGGTCGCCGGCCACATTCCCGGGGCCTTCAACCTGCTGTTCACCGACAACCTCGACAGCGACAGTCGTTTCTTGTCCATCGCGGAGCTGCACGCACGCTTCGCCCCGGTACTCGGCGACGACGAACAGCCGATCGTGTACTGCGGCTCAGGCGTCACCGCGTGCCACCACGCACTGGCGATGGAACACGCAGGGTTCCCGATGCCGCGCGTCTACGTCGGATCGTGGTCGGGGTGGACCGCTGATCCCGATCGCCCGGTTGCCACCGGGCCGACGCCGTGACCACCACCTCGAACGGTGGCTTGTGAACGGCACCGAACTCGCCATCGTCCTGGTGGCGGTCGTCATCGGGGCGACCGCCAAGGCCATCACAGGAATGGGGCTTCCGTTGATCGCCATTCCGATTGCATCGCTGTTCGTCGACGTCAACGATGCGATCGTCGTCATCGCCTTCCCCAACGTGCTCGCCAACGCCTTTCTTGCGGGACGCGAACGATCGAGCTACGCGGAGACCCGAGACCTGCCGACCCTGGCGATCGCCGGCGTGATCGGCGCCGTCGCGGGCACGCTGCTGCTCGTCAACATCCCCGAACAGCCGCTCGTGATCGCCGTCATCGTCGCCATCGTCGGCTACGTCGTGTTGTTCTTCGCCCACCCCGAGCTACGCATCGGTCCCACGCGGTCGAAGCAACTCGCCCCCGCGGTCGGCGGTGTCGCCGGCGTGTTCCAGGGCGCCGTCGGCATCTCGGGACCCATCGTCGGCTCGTGGATCCACAGCTATCGACTCCCGCGCGGCGCGCACATCTTGTCGGTGACGTCGCTGTTCTTCATCACTGGGCTCGCCCAGCTGATCGTCCTGATCGGCTCCGGAGAGTTGTCAGGTCGGGTGGTCGCGACCCTGCTCGCATGCATCCCGGTGTTCGCCGCGATCCCGATCGGCACCCGCCTGCGCAACTCGGTGTCGGTCCGCGGCTTCGACCTCGCAATCGTGGGCATGCTCACCGTTTCGGCGTTCGCTCTCCTGGTACAGACGTTCTTCTAGTACCCTTCGTTGCGACAACATCCACATGGGGAGCTCGCTGGATCGGCGGGCTGAGAGGGTGACCGCCGTCATCGACCCGAGAACCTGATCCGGATAATGCCGGCGGAGGAATCGTGAACGAACACATCGTCATCATCACCGGGGCATCGCCGCTCGATGCTCACCTGGTTGCCCAACTCACTGCACAAGCGACGGAGCACACCATCTGGATCGCCGTCGACGGCGGCCTCGACCACGCCCTCGCTGCGGGTCTGGCGCCGACACACCTCGTGGGCGATCTCGACTCGGTCACCGAAGACGGCCTGGCATGGGCGGCGCGCAACGCCGACATCTCGCGCCACCCCACCGACAAGAACCAGACCGACACCGAGTTGGCGCTGGCTCTGGCGTCGAAGTTCGATCCGGAGCGCATCACGCTCGTCGGCGGCGGCAACCGTCTCGATCACACGATCGCCGGCATCGGAGCGCTCGGCGCCCTCGAGCTCACGAGCGTGCCGATGCTCGACGGCTGGTGGGAAGGCCAACACATCCGAGTGCTGCACGGTCCCGGGTCGGCGACCTTGCGCCTGGTACCCGGCTCGACGCTGTCGTTGCTCGCGCTGCACGGTCCATGCGTGCGGGTCACGCTGGACGGGGCCCGGTGGGAACTCGAACAGTTCGACCTCGAGCCCCTCGTCGGCATGGGCGTCAGCAACGAGGTCCCCGACGCTGACCGTCCGGTCGACATCGACGTGACCCTGTCGGGCGGCATCCTCACGATCTTCGACGACCCCGCACCGGAACCACCGATGAGCGAATCCCCCGCATCCGGTCAGTCGGCTCATCACATCGACGCCGAGATCGACGAGTCAGGCGATCGATGAGCGAAACCCCCGTATCCGGTCGCTTCGCTCATCGCTTCGGAGGTCGCTGGTCGGCGCTCGGTGTGGCTGTCGCGCTCGCCGTCGGGCTGGCGGCGTGCGGAAGCGACGACGACGCCTCGACCGGCGCGACCGACATCTCGTCGGCATCCACCGACTCGGTCACGTTGGTGACCTATGACTCGTTCCCCGACGCGAACACGTCGCTCAACGACGCGCTCGCCGAGTTCGGCGCCGAGAACGGCATCGAGGTCGACATCCTCGTCGCCGGCGACACCGGCACCATGCTGTCCAAGGCATCGCTGACGGCCGGCAACCCCGAAGGTGACGTCATGTGGGGCGTCGACAACGCGTCGCTGTCGCGGGCGATCGACGACGAGGTGTTCGAGCCGTACGTCGCCCGCGCCATCGCCGACGGCACGATCGACATCGCACCGGAGTTCCTCGACCTCGTCCCGAACGGCGAAGCGACTCCCGTCGACTACGGCGACGTCTGCGTCAACTACGACATCGATTGGTACGCCGAGCGCAACCTCGATCCGCCCACATCGTTCACCGATCTCACCGATCCTGCCTACGCCGGCCAGCTCGTGGTTCAGAACGCAGCCACGTCGTCGCCTGGCCTGGCGTTCCTGCTCGCCACGATCCACGAGTACGGCCTCGAGGGGTGGCAGGACTACTGGAGCAGGCTCGGCCAGAACGGGGTCGAGGTCGTCGACAGCTGGAACCAGGCCTACTACGAACGCTTCACCTGGGCCGGCGGCGGACCGACGCCGATGGTGGTCAGCTATGGGTCGAGCCCGCCGGCCGAAGTGATCTTCGCCGAGCCGCCCCGCGACGATGCTCCGACCGGCGTGATCGAGGACACGTGTTTCCGCCAGGTCGAGTTCGCCGGCGTGCTCCGGGGCACCGACGCTCCGGACGCCGCTCGTGTGCTGGTCGACTTCCTCATCTCAGATCGTTTCCAGCGAGAACTCGCACTCAACCTCTTCGTGTATCCGACCAATCAGGCTGTCGATCTGCCCCAGGAGTTCGTCGACTTCGCTGTCGTACCCGAGACCTCGCGCACGCTCGATCCGACGCTGATCGACGCCGAACGTTCCACGTGGATCGACGAGTGGACGGAGTTGGTGCTCGGGTGAACCGCCTGCCCCGGTGGCTGCTGGTCGCGCTCGCGATCGGGCCCGCCGCGGGGCTCCTGGTGTTCTTTGCCTGGCCGTTCGTCACGCTCGCGGTCGAAGCGGTGAACGCCAGCTCGGTCGGCGACACGCTCGGACGCGCGTCGACGTGGGAGGTGTTGTGGTTCACCGCCTGGCAGGCCGTCGTCTCGACGATCGCCACGATCGTGATCGGGCTGGCGCCGGCCTACGTGCTGGCGCGCTTCGACTTCCGAGGCCGCACCGTGCTGGTCGGGTTGCTCACAGCGATGTTCGTGCTGCCGACGGTCGTGATGGGTGCCGCATTCCTGGCCTTGCTCCCCGACTCGCTCGACCGCACGGTCTGGGCGGTCCTCGGAGCGCACGTCGTGTTCAACCTCGCGGTCGTCGTCCGCGTGGTCGGGTCACTGTGGGGACACCTGCCGACCGACATGGAGGCAGCAGCAGCCACGCTCGGCGCATCGCGGTGGCAGGTCGCGACACAGATCTCACTTCCACTCGTGCGCCCGGCCGTGACCGCTGCGGCAACGATCGTCTTCCTGTTCACGTTCACCTCGTACGGCGTGATCCGGATCCTCGGCGCACCGGGCACTCGCACGATCGAAGTCGAGGTGTGGCGGCGCGCAACACAACTCGGCGACATCGGCGGCGCTGCCGTGCTGGCGCTCCTGCAGCTCGCCGTGCTGGTCGGTCTGGTGTGGTGGTCGGGCGTCGCGCAGCGCCGCCACGCACAGGCGATCGGGCTGCTGCCCGTCGCCGCGCGCCGTCGGCCACGACGCGGAGGCGAACGACGAATCGTCGGCGTCGTCGCGGGAGCGACGCTCGTCGTCGCCGCGACGCCGCTCGTCGCGCTCGTCGTGCGCTCGTTCGCCACGCCGACGGGATGGTCGACTGCGGCGTGGACGGGTCTTGGACGCGCCGAGATCCGGCCGGGCATCCGCACGGGTGTCGACCCCGTCGATGCGACGTTCAACTCGCTGGTGAACGCCGCCTGGGCAACGGCGATCGCCGTCGTGATCGGTGCGCTCGCGAGCCTGGCGATCGTCGCTGCCGGTCGGGCAGGACGGGCCCTCGACGGCGGTCTGATGCTGCCGCTGGCGACCTCGGCGGTCACGATCGGGTTCGGGATGCTGATCACCTTCGACACCGATCCGGTCGATTGGCGGGCATCATGGTGGCTCGTGCCGGTCGGCCACGCGCTGATCGCCGTACCGTTCGTGGTGCGGACGTGCGTCGCCGTGCTGCGCTCGGTCGACCCCGCGATGACCAATGCTGCGGCCACGCTCGGCGCATCACCGACGCGGGCATGGCTCGCCACGATCGTGCCGTTCCTCTGGCGGCCACTGGCCGCTGGCGGTGCGTTGGCCGCTGCGATCTCACTCGGAGAGTTCGGCGCAACGAGTCTGCTGTCGCGATCGGGCGGCGAGACCATGCCGATCGCAATCGAGCAACTGCTGGGTCGCACCGGATCGGTCCTTCAGGCGCAAGGCTTCGTGCTCGCGACGCTGCTCGCGGCGACGACAGTGATCCTCGTGGTGGTCGTCGAACGATTCCAGTCGCCGCCGACCCGACGCAGCCGACCGTGAACGACCATCCCGGTCTCGACGTCCGCAACGTCACCGTCACCTTCGAAGCCCCCCGAGCCCGGGTCAACCACGTGCTCGATGGGGTGTCGTTGTCCGTCGAGGCAGGCCACGTGGTGGCGTTGCTCGGGCCCTCGGGCAGCGGTAAGAGCACGCTGCTGCGGGTCATCGCAGGGATCGTCGTTCCCGACGATGGTCGCGTGTTCGTCCATGGCGTCGACGTCACCGAGCTACCGACCCACCGGCGCGGTGTGGGAATGGTCTTCCAGGACAACCAGCTGTTCCCGCACCTGTCGGTGCTGGAGAACGTCGCGTTCGGGCCGAAGATGGCCGGCGCACCACGTTCGGAACGCACCGAACGAGCATCGAGGTGGCTGCGCCGGGTTGGGCTGGCGGGCTTCGACGATCGCCGGGTCACCGACCTGTCCGGCGGCGAGGCGAAGCGGGTCGCGCTCGCCCGTACGCTCGCCGCCGAGCCGGTGGTCGTGTTGCTCGACGAACCGCTCACAGGCCTCGATCGCGAACTCCACGACCAGCTCGCCGTCGACCTCGCCGCGATGCTGCGCGATGCGCGCGCAACTGCGCTGCTCGTGACGCACGACCATGATGAGGCGGACACGATCGCCGACCGCACGGTGCAACTCGCCGATCTCTGACCCCTTCCACTTCGGGTTGCGGCGCGCCCACTGCGGGGTGATGAATGCAACCGCCAGAGCGAACCAACTCCGCCAACGTGCTCGCCACCTCCGCCACCTCGCCGACGCCATCGATGCCTCACCGGCGATGAGCCTCGACCGATACGGCGACGTCGACACGTGGCGCGGCCCTCGGCCCGATCTGTGCCGAGCCACGTTGGCCCACAACCAGCACCAACTCCATCGTGCCGCCGAGGACCTCCGAGAGCACGCCTGGCGATTCGACGAGCAGGCGGAGGAACTCGAGGCGATCGCCCGCACCCAGATCGGATTGGCAGGCTGACGTGGACGCCGGGTACGAACCCGGACGCGTCCAACAGCTGCTGCGACGTACGTGGGAGTCGATCGAACGGCTCGACGCGATCTCCTCGTCGGACCCCGCCGCTGCGGACGCGTTGCGAACGATCCGACTCACCCGCTCGAACCTCGAGGACCACTGGATGCGGGCGCTGCGCGACATCGAACGAAGTGCCCCCATGGGCCAGTGGCGTGCGAGCCAGCTCGGGACGTTCGGGCTCCGATCGCTGTGGGCACTCGGCGACACGCTGCCCGACCATCTCCGGCCAGGTCGTCCGATCGCCACGAGCATCCCGCCACAACGACGAGTCGAGCTGCTCGGACAACTCGACTGGCTCGAACGCAAATCCGTGGCCGGCGATACGGCTCCGGGAGCACCCACGGAGACGGAACTGGCCGACCTCGCCGAGGACGTGGCGTACTGGGTGCAACGAGACGACGGGTTCGCCGAGGAGATCGTCGGGCTCTCGACGTCGAACATGACCGTTGCCAGGCTGCTCGGCGCCGCACGCTTCCCGTCGTGGTTCAGCTCACGCATCGTTCAACAGATGGCGGCTCCCAACGGGCCCGACACCGGCGTCGACGTCGCCCGCTACGCCACGTCACTGAGCAGGGCCCTCGAACGCCTCGCCGGCGACCCGGGGGCGTGTCTCGATCTGTTGCTCGACGACCGGACCGCGTACGCGCTCGCCGCCTGGGACGCCCTGGACCCCGTGGCCTTGGAGCACTTCGTCAGTAGCGGCCTGATGGACAGCGTCGTCGACGACGCAACACGGCTGGCGGACGGCTTCCGGGTCGTGAACATGCTGACTCGCGCCGCCACTGGTCCGCTCGACGAGGGGATGTCTGCCGGCATGGCCCGAGGGGTTGCCTTGTCGATGCCGGTCTTCTTCCCGTTGCTCTCCGGTGGCATCTTCCAAACTGGCGCCAAGCCGGTCAGGGTGAGCGAATTCGCGCTGACGATCGGGACCTACAGCGAGGTCGCGAACCTGTTCGGTGCCGTCATGCGCGACGACCAGGCCGCCGGAGCACTCGGCGTCGCCCTCGGCACATTCACCGATCGAGAGCTGAGCCGGGATGGCCTCGATCTCACCGAGGACGGCTCGTTCACCCATGTCGTCCACCTCTCGCTGCTGCTCGATCATGCAGCGAAGTCCGAGCAGGCTCAATTGATCATGGAAGCCGCCGCGGCGCAGGGACGCCGAGACGGGCTCGCGAGCGTGCTCGGGGCCGGCACGAACATTGCGCTCCTGACATCGGGGGTCGGAGCCGCATGGCGGAGTGCTGCTTCTTTGGCCATCCGAACCGTCACCGATGCGATCGACGATGTCGACGCAAGACAACTGGCGGGAGCATCGATCGCCTCCCGTCAGTACGAGCAGATCTGGATGTCTGCCATGGCCGACGCGCTCGAACGTCCTGCAACGCTCGGTGCGGCGCGGCGCGACCCCACCCTTCGAACGAAGCTGGCAGACTTCCGCGCTCGCCTCGACGCAATCGAGGCGTGCAACGATCCACTGCGACGCTCGGAACTCGTGATCGACCTCAGATCAGCCGCCGAAGGAACGATCGTCGACGCGTACCTCGACGAGGTCACCGCCACCGATGGCCTCCCGACGATCCGCTGAATCGGGAGGTGCTGCGACGGTCAGATTGATGAGTGGTCTTCGAAGGACATCAGCCGAGCGTTGCGACGGCGAGTTCGTGGCAGTCTGGGAGGATGCAACTCGGGATGATCGGCCTCGGCCGAATGGGCGCCAACATGGTCCGCCGGCTCCACCACGACGGACACGACTGCGCCGTCCACGACGTCGACGAGGCAGCGATCGCCGGACTCGAATCCGAACTCGGCGTCACCGGCGCCCGGTCGCTCAACGACCTCGTCGCCGCACTCGCACCGCCTCGCGCGATCTGGATCATGGTGCCCGCTGCGTTCGTCGGTGCGACCGTCGACGCACTGGCGCCACTGCTCGATCCGGGCGACACGATCATCGACGGCGGCAATTCGTGGTACCGCCACGACGTCGACCGATCCGAAGCACTCGCACCTGCCGGGATCACGTATCTCGATGTCGGCACCAGCGGCGGCGTGTTCGGACTGGAACGTGGGTATTGCCTGATGATCGGCGGCGAGACCGAGGCTGTCGAACGTCTGACACCCATTTTCGAGACGCTCGCCCCTGGTCTCGGCACTGGCTCGCGCACGCCCGGGCGCACCGACGGCGAGGCCCCGGAGGAGCACGGCTGGCTGCACTGCGGTCCGAGCGGTGCCGGCCACTTCGTCAAGATGGTCCACAACGGCATCGAGTACGGCCTGATGGCCGCCTACGCCGAGGGCCTCAACGTGCTCGCCAATGCCAACATCGGCGCCGTCGATCACCCCGTCGACGCCGAGACCGCGCCGCTCGACGCCGCCCATTACTACCGCTACGACCTCGACCTCGCCCGGATCACCGAGGTGTGGCGGCGCGGATCCGTGATCAGCTCGTGGCTGCTCGATCTGACCGCCGAGGCCTTCCACGGCGACCCTGAACTGAGCGCCTACGCCGGTGTCGTCAGCGACTCCGGCGAGGGTCGGTGGACGATCAACGCGGCAATCGACGAGGGCGTGCCGGTGCCGGTGTTGTCGGCGGCGCTCTTCCAACGCTTCTCGTCGCGCGGACGGTCCGACGTGGCCGACCAGGTCCTGTCGGCGATGCGGGCCGGGTTCGGCGGCCACATCGAGCGGAAGGATCAGACAAGATGAGCGACCACACCGACCCAACCCTGATCACGGGCCACGTCGACTCCAGCCGGATGCTCACCACCCAGCCCGACGCCGACGCGCTCGTCCTGTTCGGCGCCACGGGCGACCTTGCCGTCCGCAAGCTGTTCCCGGCGCTCTACCGCCTCGAACGTTCCGGGGTGCTGTGCGTGCCCGTCATCGGTGTGGCACGCAGCGACTGGACCGACGACGACTTCCGCCGCCATGCCCGGGAGTCGATCAGCGAGCACATCGATGATCCCGACCCGTCGGTCGTCGACTCGTTGTGCGAGCGCCTCGATCTCGTGCAGGGCGACTACGCCGACGAATCGACCTGGAACGAACTCCGGTCGACACTGGACCGCCACAACTCGTTGGTTGCCGTGTTCTACATGGCGATCCCCCCGAACATGTTCCCGATGGTGGCCACCAAACTGGCATCGGTCGACCTGCACCATCGCGGCCGGATCGTGGTTGAGAAGCCGTTCGGCCGCGACATGCAGTCGGCGATCGAGTTGAACAAGACCCTCCACGAGGTGTTCTCGGAAGACCACATCTTCCGCATCGACCACTACCTGGGCAAAGAGGCCGTCGAGGACCTCCTCGTGTTCCGGTTCGCCAACACCCTGCTCGAGCCGGTGTGGAACCGCAACTACGTCCGCAGCGTGCAGGTCACGATGTCGGAGACCCTCGACGTCGAGGGTCGCGGTTCGTTCTACGAAGGTGTGGGCGCGATCCGCGACGTGCTCCAGAACCACGTGCTGCAGGTGGTGTCGCTGCTCGCGATGGAACCTCCGGCGGGCGCCGACTCGGGCTTCCTGCAGGACGAGAAGGCCAAGGTGATCGCGGCGATGCGGCCGATCGAACCCGATGCGCTGGTGCGCGGCCAGTACGTCGGTTACCGCGATGAGCCGGGCGTCGACCCGAACTCCAACGTGGAGACCTTCGCGGCGGTCCGCCTCGAGATCGACTCGTGGCGGTGGGCCGGCGTGCCCTGGTACATCCGCGTCGGCAAGGCCATGCCACAGAACGCCACCGAGGCGGTACTGGAATTGCGCGAGCCACCGCGGATGCTGTTCGACGAATCGGGAGGGCCGCCGCCAGGTCGCAACCTGATCCGGCTGCGGCTCGGGAAGAACGACGGCGTCACGTTCGCGCTCCAGGCGAAGACACCGGGCCCGGATCTCGACAGCCAGGAGGTCGACGTCGACGTCGACTTCGCCGCTGCCCTCGGCGAACGCCAGGATGCCTACGAACGGCTGCTGGGCGACGCCCTGATCGGGTCGTTGCGACGCTTCGCCCGCCAGGACATCGTCGAAGGAACGTGGCGTGTCGTGCAGCCAGCCCTCGACGACCCCGGTGACGTCGTCCCCTACTTCCGCGGATCGTGGGGACCAGCCGACGCCGACGACATCCTGCTCAACGGCGACCACTGGTTCGAGCCCTCCCCATGACCGGCCACCGGATCCTGATCACAGCGGGCAGCACGCGCCGCGCCTCGGTCAACAGCGCCCTCGCCCGCGCGGTCGCCGACGAGTTGGCTTGGCGCGACCGCGACCATCTGCTCGTGAGCCTCGGCGACCACGACATGCCGATCTACCAAGGTGACCACGAGGACGAATTCGGCGTGCCGGCCACGGCGCACGAACTCGCCGCGCTCCTGCGCGAGTCCGGCGGCCTGCTCGTGGCCAGCCCGGAGTACAACGGATCGTTCAGCCCGCTGCTGAAGAACTCGATCGACTGGGTCACCCGGATCGACATGGGCGTGCTGCGCGACACGTACATCGGCCTGATGGCGGCGTCGCCGGGCCGCATCGGTGGGGTGCGGGG
>DATLBC010000090.1:0-3605 GCA_035527095.1 Ilumatobacteraceae bacterium | reverse complement strand
AGGTCCGGGTGCGGTAAGACTGTGGAGATGACGGGGTTCGACGTCATCGGCGACGTGCACGGCCACGCCGACCGCGTGCGGAGCCTGCTCGCCCGGATGGGCTACGCGGAGCGCCACGGCGTGTGGGCAAACCCGCAGCGGACGGCGGTGTTCGTCGGTGACCTGATCGATCGTGGGCCAGGCCAGCTCCAGACGTTGCGGCTCGTGCGGTCGATGGTCGAGGCCGGCTCGGCGCAGATCGTGCTCGGCAACCACGAGTTCAACGCGGTCGCCTACGCCACGCTCGACCCGGCGCGCCGCGACTACTGCCGTCCCCACAGCGAGAAGAACAGCGGCCAGCACGAGGCGTTCCTGTCCGACGTGCCCTTCGGGTCGCCGTTGCACCGCTCGATCATCGACTGGTTCATGACGATCCCGATGTGGCTCCACCTCGACGGCGTGCGCGTGGTGCACGCCTGCTGGAGTGCGGACCACATCGATCACCTCGCCGCAGTGGCCGGCCCGGGCAACACCCTGACCGAGCAGGCCGTGATCGACGGCACGACGAAGGGTACGCCGACCTACGACGCGATCGAGACGGTGCTGAAGGGGCCCGAGGTCGACCTCGACGGCGTGTGGTATCGGGACAAGGACGGCCATCCGCGCCGCCACGCCCGGCTGCGCTGGTGGGACAGCACGGCGACGACCCTGACCTCGTCGGTGTTGATGGCTCCTGGGACACAGCTGTACGACCCCGACGACCAACCGGTCGACGAACTCCCCGATCGTGAGCTGCACGACGCCGAGATGCTGTCCTACACCGGGCCGGACCCGGTGCTGTTCGGCCACTACTGGTGGCGCAAGGAGTCGGCCGAACCGGTCAATCCGCTGGCGACCTGCCTCGACTACAGCGTCGCGAAGGGTGGCGTCCTGCGCGCCTATCGCTGGGACGGCGAGACCGAGATCGACGAGACCAAGTTCGTCGACGACTGAGCGGGCACGACAGGGGACGGCCTGCTGAATCCAGGGTTGCGGGATGGGCCGCATCGATGACGACTCAGGGCAACTCGAGCGGGTCGAGGCCTGCGAAGATGGTGGCGTGACCACGCTCGGACACTGCGAGGTGCGCATCACGTGCGGCACGCGGGAGGAGGCCGACACCATCGCCGACGCGCTGGTCGAGGCCCATCTGGTGGCGTGCGCTCACCTCGTGCCGATCTCGAGCGTCTACGAGTGGAAGCACGTCATCGAACACGACGACGAGGTGCTGATCACCGCGGCGACCCGCGTGGATCGCTTCGACACGATCGTCGAGACGGTGCGCTCACTGCACTCCTACGAACTGCCTGCGGTCACCGCAGTGGCGCTCGACGGTTCCCGCGACTACCTCGCGTGGATCGACGAACAGACCCGGCGCTGACCGCCGAGGAGCAGGTCACCGAGACCTGCGATGTGCGCAGCAAGGACCGCCACGACCGGAGTCGCCGTCGTCAACCCCTTCGCCGGGCCGGACACCGCCGACTGAGCAAAGCCGCGCGGGCCAGGCAC
The DNA here is from genome assembly GCA_035527095.1 of Ilumatobacteraceae bacterium. Lineage (GTDB taxonomy): Bacteria > Actinomycetota > Acidimicrobiia > Acidimicrobiales > Ilumatobacteraceae > Sva-07. The sequence continues at coordinate 2,078 of DATLBC010000090.1, read as the reverse complement.
GCGTCCGCGGACGCGCTCCGAGATCGACGTCACCTACCCCGACCGGTTACCCGAGCCCTGAGGCCGACGTCGCCCACCTCTGCTGTCGCATTTCAGGTGCTACAGTGTCGGTATGCACGTGGCGATCCGAGATCTGCGCAACGACACGAAGTCGGTGATCGATGCCGTCGAACGAGGCGTCGAGGTGGTGCTCACCCGGCGGGGTCATCCGATCGCCCGGATTCTTCCGATCGAGCCCGAGGTCGACGATCTCGATCGTTGGCTCGACGAGATCACCGCAGATCCACACGACAGTGGACTGCTCGCCGAGATCGAGCGTCTCCGACGCGACGAGGACGACACCGACGATCGTCGTCTCGGTCCAGCGTGACCCTGCTGTTCGACACGTCGGCGGTGGTGTCGCTCACAGAGCGAGCGAGCAAGCCGGTTGCGGACCTCATTCGCGGAGCCGGCGACCGGCCGTTTGTCTCGTTCGTCACGATTGCGGAGCTGCACGTCGGAATCGCTCTCTCGCCCAATGCTTTGACCTGTGCGGCCCGGGAGCGGACGCTGCGCCGGGCGCAAACGTTCCGTCAGTTGCCCATCGACGAGGCGATCCTCGACCACTACGCCGACGCTCGCCAGGCTCGCCTCCGAGGCAACGACGCCTGGATCGCTGCTGCCGCGCGGCAGATCGGAGCCACCCTCGTCACCGCCGACGAAGTGCTGGCGCAACGAGCCGACGGACTCGTCGATGTGCAACTCATCACAACCTGAGCGACGTTATGCACTCCGAGGTGCCGGCGCCACGCGCCCGATGGCGCGCGCCGCGGATCAAGCGCGATCGCACTCGCTGGGTTGGTCGCTCAACATGCCACCGGTGCCACACGCACGATCTCGTCAGGCACCGTGCGAACCGGTCGCGTGCGCACGCGTTCAGTGATGCCGATCCGGTCGGGCTCGAATGACTGGTCCGAAACACCGGGCGCTACGCCGGCAATGCCTGGCTGTGACGCCCCGGATCGACGACCGCAACGTGGCCATCACCCCCATGTGAAGATGGCGCCATGGAGCGAGAGATCTGCGGGCCCGTCGATCTGTGTGATCACCGTGGGCGCCTGAATCCCCACGCTCGCGGCTGGTCACGTCAGCCTGCACTCCGAGCGAATCTGCGCCGGGCGTACGGGCGCAAGAAGCGGTGGGACTACTGGTGCGTGATCGCCCCTGACGTCATCGTGTCGTTCGTGTACGCCGACATCGACTACGCCGGGTTGTCGAGCGTGTGGATCCTCGACCGCACCGACTGGGCGCAAGCCGACGCCGGGACGCTCGTGCCGTTCGGCCGGGGCTTCTCGCTTCCCGAGCAGGTGTGTACGGGGACGGTCGCCGCGTCTCGGAACGGGTTCGAGCTCGCGATCGAGGAGCGCTCCGACGCCACCCGACTCAGGGCATCGGCGCCGTCATCTCGGCTCGGTGCGATCGATGTCGACATCTCCGTGGCGAAGCCGCCGGGTCACGAGTCACTCAACGTCGTGATCCCGTGGAGCGACCGGCGTTTCCAGTTCACGTCGAAGCAGAACACGCGGCCCGCGTCGGGATCGATCCGCGCGGGCGAGCGGAGCTGGGAGATCGGCGACACCCCGGCGTGGGGGGTGCAGGATCTGGGTCGCGGAGTCTGGCCGTACTCGAACCGGTGGAACTGGGCGGCAGCGTCGGGCGTGGCGGGCGACGGTCGAACGATCGGACTTCAGTTCGGTGGCAAGTGGACCGAAGGCACCGGCTACACGGAGAACGCGCTCTGCATCGACGGGCGGCTCACCAAGATCCACGAGGAGCTCGAGTGGACGTACGACTGGGACGAGCCGATGCGACCCTGGCGGGTGCGCACTCCAGGGTCGACGCAGGTCGACGTCGAGCTCACGCCGTTCTTCGACCGATACGACTCGACCGACCTCAAGGCGCTGAAGATGGAGGTGCACCAGTGTTTCGGCACCTGGGCCGGCACCGTCTGCGGCGACGATGGTGTGCCTGCGACGCTCAAGGGGATCGACGGCTTCGCCGAGGAGGCCCGCAACCGCTGGTGACCGATGCGCGTCGCC
>DATLBC010000089.1:0-46624 GCA_035527095.1 Ilumatobacteraceae bacterium | reverse complement strand
ATTCACGCGCAGAGCGACGTACTCCGCGAGCGATCAGGTCGTGACGACGCCGCCGCAGGCTCCGTAGGGGATGCGGTTGCGCTTCACGACACCTCCGACATGCCGAGGGCTTTGGTGATCTTGGTCATGAAGCCGTACTTGTCCTTGACCTTGCGGCGGATCTCGTCGAGTTCCGCGCCCGACACGACGCGGGCGGTTCCCTCCGACGGCTCTGTACCGGCCCGAACCCTGCCCCGTGCGTCACACGGCTGCGCGAGCACCCGGCTGGAGTGGGCGAGGCGCTTCGCCTTCCCCGATCCCGAACTGGTCCAGATCCGAAGTCGCCGCCATCGAGCCGTACCGACCACACCGGCGTCCCATCACGTTTGAAGGTCGTCAGCAGGATGTACTTCTCGTCACCGAGGCTCATCAACGGGGGCTACGCCATGTGCCGAGACCGTCGTGCCGATGGCTCGGCGTGGTCGAGGGGCGCGGTACCGTCGAGGTCAGTGCCCGATGGAGGAGTTCCGATGATCAGCCAACGCTTCGCAGGCAAGACCGTCGTCGTCACCGGCGCGGCCTCCGGAATCGGGCGTGCGATCGCGCGCCGTGTCAGCGCCGAGGGCGGCGCCGTCGTCGCCGGCGACATCGATGACGCCGGGCTCCGGTCGCTGCACGACGACCTCGGCAGCGGGGTCCAGGTCGTTCGCTGTGACGTCACGAATGAGGACGACGTGGCGGCACTGATCGAGCGCGCCGGCGAAACAAGTCTCGACGTGATGTTCAACGTCGCGGGCGGCAACCGGCCAGGGTTGATCACCGACATGAGCGAAGCGGACTGGGATTTCACCGTCGCCCTGTGTCTGAAGAGCGTGTTCTTCGGTGTGAAGCACGCTGCCCGTGCGATGACCACCGCCGGAACCTCGGGCGCAATCGTCAACATCGCATCGCTCAACTCCCGAGTCCCGATGGTGTTCGGCGCCGCCTACTCCGCCGCGAAGGCCGGTGTTGCCAGCCTCACCCAGTCGGCGGCGATCGAACTCGGCGACAGCGGTATTCGCGTCAACACCGTGTCGCCAGGCCTCACCGCCACACCGCTGATCGGACCGATGATGTCGATTCCCGGTGCCGACGACGCATTCATGAAACAGATCCCGTTGCGCCGCTCGGCCCAACCCGACGACATCGCCGGTGCCGCACTCTTTCTCGCCAGCGACGACGCGACCTACATCACGGGCGCGAATCTGTTGGTTGACGGTGGGTGGGAACACACCGCCTACCCCGATCTGCGGCGCCTGATGGCGTCGGGCGCCGCGACCGATCGTGCGGGCGCGTAGCGTCACCCACGGGGAGGTCACATGCGGTCGTATCCGAAACACGCCACTCAGGGACTGGGGCTTCTGGTGAGGTCTCCGTTGGCCCGATGATCGACGATTCGGATCGAGTTCGCCGCCTGGTCGGCGTGTACGACGCGGATCACAGCGTCCGCGGTGAGGTGACCTACTGGGTCGGTGCCCGTCTGGGACGCGCGCATTGCGCCCTGTGCGACATCACCCACGGCATGTTGCGTCGCCGCTCGGAGTGGAACGCCTACGTCGCCGGTCTCGATGTGCCGTTCGAGACCTTCCATCGGGACGATCAACCCGACGAGGTTCGCACTGCGAGCGGCGACCGTGTTCCGGTGGTCGTCGCGGAGACGTCGCATGGCGTCGTGATGCTGCTCGATCCGATGGCGCTCGAGGCGTGTTCGGGATCGGTCGACGGTCTGCGAGCTGCCGTCGCCGACGCGCTCGTCCGCGTCGGTCTGAAGATCTGACGTCGCTTCACCCTGTCGTCATCCTCGCGATGCCGCCGGGTGACCGGTCGGATGTCGCCGATTTCGGACGTTGGCCCCTGGTGATGCGGCCGCCGGGGTGGCGCGATGAGTGTGAGAGAAGCCGATGGTCACGGGAGGTGAGCCATGAGCGCGCAAGCGTGTGGACCGACGTTCGCTGGGGTCGACATCAACGCGAATCTGCTCGAGTCGCTGCAGCAGTGGGTCGAACGAGATCCGGATCGGGTCGTCGCGATGGAGCGCAACGGCGATCAGGTCGTCGACTGGACCGCACAGCGGACCGCTGAGCGGGTGCGCGCCGTCGCGAAGGGTCTTGTCGCATGCGGCGTGGAACCGGGCGAACGCGTGGCGCTCATGGCCCACACCCGACTCGACTGGATGATCGCCGACCTGGCGATCATGTCAGCGGGCGCGGTCACCGTGCCCGTCTACGAGACGTCGTCGGGCGAACAGCTCGGCTGGATCCTCGAAGACAGCGGGGCCGTGGTGGCCATCGTGGAGAACGACGAGATGTGCTCGATGTTCGACAGCGTGCACGATCGGGCGCAGAGTTGTCGTGAGGTCGTCACGATCGAGCCGGTCGACGGCCAGCGGGGTCTCGACCGGTTGGTGGAACTCGGTGCCGGCGTCGACGACGACGAGATCGACCGACGTGTGAGTGCGCTCGGCGCAGACGATCTGGCGACGGTCATCTACACATCCGGGACCACCGGTCGCCCGAAGGGATGCATGCTGACGCACCGCAACCTGTGCGCGAACGTCGCGCAGATCGTCGACGCCATCGGCTCGGAGATCGGCCCGGACGACAGCGCGCTGCTCTTCTTGCCACTCGCACACTCGCTCACCAAGGGAACCCTGTTGTTCTGCCTCGAGATGGGGCTGCCGGTCGGTTTCACCTCGAACGTCGCGCGCCTCCCGGAGGAACTCTCGATGATGCGCCCGTCGGTCATCGCCGCCGTTCCGCGGATCTTCGAGAAGGTCCACAACGCGGCCCATCGCGCCGCGCACTCGACTCGGAAGGGGCCGATCTTCGATCGCGCCGAATCGGTCGCTGTCCGCTGGTCGAAGGAGCATCACGCCGGATCGACGACGCCGTGGACCGCCGCCGAGCACTGGCTGTTCGACCGCCTGGTCTACGGCAAGCTCCGTCAGGCGCTCGGTGGGGCGATGCGGTTCGCGTTCAGCGGTGGCGGCCCGCTCGGTGTGCGCCTGACCCACTTCTTCGATGGGGCGGGGGTGTGCATCTACGAGGGATACGGCCTCACCGAGACCAGCCCCACGTTGACCATCAATCGACCGGGTGCGTGGCGACCGGGGTCGGTGGGGCGCCCTGTGGCGGGCACCACGATTCGGATCGCCGCCGATGGCGAGGTGCTCGCAACGGGTCCCCAGGTGTTCCCCGGCTACTGGCGCAACGCCGAGGCCACTGCGGAGGTGATCGACGACGACGGCTGGTTCCACACCGGCGACATCGGTGAACTCGACGACGAGGGCTTCCTGACGATCACCGGGCGAAAGAAGGAGCTCCTCGTGACGGCGGCCGGCAAGAACGTGGCCCCGGCACCGCTGGAGGATCGGCTTCGCTCGCACCCGTTCGTGAGTCAGGCGGTTGTCCTGGGCGACCAGCGACCCTTCATCGCTGCGCTCGTCACGATCGACGACGAGGTGTTCGCCCAATGGGCGCAGGAGGTCGGCCTGGCAGCGACGACGGTCGCGGAGATGACCGAGAGCGCCCAGCTCCGCGAGGTGGTTCGCGAGGCGGTCGACGAGGCGAACGAATCGGTGTCGCGGGCCGAGTCGATCCGCGAGTTCGTGATCCTTCCTCGTGACCTCACGATCGAGGCCGACGAGCTGACGCCAACGTTGAAGGTGCGCCGGGCGGTCGTTCTCGCTCGCTACGAATCGGCGATCGAGTCCATCTATGGGACGTGACTAGGATCAGCGGTGTCATGGCCGAGATCACGGATCCGTCCGTACCCGGGGCGGAGGTGGTCACGCTGGCCGACGGTGGCCGGATTCTGGTGCGCCACCTCTGGCCGAGCGACCGCGACGAGCTCGCCGAGCGCTACCTCGAACTGTCTCCCGAAGCGCGACGGTTGCGCTTCTTCAACGCTCCGGACCGTCTCTCCGCGCGGCTGCTGGACTACCTGATGGACGTCGACGGGGTCGACCGGTGCGCGCTCGCCGGTTTCGCGATCGACGACGAGGGATCCCCTGGAGTCGGGCTGGCTCGCTACTCGCGCAGCCGGGACGACCCGGACTGCGCAGAAGCCGCGGTGACGGTGCTCGACGCCTACCAGAATCGAGGCATCGCAACGGTGTTGCTCCACCGCCTCGCTGATGAGGCCAGGCAACACGACATCTCGACGTTCACCGCGAGCGTGATGTGGGAGAACCGGGCGCTGCTCGACGGCCTCCGAGCGTTCGGTGCTGTCGTCGCGCCGAGCGAACCGGGCGTGGCATCGGTCAGGGTCGCCTTACCCGACCCTGCTGTCGATCTGCCCGAGACCGAGGTCCACCGAGCGTTGCGGGTGTTCGCCGAGCGCGTCGGCGAGGTGATCGGCCTCCGCTTCGAACGTTGAGGCCAGTCCGCTCGGCTGACCGTCGTGTGAACTTTCGCGGTCGCCGATGGCGACCGGCGACTCAGACACGTCGAACGGGCCCGGCTGTACCAGCCGTGGGCACCGTCGAGCACGACGAGGACGTCGGAGGACTTGTCACCCTGGCACGACGGCTGGTTGGCGGTCTCACTCCCAGTCTCGACGCGTGGGCGGAAGGTCGGTGGGCCGTCGAACCGACTTCACGCCCAGCGTCTGGTAGAGCTGCAGCCCGTTGTCGACGAAGCCGTTGATCGACCCCGACATGTAGAGCCGCCACACACGGGCTCGTCGCTCGCCGACCAACCCCACCGCAGCGTCCCAGTGCTCATCGAGGTTGGCGACCCATTCGCGCAATGTAGCGGCGTAGTGCTCGCGGAGGTTCTCGACGTCTCGCACTTCGAAGCCGACCTGCTCCATCACCGAGATCGTGTCGGCGAGGTCGACGAGTTCACCGTCCGGAAACACATAGCGCCCGACGAACGATCGCGACGACATCCGCGAACCGCCCACCGACGCGATCGCGTGGTTCATCAATCGGCCGCCGTTGCGGAGCAGGCCGTACAGCAACGAGAAGTATCGGTTCGAGTTCTTCGCGCCGACGTGTTCGGCCATCCCGATCGACGAGATGGCATCGAAGGGTCCGTCCTCGACATCTCGATAGTCCTGCAGTCGGATCTCGATTCGGTCGTCAAGCCCGGCAGCGGTCACGCGCTCGCGAGCCAGTGTCGCCTGTTCCTCGCTGATCGTGATGCCGACCACGTCGACGTCGTGGTGGCGGGCGGCATGCAGCGCCATCGACCCCCAGCCGCACCCCACATCGAGCAGCCGAGGCCGGTGTCCCGGCGATGCCGTTCGGAAGACCTCGTCGGCGAGACCCAGTTTGCGGCAGATCAGCTCGTGCTTGGCCGCTTGAGCCTCGGCGAGCCCGGTCTCAGGTGTGACGAATCTGGCGCACGAGTACGTCATCGCCTCCCCGAGGACGAGCCGATAGAAGTCGTTGCCAACGTCGTAGTGATGACCGACGGACACTCGATCTCGCCGGATCGAGTGTCGGATGCCGCGTGGCACGACTTCCTCTGGTGGCGCGGGCGGCGGGACCCCGAGTACGCCCATTGCATGGGCGGCGGACAGCACGGCCGGGAGCGCCGTGGAGGCCACCTTGATGTCGTTGGGCATCGATGCCTGCAACGCTCGCAGTGTCTCCGCGAGATCACCGGTGGTGTCGAGTTCGCCGCAGACATACGCTCGTGCGAATCCGAGCTCGCCCGGCGCCCACGCGATTCGTCGCAATGCATCTGGTGAGGTCACGCGCAGCGTCGGGCAGTCGGTGGCTCCGCCAGCGGGAGGGATCGTGCTGCCGTCCCAGAACTCGAAACCGACGGGCAGCGGCTCACCCAGCAGTGCCGACAACATCGGCCGCATCGGCTCGGCCACTGGCTTGTCATCGTTCGTCGTCATGCGCCCACCTCCCGGACCGACATTCTTGCGCCGTCTCCGCGCCCGGTCAACGGAGGGCGTGGGGCCTGTCGCAATGGTGGGTGTGTAGCCACCAGCGGATGTCAGGTGTCGCTGGACCGTGGTCGGTTCTGGGCATGTTGGAAGCCGAATCGACCCTTGATGCACAGGTTGCCGTGGGTGATCGGGTTGTCGGGCGGTGAGGTGACCTTCACGATCGTGTTGTCCTGCACATGGAGTTCCAGGACGCAGCCCACCCCGCAGAATCCGCAGACGGTCTCGGTGACGACCTGGTCGTCCTCGTCCCACGTGCCGGCTGCGCGCATGTCGAACTCCGTTGTCGGCATCAGGGCGCCGGTGGGGCACACTTGGATGCAGTTGCCGCAGTAGACGCACGCCGAGTCGGGGAGTGCGACGTCGTGCTCGGTCGACACGTGCGCGTCGAATCCCCGGCCAGCGATGTCGATCACGAAGCTCTGCTGCCACTGCTCGCCGCAGGCATCGACGCACTGGTAGCAGAGGATGCACTTGGCGTAGTCGCGCACGTACAGATCGTTGTCGACCTTGACGGGTTGGGCGACGGTTGCCGCGTCGGGGCCGTAGCGGTGTGGGTCGGCGCCGTACTCGGCGTTCCATTCGGTGACTCTGGCGGTCAGCGACAGGTCGACCGACGAGCCGAGGAACTCCAGCACCATCCGGCGGGCATGGTCGACGCGTTCGGAGCGTGTGTGCACGACCATGTCGGCCTCGACCGTGCGTGAGCATGCCGGCACCAGGGCACGCGAGCCCTCCACGTCGACCACACACAGCCGGCAGGCATTCTTCGGTGTGATCGTGTCGCCGAAACAGAGGGTCGGGATCTCGCCGCCTCGACCACCACATGCCTGGAGGATGGTCGTCCCCTCGTCGACCGTCACCGTGGTCCCGTCGATCGTCGCCGTGAGCTGCGGCTTCTCGTCGGCGTCGTGGGTGGGCACTCGTCCCTTGTTCATCGCTCGAATGCTCCGAGTGTGACCACGGCCGACTCGATTGCATGGTGAGCGGTCTGGCCGAGCCCGCAGATCGAGGCGTCGGTCATGCCCCGTCCGATGTCGGCGAGCAGTTCGATCTGGCCGTCGCGCACGCCGGATGCGAGGCGTTCGAGGACTTCGTGCTGGCGGACGGTGCCGACCCTGCAGGGCACGCACTGGCCGCACGACTCGTCCCGGAAGAACGCGGCGATGCGACGGATCTGGTCGACGAGGTCGACGCGTTGGTCGAGCACCATCACCACACCGGAGCCGAGGGAGAGACCTGCGGCGCTCACCGACTCGTGATCGAGCACCAGGTCCAGCGACTCGGGCGAGACGAAACGACCAGCTGCGCCTCCGAGCAGGACGGCCTGAAGCTCCGAACCCTCTCGGAGCCCGCCAGCGCCGTCGATCACTGCGCCGAGCGTCGATCCCAACTCGACTTCGTACACGCCTGGCCGGGCGACGGCACCGGACAGGCAGAAGAGTCGCCGGTTCGCCGTCGCTCGGCCGAGGACGATCGACGGCACGTTCATCAGCGTCTCGACGTTGTTGACCACGGTCGGGAGCGCGAACAGGCCCTCCTCGAACGGGTACGGCGGCTTGTTGCGCGGCTCGCCGCGGAACCCTTCGATCGAGTTGAAGATCGCGGTCTCCTCCCCGCAGATGTACGCGCCGGCGCCGCGCCGCAGGGTGACGTCGAATCCGTCGCCGAGAATCCCTTCGCGGCGGAAGGTGTCGATCGCCGATGTCAGCGTGGCCTCGGCGTCCGGGTACTCGCCGCGCAGGTAGATCCAGCCGTGGGCGCAGTCCGCAGCGAGCGCTGCGATCGTCATGGATTCGAGCAGGGCGAACGGGTCGATCTCGATCAGCACCCGATCTTTGAATGTGCCGGGTTCGGATTCGTCGGCGTTGCACACGAGGTGGCGTGGCGCAGCATCTTGGTGCTTGACCGCCGTCCACTTTCTCGCCGTCGGAAAGGCCGCGCCGCCCCGGCCGAGCAGACCGGACGCGTCGACGAGATCGATCACTGCGTCGGGGCCGATCTGGCGCGCTCGTTCCAGCGCGCGGAGACCGCCGTCGGCGACCCAGGCGTCGAAGTCGAGCGGGTCGATGCGTCCGGCGCGAGCGAGCAGCACCAGATCGGGGTCGCCGGCTTGGGGAATCGGATGTCGAGTCGGTGAGCTGACGATGGGGTCGCTGGAGACGTCGCTGGACACGTCGCCGAGCGCGACGCGACGAGCCGGTTCGCCGGCTTCGGTCACCAACGCGGCGGGTGCGTGGTCGCACATCCCGAGGCAGGGCGATGGGTGCACGCCGTCGGGCAGGCGGTCCTCGGAGACGCCTCGAGCCCGGCACACCAGGTCGACGCAGGCGTGCACCTGCCGCCCGCGGCGCTCCTGCGTGGAGAACAGGCTGTAGAACGTGACGACGCCGTAGATCTCCGCCGGCGACACGTCGAGGCGTTCGGCGATGTGGTCGATCGCCGCCGGGCTGATCCAGCCGACCCGGTCGTTGACCGCATGCAGCGTCGGCAGCAAGAGGTGCCGGTTCGCCCGCAGCGCACTACCGCCGACACCATCATGCGTTGCGTCGCCGTCCGATGCGCCGAGCACCGACTCGATCGCTGCGCGTTCGACCCCGAGGGGGGCGACACCACGAGTCTTCAGATCCATGTCGCTTGGTCGTCCTCGTCGGTCATTGCACTCCGAGCTTCTCGATTCGCACCGCTGACGCCTTGAACTCGGCGGTGCCCGACCGTGGGTCGGTTGCATCGATGGTCAGCTGGTTCACATCGACGTCATCGGGGAAGTGGAACGACATGAACACCAACCCGGCACGCAGCCCTGGGTCGATGCGCACGGGCGCTTCGACGGCACCCCGCCGCGACGCGACCCTGACGACGTCGCCTGCCGCGACGCCGATCTCGCCCGCGTCGACGGGCGAGATGTCGATCGTCTCACCCACTCGGTTGGGGCTGCGGTAGCCGCCCGACTGGACTCCCGTGTTGTACGAATCCAGGCGCCGACCCGTGGTGAGTCGGAGTGGGAAGTCGGCGCAGAGCGCTTCTGCGGGCGGGTCGTGTGCGACCACACTGAACGGCGCGGGTCGACCGCGTTCGGAAGGGTCGTCGGCCCACAGCCGTCCATGGAGGAACGAAGGTTCGAGCGAATCCTCGTGGGGGCACGGCCACTGGATCCCGCCGAGTTCCTCGATGCGAGGCCACGACATGCCGGCATGCATCGGCGACAGCCGGCGCACTTCGTTCCACACATCTTCGTGGGTGTCGTAGCGCCAGTCGTGGCCGAGGCGTCGAGCGAGGTCGACGACGATGTCGACGTCGTCGCGCGCTGAGCCCGGCGGATCGAGTGCTTTACGGACGCGTTGCACCCGGCGCTCGGAGTTGGTCACCGTGCCGTCCGACTCACACCACGACGCCGATCCCGGCAGAACGACGTCGGCGAGCTCTGCCGTCTTGGTCAGGTGGATGTCGAGCACCACGAGGTGGTCGAGCCCGCCAAGCAGTTCGACCGCCCGGCTGACGTCAGCCTCGGACTGCGCCGGATTCTCGCCGACGACGAGCAACGAGCGCAGTTCGTGTCGTTCCATCGCGTCGAACATCTCGGTCAGGTGCCATCCCCGGCGCGAAGGAACCGTTGCGTTCCATTCGAGGTCGAACTTTGCTCGGGCGGAATCGTCACCGACATCCTGGAAACCGGGGAGCTTGTCGGGAAGCGCGCCCATGTCGCCGCCGCCCTGCACGTTGTTCTGCCCTCGCAGTGGTGACAGACCGGCGCCGGACCGACCGACCTGACCGGTGAGCAGCGCCAAGTTGCAGAGCGACAGCACGTTGTCGACACCATTGTGATGCTCGGTGATCCCGAGTGTCCAGCACAGTTGGGCAGCTGACGCGCCGGCATAGGCGTGTGCCAGTTCGCGGATCGCATCGGCCGGCACGCCGGTGACCTCGCTGCCGCGTTCCAACGTCCACTCCTCGACCGATGCGGCGAACGCGTCGAACCCGGTCGTCGCCCGCCCGATGAAACCGCGATGAGTCAAGCGGGACGAGATGATCTCGCGGGCGATGCTGTTGGCGAGCGCGATGTCGGTGCCGACCTCGAGACCGAGCCATCGATCGGCGAACTGGGCGGTCTCGGAACGGCGTGGGTCGACCACGTACAACCTGGCGCCGGAGCGCACTGCCTGCAGCACGTGGTGGAAGAAGATCGGGTGTGCGTTGCGAGCGTTCGAGCCCCACATGACGATGACGTCGGCGGCCTCCGCTTCGGCGTACGAGGAGGTTCCGCCACCGGCTCCGAACACGGTGGCCAGACCGACCACGGAGGGAGCGTGTCAAGTTCGATTGCAGCTGTCGATGTTGTTGGTTCCGAAGGCCACTCGCGCGAGCTTCTGCGTGACGAAGTTCATCTCGTTGGTCGACTTCGAACACGAGAAGACGCCGACCGACGAGCCGCCAGCTGACCCGTCGGAAGCGAATCCCGCTGCTGCACGCTCCAGCGCCTCGTCCCACGTCGCCGGGCGAAGGGTGCCTCCGTCACGTACGAGCGGTTCAGTCAGGCGGTCGAGCGGGCGGTGCCGATGCCGACGATGGGTGCGCCCGGTCATCACGAAACGGTAGCCCAACAGGACCGGCGCGCCCGTGCGTCGTCTGGTGGTGAGTGCTCTGGTGTTGCGCCGCGCCGGCACCGGGTGCACTCCCGGCGAGGGCGGGTGGGCTTGTCGCCTCGGCGTCCTGTGGCCAGTTCCGGTCGCGGCACTAGTCGAAGCGCCGCACCCGCTGGCGGTGGCCAGGCGCCGGTGACCACTCGTCCGAGTACCAGCCGGAGGACGACCCCGACGATGATCGCGGGGACCATTTCGCGCCCGACCTTCGCCCCGCTGCGGGCAAACGCTTCGACGAGGACCACGAGGCCCCACAGCGCCGGCAGATCGCCGAGGATCTGCCACATCCCGTCCATCGCCGTGGGGAGTGCAGACAGGAAGCTGGTGATCGCCCGCGAGAACCCTGGTTCCGGAACCGCGATGAGTCCCACGAGCACGATGCCGACGAACGAGATCGTGAGCAGCACGACGTCGGTGGCGCGTCGCGCCCTGGGTTGATCACCCGAGCTGCTGAACAGGCGAAGCCCTCGCCGGATGCGGTCGGCCATCGCTGCCATCGCTGCCATTGCATCGTGGTCCGCGTCGATGTTCGATCCCGACCGGTTCGTCGCTGTCATCGGCTCAGTGGACTCCACAGCTCTCCAGGAACGAGTGACCGACCGACCACGAGCCGGACAGTAGCCCAGCGCCTTGTCACATCGGCGTGTCTCGTCGCCGGATGCGACGTTCGCGTCCAACATGACCGAAGACCCTTGCTTGCAGGGCTTCGATGTGTTCCGATGCATCGATGTCAACCGTCGCCGCCACCTCCGCACACACCCAGAGCGAGGCGACTCGGTTGACCGCCGAGGAGAAGATCGTCGGTCGCACGCTCAAGTCCGTCGTTGCGCTCACGGAAGAGGAACTCGCTGCCGTGTCGAGCCGGAAGGGCCTCGAGCAGTTGTTGGCCACGAAGAACGTCGATGTGAAGAAGGCGCTGGTGAAGCTCCGATACGAGCAGGAGTTGGAGCGACTCCAGGTCGAACTCGTCCAGCTGTTGCGTGACGTCCAGGCGACCGGCCGCCGAGTGGCCATACTGTTCGAGGGGCGTGACGCCTCGGGCAAAGGCGGGACCATTCGGCGGTTCATGGAACACCTCAATCCTCGTACCGCAAAGATCGCCGCGCTGGCCGCACCGACCGATGTGGAGAAGGGCCAGTGGTACTTCCAGCGATACCAGACCCATCTCCCGAACCCAGGTGAGATCGTGTTCTTCGACCGCAGCTGGTACAACCGGGCGGTGGTTGAGCCGGTGATGGGCTTCTGCACCAAGCGGCAGTACGAGGTCTTCATGACCCAAGCTCCCGAGTTCGAGCACATGCTCTACGAGGACGGCATCGAGCTGATCAAGTTCTGGTTCTCGATCTCCAAGGACGTCCAGGCCGACCGGTTCGAGTCGCGCCGGCACGATCCCCTCAAGCAGTGGAAGCTGAGCCCGGTGGACGCGGACGCTCAGGAGCGGTGGGATCTGTACACGACCTACAAGGAGGAGATGTTCTCCAAGACCCACACGTCGTACAGCCCGTGGATCATCGTGCGGGCCAACGACAAGAAGAAGGCCCGCCTCGAGAGCATGCGCTACGTGCTCAACCAGCTCGGCTACGCCGCCAAGGGCGAGGCGTGCACGAAACTGCAGCCGGACCCCGATGTCGTGCTCCGCTACCACCGCTCGAGTGCCAGCTTGGACTGAACCCTCCTCGCCGAACGCCGTGTCGCCGCTGACAGATCGGACGCACGCCGTGGAGATGGGGACGTAATTCCCTGACCGTCGACGTAGCGGTCGGTCAGGGTGGAGGTATGGCTGAGGCATCGAGGCGTTCCGTGGTCGTTGGAGTCGACGGTTCCGATGGCTCCGCAGCAGCGTTGCGGTGGGCGCTCGACCATGCCGACCAACTCGGAGACATCGAGCCGGTGATGACGTTTGTCACGGGCCCGTATGTGTACGGGTCCGACCCATCGGTCGAGACCGCCGAGCCGTATCGGAGCGACGCGGAGCGTCGCTTGCAGGCTTTTCTGCAGTCGCACGCGCCGTTCCTCGAGGAACATGCCGCGGTGGTCGAGCACCGGGCGGGACCCGGCCTGGTCACCGCAGCGGAGACGTCGCAACTGCTCGTGGTCGGGACACGAGGATGGGGCGGACGCCTCGACATGTCCGTGGGGTCGGTAGGCACCTACTGCACCCGCCACGCCACCGTGCCTGTCGCGTTGATTCCCCACGATTCGCCGCCGTTGCATGATCATCTCGACGTCGTGGTCGGTTTCGACGGCTCCTCGCATGCGCGCCACGCGCTGCGGTGGACCCTCGAGCATCTCCGACGGTCCGCGCGGGTGAAGGTGGTGCGGGCGTTCACGGACGGCACGGTGGCGGGGGAACCACTGGCACCGTCGCCAGGCAACGCAGGAGAGGCCGCCCGCGCCGCACTCGAGGACGGGGTGGCGGCGGTGCTGCACGACCTCCCTGAGCATGCCCCGGTCGAACTGGCGGTCGTGCCTGGCGATCCGCGATCGGTGTTGGGGGCCGCCAGCGACGGTGCCGATCTCCTCGTGATCGGTGCGCGCGGTCATGGTGTGCTCGAGCGGCTCCTTTTGGGGTCGGTGGCGAGCGCACTCGCTCACCACCCAACGGTCCCGACGATCGTCGTCCCGCACGCCCGCTGAGGCGTCGCGCCCCGGTCTTCGGGGCCAATTCGCAGCTTCGGTCGACCTCCGCTGACTTGCCCAACGTGACGTTTGCGGCGAGAACTGGGTGGGCCACCCCACCGAAATCTCGACGCAAACGTGACGGTCAGGGGCTCGACAGCACGGCGACGAGGAAGTCGGACTCGGGCGTGAACGGTCGCAGGTCCCATGTCGACAGTCGAAGGTCGACCTGCAATCCGGCTGCCTCGGCGTCGGCGAAGAACTCCTCGAACGGGTAGTCGCCACCCGAACCGAAGCCGGCGACGATGCGTCCGTCGCCGGCGAGTGTCGCCGCCAACCGTTCGAGGACGCGCTGGCGGGTGGCGGGGTCGAGGAATCCCATCACGTTGCCGGCGCACACGACGACGTCGAATCCGGGTTGGACGCCGAGCGCATCGAGGTCGAGTACGGACAGGTCCGCCACCAACCACGTCGGGCCGGGATGATCGTGCTCGGCTGCAGTGATCAACACGGGATCGAGGTCGACCCCGACGACGTCGTGGCCGAGTTCCGAGAGATGTCCGCCGACTCGGCCGGGGCCGCATCCGGCATCGAGCACTCGCGCTCCGCGTCGAACCAGCGCGTCGACCAGCCGGGCCTCGCCGTGCAGGTCTGCTCCGTCGGCGGCCATCGTGCGGAATCGCTCGACGTACCAGTCGGAATGCCCCGGGCTCTCCTGCAGCTTCTGAATCCACCGGTTGCCTGTCATGCGGCGAGTGTCGCACATGTGGTCGACGGTGGCCGAGGGTCAGAAGGTGATGACGTTCGGGCGGATGTCGAGGTCGTCGATGGCCGTGTTCATCTCGTCGGTCGTCAAGGGGCGGTCGGCGCCAACCGCCGCAGTGATCAACGCCTCGGTCAGGTTGGTGCCGAAACTGCGCCCGTCGAATCGGGGCGTCGTCGTGATCAGTAGTGCGGCTCCGGCGTGGTGGAGCCACTCGACGTTCGCCTCGGTCGTGGTGTTCGTCAGCACGGTCTTCCCAGACAGGTCATCGGGGGCGTACTTGGCGATGTAGAGGAAGTCACCGCAGATCAGGTCCGCCCGCCCGAAGTGCTTCGCGAACTTCGGCTCGCGAACGGTCTGGTTCTCACCGCTCGGATAGAGCCATCGCAGTGGCAGACGGCCGGCGACCGGCACGAGCATGTGCGCCGTCCGCTTGACCTGGCCGAGACTGCGCAGCGCGACCGGCACCCCGAAGCTGAACATCAGATCTCCGTACGTCACCGAATCGCTGACCTCCCCGACGGCGAGCGCCATCCCCCACCGATCGAGCGCGATGTTCAAGAACGCGTGATCGAAGCGCGGCGGCGCTTCACCGGCGAGGTCCGGGCCCGCCAACTCGAACACTCGCCGCTCGAGGGTCGTCTTCACGCCGGCCCCGTCGACGAGCGGTGTCGTCGCGACACCCTCGATCAGCTTGTCGGTCGATCGGAATCGCAGGACGTCGCCGTCGACGTGGAAGGCGATCTCGGTCCCACCGACCGACAGCACATCAACGGTCCCGTCGAGTTCACGCATCAACCGGTTGAACGCCGCAAGGTCCCCATCGACCCCTCGACGTTCCGCCCGGATCTCGACGCCGCCGAGCTCGACGAGCACCGACTTGTCGCGCGTCGAACTCCCGAGCGACACCGACACCACATGCTTCGTCATCGCTGACACCCCCGCCACATCATGCCACTGCCGCGCGCGGTGCAACCACGGCGCGGCGCGATACTCGCCTCATGTCCCAATACGACACCGAGCGCATCATCGCTGCCGACCAGCGTCATCTGCTGCACCCCTACCAGATCTTCGACACCTACCTGACCGATCCGGTCCTCCCCATCGCTGACGGCGTGGGAGCGCGGCTGCTCGACACGGAAGGCAACGAGTACATCGATGCCGTGGGCGGGATGTGGTGCACGAACATCGGTCTCGGTCGTCACGAGATGGCTGATGCCATCGCGGAGCAGGTTCGCCAACTCGCGTATGCAAATCCGTTCGCCGACATGACCAACGTGCCGGCGGTCGAGCTCGCCGAGAAGCTCGCCGCACTTGCTCCGGGTCAGCTCAACCACACCTTCTTCACCTGTGGTGGATCGACCGCCGTCGACTCCGCGTTCCGGCTGATCCAGTTCTACTGGGCCGCCAAGGGCAGGCCGGAACGCCGACACATCTTGAGCCGCATCGACGCCTACCACGGCACCACCTACGCCTCGGCCTCGATCGGCGGGAAACCGGGCGACAAGCCACCGGGGTTCGGTTTCATGACCGACACGGTTCATCACCTCGGCTCCCCGAACCACTACCGGTTCGGACACGGCCGCACGGAGCAGGAGTTCGCCGACGACCTGATCGCTGAACTCGAGGCGACGGTCGCAGCGCTCGGCGGCCCCGAACACGTGGCGGCGATGTTTGCCGAGCCGCTGATGGGATCGGGTGGTGTCATCGTCCCGCCGGCCGACTACCTCCAACGTGCGTGGCGGTTCTGCAAGGACAACGGCATCTTGTTCGTCGCCGACGAGGTGGTCACCGGGTTCGGCCGATTGGGTGAATGGTTCGTGTCCGAGGCGCTGTTCGGGATCCAACCGGACATGATCACCTCGGCAAAGGGTCTCACCTCTGGGTACCTCCCTCTCGGCGCGCTGATCATCAGCGACGACGTGTTCGACGTGATCGCCGAGGAAGGCCACGGCCGCTACTTCGCCGTCGGCTACACGTACTCCGGCCACCCGGTGTCGTGTGCGGCAGCGTTGAAGAACATCGAGATCATCGAGCGAGAGGGCCTCCTCGACCATGTCAAGGACGTCGGCCCGTATTTCATGGAGCGGCTCAGCACTCTGGCCGACCTGCCCATGGTCGGCGACGTTCGCGGGTCGCACCTGATGGCCTGTGTCGAGTTCGTGGCTGATGCTGCAACCAAACGGAACTATCCGGAGGAACTCAACATCGGCAAGTGGGTGGCCAACGAAGCCGATCAGCTGGGCCTGATCGTGCGTCCGATGGACAACCTCAATGTGATGTCGCCTCCGTTGGTGATCACCCGTGACGACGTGGACGTCATCGTCGCCAAACTCGGCGATGCGATCGTTGCCACTCGCGCCAACCTCGAAGCCGCCGGCCATCGCTGACCTCAGGTCGGGATGCGGCCGGTTTCGTACGCCCACATCGCGATCTCGACGCGATTGCGGGCGCCGATCTTCGACATGATGCTCGCCAGGTGGGTCTTCACCGTGCTGAGGCTGATGTGGAGGTCGGTCGCGATCTCGTTGTTGGTGCGGCCCCGAGCGACAGTGACGAGCACCTCCTCCTCGCGTTCGGTGAGCGCCTCGATCGGCTGTGCGGGCGCCGTCCCCGGCTGAGCCGCAGCGAACCGGGCGAGCAGGCGCGCGGTCACGTTCGGAGCGATGAGTGCGTTGCCTGCGGCGGCGGCGTGGATCGCCTGCACGAGCAGTTCCGGCCCCGCATCTTTCAGTAGGAATCCACGGGCTCCTGCCCGCAGGGCGCCGTGGACGTACTCGTCCATGTCGAAGGTCGTGATCACAACGACCGCGAGCGGTTGGTCGACGTCTGGCCCGGCGAGCAGCCGTGTGGCCTCGATGCCGTCCAGCTCGGGCATGCGGATGTCGAACAGGCAGACGTCGGGACGCAGATGCTGTGCCATCGTGACTGCCTCTCGGCCGTTGACGGCTTGGCCGACGACGTCGATGTTCGGCTGGGCGTCGAGGATCATCGAGAGGCCGGTGCGTACGAGTTCCTGGTCGTCGGCGACGATCACTCGAATCGTCACGACACCACTGCCCTGCGGGGAAGGTCGGCGACGATGCGCCACCCGCCGTCCGGCGCTCGCCCGGCATCGAGCGTGCCACCGAGCATTTTCGCCCGCTCAGTCATGCCGATCAGACCGTACCCGCCGATGCCGGGCACACCGTTGGGTCTGCCGTCGTCGACCACGGTGAGGTGCACGAGGTCGGGTGAGGTGACCACCTGGATGTCGACCCGAGTGGCATTGGTGGCGTGGCGAACAGCATTGGTGACCGACTCCTGAGCGATGCGGAAGGCGGCGGCGTCGACCACCGGTTCGATCGTCGAGATGTCACCGGCCAGATCGACGCCGACCGTGATCCCCGCCGGTGCGGACGCGGACAGCCGGGGAATGTCGGCGATGCCCTGTTGCGGCGTCAGTTCGGCGTCGGTGTCGCGACGCAACGCTCCCACCATTCCTCGCATCTCCTCGAGGGTTCGGGCAGCCTCCGCTTCGATCACCGCCAACACGTCGACGGCGGTCTCGGGCTTTGTCGCTGCGAGTGTGCGTCCCGCTTGTGCTTGGATCACGATCGCGGAGACGTGATGCGCCACGGTGTCGTGCAGCTCACGTGCGAGCTGCTCGCGTTCGCGGAGCTTGACTTCTTGCAGTTCCCGCGAGCGCGCGGCACCGCGGTAGCGGACCATGCCGCCGATGGCGGCAGGGAACAAGAGCACGGTGAGGCCACCGATCGCTTCGCCGACCGTGCCGGGATCGGTGGTGATCCCGACGACCCCCGTCACGACAATGATCGCGGCGCCGATGGCGATGTGGCCACCGGACGCCCATCGCACGAGTGCATACGGCAGCACCAGAACCAACGCCATCGTGTACAGCCCCGGGGTCGACGTGGTCCCGGCGATTGCCCCGGCGATCCCCAATGCGGTCGTCGTTCCGAACGCCAACGCCAGCATGGCCAGCGGGTACGTCCGACGCCACAGCAGTGACACCGCGATGCCGACGCACGCGATCAGGGCGAGCACCGGCCAGGGAAGATCGTCGCGCAGGATCGCCTCGGGCACTGCGGAGACCACGATCACGGCGAGCAGGAGCCAGTCGCGCCAAACGCGCGCCGGCGGATCGGCGACCGCCGGCTCGGCGAGGAACGTGCGCAATGCGGATCTCACTACGTCACAGCGTAGGGATTCCGCGCATCTCGGAGATCGGCCGAAAGGACGACCGCGCCTCGGCTGGATGGCGGGTACCGGACCGGCCGATGGCTCGATGCGCCCAAGGGCGGTGATCGAGATGATTGCCATCGAGCGTTCGCAACCCGCGGGCGCAGGGCGCCGGAGCAGGCGTCCGATGAACGAAGGAGAATCCGATGTCCTCAGTGCTGTATCGAATCGGGAGGTTCTCGGCGAGCCGGCCATGGGTGTTGATCGCGGCGTGGGTCGTGATCGCCATCGTGGTGGTCGTCGGGGCGAGCACGGTTGGCGGCGAGTTGGAAGACTCGTTCGAAGTGCCCGGCCTCGACTCGCAGGTCGCCATCGATCTGCTCTCCGAAGCCCAATCCGATCAGGCAGGCCTCACCGCCCGGCTCGTCGCGACGCCCGCCGAGGAGGGGTCGACGTTCTTCGACTCGGTAGCGGCACGCGATCACCTCGCAGTGGTGCAGGAACGCATCGAGGCGTTGCCGACCGTGCTCGGCACGTCGGATCCCGTCGGCGCGCTCGCCGCCGGTCCCGAGGTCGCCACGGCGAGCGGGGCGATTTCCGCCGATGGTCGGATCGTGCTGATGACGATCCAGTACCCCGTGCTCGAGGAGCTCGACGCGAACGACCTCGGCGAACTGAAGGAGGCGGTGGCGACAGCAGGAGCCGAGGCATCGCCGCTGCGCATCGAGTTGGGCGGCGACCTGTTCATGAACTTCGAGGATCCGGGCGGCGGATCGGCCGAGATGATCGGGCTCCTCGCCGCGATCGTGATCCTGCTGCTGGCCTTCGGATCGATCATCGCTGCGGGTCTCCCCATCGGCATTGCTCTGTTCGGGTTGGGGGTGGGTATCGCCTCGATGTCGCTGATCGATCATGTCGTCGACATCCCGAGTTGGGCGCCGGACATGGCGACGATGATCGGGCTCGGCGTCGGTATCGACTACGCACTGCTCCTCGTCACCCGCCATCGCGAGTTCCTTGCCGACGGTCTCACGGTCGCCGATGCCGCAGGTCGGGCCGTGGCCACGGCCGGCCAGGCAGTGATCTTCGCCGGCGGTACGGTGGTCATTGCAATCCTCGGCCTGGCGGTCGCCGGTGTTCCGTTCATGACCGCCGCGGGGATCGCCACCTCGGTCATCGTGGCGATCATGGTGATCGCCTCGGTGACGCTGCTCCCGGCATTCCTCGGGTTGAGCGGACATTGGATCAACCGGCTCGGCATCCATCGGCGCCACGGGATCGGGGGCGGGGTCGGCTCGGGCTGGCAGCGCTGGGGTCGCCACGTCACCGGTCATGCGTGGCCCTACGCGATCGGGGTGACGCTGCTGCTGCTCGCCCTGAGTGCCCCGGTGCTCGCGCTGCGGCTCGGGTTCCCCGACGAGGGGACGTTGCCCGAGTCGCGAACCGAGCGGATCGCCTATGACATGGTGGCCGACGGATTCGGCCCCGGGCTGAACGGTCCGCTCGTGATCGCCGTCGATCTCGCCGATGTCGGCGACGCGGCGATCGTTGCGTCGCTGTCGGAAGCCGTTGCCGCGGACGTCGGAATCGCTGCGGTTGCGCCCGCCGACGTCGACCAGACTGCCGGCATCGCCACGATCGTGGCGTTCCCGACCACCTCACCACAGGACGACGCGACGTTCGCCACGGTGCAACGGCTTCGCCACGAGGTGTTCCCAGACGCCCTCGATGGCACCACGGTCACCGCTCACGTCGGAGGTCAGACAGCCAGCTTCGGTGACGTGGCCGACCGTGTGAGCGAACGTCTTCCGTGGTTCATCGCTGCGGTGGTCATGCTGTCGGTACTGCTGTTGATGGTGGTGTTCCGCTCGGTGCTGGTGCCGATCAAGGCGGCATTGCTCAATCTGCTGAGCATCGGCGCCGCCTACGGCGTGTTGGTGATGGTGTTCCAGTGGGGGTGGGGCAAGGAGCTGATCGGTCTGGAATCGACCGTGCCGATCGTGTCGTTCATCCCGATGTTCATGTTTGCCGTCCTGTTCGGGCTCTCGATGGATTACGAGGTGTTCCTCCTGTCGCGGGTGCGAGAGGAGTACATCGCAACCGGCGACAACGATGCGTCGGTGATCAGCGGCATCGCCAGCACTGCCCGGGTGATCGCGTCGGCGGCCTTGATCATGATCTGCGTCTTCGGTGGGTTCGTGCTCGGCGACGACCCGGTGATCAAGATGATGGGTCTGGGCCTCGCAGTGGCGATCTTCGTCGATGCAACCATCGTGCGGATCGTGCTGGTGCCGGCCACGATGAAGTTGATGGGCGATGCCAACTGGTGGTTGCCCGCCTGGCTCGATCGGATCATGCCGACCGTGGACATCGAGGGCGAAGCGGGCCTCCCCGCCCGCGAGATGGAGGTGAGAGGTCCCATGCGGCCTGATGCCGACACCGACTCGGAGAACGACGCTGGCGCTGACAGCGACGATCGAGTGCTCGTGTCCACCTGACCGTCCGCAACCCACCACGTTTGCGTCGGGATCCGGGTGACCCGTCCCACCGAATCCCCGACGCAAACCTGGGTACCTGGGTACCTGGGTGGCGGGGGGTGGGTGGTGGTGATGTGGGATGGGAGGGTCAGGGTGCGGCGAGTGAGGCCAGGGCGTTGCCGATGAGGCGGCGGGCCTCCGCGGCGATCGGCCCCAACTCGTCGACGCTCGTCATCGACACCATCAGGCCTGGGTCGAGGGCGTCGACGTGAACGGTCCCGGCGACCTCGTGGACGACGACGTTGCAGGGCAACAACGCGCCGACCTGCGGCTCGATGTCCAGTGCGGCGCCGGCCAGCGTGGGATTGCAGGCGCCGAGAATGACGTAGCGATCGATCTCCTTGTCGATCTTGGCCAGCAGCGTTCCCTGCATGTCGATCTCGGTCAGCACACCGAATCCGTTGGCGGCCAGCGCCTCCTTCGTCGATGCGAGCACCTCGTCGAACGGTCTCTCGAGGACCACGGTCTCTTCGAACACCATTTGTCTCTGCCTTTCGTGAGGATTGGTCTGTCTCGACCGTGCCGCCATTGGCGGCGTGCGGACCAGAGCCGGAGGTCCTCTGGTTGGCGCGCTGCCGCGCAGGTCGACCCCAGTCGGTCGCTGTGGTCACCTCGCCGGCGCGGCCAGCGACGCGAGGCCGGCCGTCCGATACAGATCGGGGACGGCGCTCACCGGTCGCTCCTTCCCGTGCTCCGGCATCGGTCGACGAACCAGTCGGCGGCGAGCGAGGCGACTGCCTCGAGCGTGCCTGGTTCCTCGAAGAGGTGGGTGGCTCCGGGCACGACCGTGAGTTCGTGCTGGCAAGGCAGTTGCCGCGCCGCGTCCCGGTTGAGTGCGAGCACGGTGACGTCGTCGCCCCCGACGATCAGCAGCGTCGGCGCGATGACATGGCCGAGGCGATCACCCGCCAGGTCCGGTCGTCCACCCCGGCTGACGACCGCGGCGACCGGACGTGATGGATCGCTCGCGGCAACCAGTGCGGCCGCGGCACCCGTACTCGCACCGAACAGTGCGACCGGCAGGTCGGCGACGACGCGCTGGCCACGGACCCAGTCGGTGGCGTGGGCGAGCCGGGACGCGAGGAGGCCGATGTCGAACACGTTGTTGCGATCCCTCGCCTCGGCATCGGTGAGCAGATCGAAGGTGAGCGTCGCCAGGCCGGACGCGTTGAGCTGATCGGCCACGAACTGGTTCCTCGGGCTGTGGCGGCTACTGCCGCTCCCGTGCGCGAAGACGACGGTGCCGACCGCACCGGGGGGAACGGTCAGGTGGCCAGGTAACGCCCACCCTCCGACGTCGACGTCCACCTCGCTGTCCATGCTGACGGGAGCGTCTGACGGTGCCTGCTCCGCACCCGGTCGTGACGTGGTCGTCGCACCACGTCGATGTGCTCGTTCGAGCAGGTCGACGACCGTCTGATCGTCGACCTGTCTGAAGTCCTCGTACCACTCGCCAACCGAGCGCAACCACGATGGTTGCTCGGCGCAGATGATTTCGTCGGCGTCCTTCGACAGCGCCTGCACGGATTCCGGGGCGGCGACGGGCACCGCCAACACGACCCGCGCCGCGCCGTGGGCACGAGCGACATGGCAGGCGGCGCGCGCTGTCGAACCGGTGGCGATGCCGTCGTCGACGAGCAACGCGGTGCGCCCGGACAAGTCGATGCGTGCCGTGGCCCCGCGGAACTGTTCGGCCCGCCGCTGCAACTCCTCGCGCTCGCGTCGTTCGACCCCGATGAAGTCGGCCTCGGAGGCCCCGACAAGCCGGACGACCTCGTGGTTGACGACGCGCACGCCGTCTTCGCCGATCGCCCCCATCGCCAGCTCGGGCTGGCCCGGCACTCCGACCTTGCGCACGACGATCACATCGAGGGGTGCGTCGAGCGCCTCGGCGATCTCGAATGCGACCGGGACGCCGCCGCGGGGCAGCCCGAGCACGACGACGTCGTCACGACGCAGGTGTTCGAGGCGCGCAGCAAGCGCGATGCCTGCGTCCGTCCGGTTTCGGAACACCCTGACCATGGGCAACCTCCGCGACCTCGTTCAGCAATCGGGTGACTCCCGGATGTCGCCAGGATCTCGCAATGCGCGTCCGCACACCAGAGCCGAACGTCACCGTCGAAACACTCGCGCTGGTCATTCGGCGTGTCGCAGTGGGGTGGGCATCGTGTCGAGGAGCTCCCACGCTGCGGAGTTCGGCGAGGTGGCCGCCATGTTCCGGAAACGTTCGACGCACCCGTCAGAAGGGTCCGGGTTTCCATCGGGCTTCTCGAGGCAACGATACGCGGTCACCCCACGCAGTCTGCGCTCAGGCGACGATGCGGTAGCGGGCGATGTCGTCGCCTGTGATCGTCGATCCTGCGGCGAGCGCCGCAGCCTGCACGTCAGGGTCCATCAGCGAGGCAGTGTCGAAGTAGTCGGCGGCGTACGTGACGAGACCGTCGGCGCCGCGACGCCGGACACTGGTTCCCCGGGTCATGAACACTCGGGTTCCGTCGGGCTGGACTGCCATCTGTTGCCACTCCGACACCGAGGTGGTGCCGTCGTCGAGTTGTGGCCCGAGCGGCTCGAACACCATGTTGCCGACCTTGCCCATGATGTCGCCGAGCCACGTTCGGATCGCTTCTCGTCCGCGAATCTCGCCGAAGATCGGGTCGTGGTACGCCGAGTCGGTCGGATGGAACTCATCGGCATCCGCTGCGAAGTCGGTTGACGCGGCGACCGTCTCGGGAACCTCGGGATCGCGGTGCCAGACCGTGCGTGGCCACTCCGGAATCGGCGCAGCGTCGACTCCTGCTTCGGGTGGAGGCGGGAGACGGAACGGCCCGGTGTCGTACACGTCGCAGGCCCAGGTGATCCAGCCGTCGCGGTATCGGCGAACACTGACTCCCTTGGGCAGGGGCATGCGATCGTCGCCGATCACGGCGAACATCTGCCATTCGTCGACCGAGGTTCCGCCCAGTCCGTCGTCGATGACGGCGGGAGGGGCGGTCGGGACGAACTCGATGAAATCGATCGACGCCATCGTCGGGATCAACCAGTTTCGTACGGCCACCTGACCGTCGAACGCACCGTAGATCGCGTCGTAGTAGATCGAACCGGTCGGCGCCATGAAGTCCGACATCATCTGCAAGGCGATGGCCTGGCGCCCGGGTTCGGTGAACGACGGATGCGCCAGCGCGTCCAACATGCCGGCTGCATCGAGACCGCTCGACGCGGTGACGACTCGATCGAGATCTTGATCGGCTGCGCCAGGCGTAGCGATGTACTTCTCGACGAACTGATCAGCGGAAACGGTCACCACGGACACCCCCATGTCGGTAAGCGGTCGAGCGTAGTCACGCGGCCGATGTCCACTCGGGTCGGACTGCATCACGGGCCGGGGCCGCAGAATCGCTTGGGTGCGATGAGTGAGCTGGCCGTATGCGGTGGTCTCGCTCATCGGTCAGGCGAGACATGGGGTTGAGATGAGTGAGCTGGTCGTATGCGGTGGTCTCGCTCATCGGTGGGATGTGGGTTCCCGATCGGGGCTCAACTCGGGCGGAGTCGTGACCGATGAATGGTCGTGGGCGATCTTCGAACTGCGCTGCACCCGGGAACGATCTTGGTGAGCCCGTCTGGCAGCGTGCGCATCCTCCGCTCCCGAACGTCGAGCGACGATGGCTGGAACTGCTCTGACGGCGCGGCGGTCTCCGATACCGCCGTCGCCGACACCGAGATGTGGACTGCCTACAGCCCGGAAGAGCTCGCCGCCCGGTTGGCGCTCGCGTCCGAAGTGTGCAACCTGGGTGGACTCAAGGAGCTGAGCGGCGGACTCGCCACGTGGGACGCCTGCTCGGGGCGCCCGTGTGCCCTGCCGCGGCTCGCCCGGCTCATCCGCTGACCGCGGGTCCTGCCTCCGGCAGAAGTGGTTGCCCCTCCGGTCGTCGAAACCGAAACACACGAGCGTGGATTCCGCGTCGGGCTGGTCGGGGAGCCGATCGGTGTGTCCGCGCCGCCGTGGAATGTGGACGTCAGCTGCGCTTGGCGAAGTACTTGCGGTAGCGCTCGGCGGCCTCTTTGAGCTCGGGGTCGGCGGCAAACTTCGGCTGGTAGGCCTCCCAGGCGGCTTCCTTCTTGTACGGGATGTACTCACGCGGAAAGTAGCCCTCGTGCGGCCGGTAGTCCTTCAACACACGGCGAGCGACGGTCGACTTGTGGACCTCGTCGGCGCCGTCGGCGAGGCCCATCGTGGGTGCTGACGCGTACATGTCCTGCAGCGGCGTGAGGTTGGTCGTGCCCAGCGAGCCGTGGATGTGCAGCGCATTGAACGACACCTCGCGCAGCACTCTCGCCATCGTGAACTTGACGACGGCGATGTCGGTGCGGGCCTCCTGGGTGCTGGTCTGGTCGATCTTCCAGGCGGCCTCGAGCACGAGCAGCCGCAGCATCCGGATCTGCGCATAGCTTTCCGCGATCTTCTCCTGCACCATCTGGTGCTCACCGATGATCTTGCCGTGCGACTCGCGACTGAGGGCGCGCTCGCACATCATGTCGAAGGCGAGCTTGCACTGGGCGATGGTTCGCATCGCATGGTGGATGCGACCGCCGCCGAGTCGGCGCTGGGCGAGCACCTTCGCGCCGTCCTCCGGCCCGAGGAGGTGGTCGAGGGGCACGCGCACGTCGTTGTAGATGATGTGGTTGTGATTGCGTGGCTCGGGCATGATCTCGACGCCTGGTGTCGTGCGCGGCACGACGTACATGCCGTTGGTGCACATCACGAACAGGATGTCGGCGACCCGTCCGGCGCTCGTGAACCACTTCTCGCCGTTGATGACCCACTCTTCTCCGTCGCGAACGGCGGTCGTTCGGAACAGGTTCGGATCGGACCCGCCCTGCGGCTCGGTCATCGAATAGGCCGAGAACATCTCCTGATTGAGCAGTGGTGTGAGCCAACGCTCCTTCTGCTCGTCGGTGCCGTATGCGGCGAGCATCTCCATGTTGCCGGTGTCCGGTGCGGCCGCGCCGAACAGCTGCGGCGCCGCCGGGTACTTGCCGAGGATCTCGTTGAGCAGGCCGAGCTTCAACTGACCGAAGCCGGGGCCGCCAAGTTCCTCGTCGAGGAAGATCGCCCACAGACCCTGGTCCTTCACCTGTTGTTGGAGGCCACGGACGAGATCGCGCACCTTGGGGTCAGGTGAGCGCACCGCATACGGGAACACGTAGTGCAGGGGCTCGACCTCCTCCTTGCAGAACTGCTCGACCCAGTCGAGCTTCTTCTGGAATTCCGGATCTGTCTCGAACGACCACATGCGTGCGAACGTACTGCGGGGCTCGTGGCCGCGCCGACGTGGAGCGCCGTGCGGCGCTGTCGTCGAATAGTCATCCGTTGACTAATGTCGACCGGATGTGCCGGAGAATCGCGATTGCCATGGTGGTCGCCGGCCTCGTGGTCGCGTCATGTGGATCGGGTGACGGTGCCTCGGATGCTGCGTCGACAGGAGGCATCACGGTGTTCGCTGCGGCGTCGCTGACCGCCGCGTTCGGCGGGCTCGGCGACGCGTTCACGACCGCCAACCCCGATGTCGACGTCAGGTTCAACTTCGCCGGGTCGTCGGACCTCGTCGCGCAGATCTCCGACGGCGCACCTGTCGACGTGTTCGCGTCAGCCGACCTCACCACCATGGCCAAGCTCACCGATGCAGGACTCGCCGCAGGCGAACCGTCGACGTTCGCTACCAATGTCGTCGAGGTCGTCGTCGAGCCCCGTAACCCACTCGGCATCACCGGCGTGGCCGACCTGGCCGACGGCGATCTGGTCGTCGTGCAGTGCGCTCCCGGGGTGCCGTGCGGGTCCTACGCCGTACAGGTCTTCGCCAACGCGGGTATCACGGTGACGCCGTCGTCGTACGAGGAGAACGTGAACGGGGTCGTCACCAAGGTGACGCTCGGCGAGGCCGACGCCGGCATCGTCTATCGCACCGACGTGATTGCTGCAGGCGACGCTGTCGAGGGGGTGCCGATTCCCGACGAGATCAACGTGGTCGCCGAGTATCCGATTGCGCCCGTCGCCGACGCCCCGAACGCGGCGGGTGCGCAAGCGTTTGTCGACTTCGTGCTCAGTCCGTCCGGCCAGGACATCCTGGCCGCCTACGGATTCGGTCCGGCGTGAGTCGCCGACCCCGCGGCCGTCGCCTGGCGATGCCGTTCCCGGCCCTCGTCCTCGCCGGCATCACCGTCGCCTTCTTCGCGCTGCCGCTCGTCGGGCTGCTGTGGCGGGCGCCGTGGTCGAACGCGTGGGCCTACCTCACCGACGACACTGCCCTGACAGCGCTGCGACTGTCGCTCGTGACCTCGCTGTGCGCGACCGCGCTGTCGATCGTGTTCGGCGTCCCGCTCGCCTGGCTGCTCGCCCGCGTCAGCTTTCCTGGGCGCGGCGCGGTCCGAGCGTTGTGTCTTCTGTCGATGGTGCTGCCGCCGGTGGTCGGTGGCGTCGCGCTGTTCTTCGCGCTCGGTCGGCGCGGGATCGTCGGGCAATACCTCGACGAATGGTTCGGCATCACGCTGCCGTTCACGACAGCGGGCGTCGTCGTGGCGCAGACCTTCGTGTCGATGCCGTTCCTCGTGATCACCGTCGAAGCGGCGCTGCGCCTCCTCGACCCCCGACTGGAGGAGGCATCGCGGACGCTGGGCGCCTCGCGCTGGTACACGTTCCGGCGTGTCACCCTGCCGGCGATCCGCCCGGCGCTCGTGGCGGGTGCTGTGCTGGCTTGGGCGCGAGCGCTCGGCGAGTTCGGCGCCACGATCACCTTCGCCGGGAACTTCCCCGGCACCACCCAGACGATGCCGCTCGCCGTCTATCTCTCGCTCGAGACGAATCCCGAGGAGGCGATCGTCCTGGCGCTCGTGATGATCGCCATCTCGTTCGGCGTGCTGCTGGGCCTGCGTGATCGATGGTTCGGTTCGGTCGACCGATCGGCGCAGGTGGCAGCGTGACCCTGGCTGCACGGATCGAGCTGCGGCTGGGAACGCTCGACCTCCAGATCGAGTTGACCGTCGAGCCGGGCGAGATCGTGGCGCTGCTCGGACCCAACGGTGCGGGCAAGAGCACCGTGCTGCGCTGCCTCGCTGGTCTGGAACCGATCGACGATGGACGGATCCTCCTCGGCGGAACGGCCATCGACGACCCTGCGGCCAACGTGTTCGTCGAGCCGGAACAACGACCGATCGGCTTCGTCTTCCAGGACTACGTGCTCTTCGCGCACCTGAGCGTTCTCGAGAACGTCGCCTACGGTCTGCGTGCGCGCGGGGTTGCGAAAGGCGAGGCTCGTGAGCGAGCCGGTCAGTGGCTCGAGCGGATGAACCTCACCGAGTATTCGTCCGAGCGCCCGGACTCATTGTCGGGCGGCCAGGCCCAGCGCGTCGCGCTCGCGCGGGCGTTGGCGACGAACCCGCGTCTGCTGTTGCTCGACGAGCCGCTCGCAGCGCTCGATGTCGGCACGCGTGCGATCGTTCGACGGGATCTGCGTCGGCATCTCGAGACGTTCGAGGGGATGCGACTGATCGTCACCCACGACCCGGTCGACGCTCACGCACTGGCCGACCGTGTGGTCGTCCTCGAGGCTGGTCGCGTCGCGCAGGCCGGAACGCTGGCCGAGGTGACCGCACACCCGCGGACCCGCTACGTCGCCGATCTCGTGGGTGTGAATCTGGTGGCAGGCGAGGTGGTCGATGGCGTACTGACGACGGCGAGCGGCGCCCGGGTCGTGATCGCCGATGCTGCCGATGGCCCGACGCTCGCCAGCATCCGTCCTCATTCCGTGTTGGTGGCGCGCGGAGAAGCATCAGCGTCGAGCGCGCGCAACACGTGGGCGGGATCGATCGTCGACGTCGATCGGCTGGGCGAGCGGGTCCGAGTGGTGATCGATGGCGAGTTGCCGCTCACCGCCGAGATCACCGCCGCGGCGCTCGACGAACTGCGCCTGGGTGTCGGAGACCGTGTGCATGCGTCCGTGAAGGCCACTGACATCGAGGTGGCTCCGTCGTGACCCACTCGTCTGGCGATCGCCGCCGTCGCGACCTCCTGCTGGGGGAGTGGGCATGCCTCGGCGTGCTCTACAAGGGCCCGACGCACGGCTTTGCGATCGCGTCGGCGCTGCGCCCCGGTGGGGAGCTGGGCCGCGTGTGGTCGCTGTCGAGGGCGCTGACCTACCGCTCGCTCGACCAACTCGCCGATCGGGGTCTCGTGCGCACGGTAGGGCACGAGCCTGGAATCGCCGGCGGCACTCGAACGATGCTCGCCGCCACCCGCACCGGGCGAGCGGAACTCCGACGGTGGTTGGCGACGCCCGTCGAACATCTCCGCGATCTGCGAAGCGAGCTGCTCCTCAAATTGGTCATCGCCGAACGATGCGGCATCGACATCGGCGAGATGCTCGAGCGTCAGCGTGCGGTCGTCGCCGACCTCGCAGTCGCCGTGGCTCCCGCCGACAACGCCGACGTTGTGGTGCTCTGGCGCCGAGAGACCTCGAGCGCCGCACTCCGGTTCCTCGACCGACTTCTCACCCCCCGCCCCTGACTCTCCCGTTTGCGTCGGGGTTTGAGTGGGGCGGGTCACCCGAACCTCGACGCAAACGGGGGCTGCACGACGCGTTCCGTTGCGCCATTCTCCTGGTGGGGCGTTCACCCGAATCTGCGCACGAACGGGGTTGAGCGAGCTGTTGCTGGCAGCATCATGAGCATGGCTCCTGTGCGATTCGAACTCTCCCGGCACTTCGACGTGCCGGTGCGCGACCTGTGGGACGAGCTCATCGACTGGCCGGCCCACGGTGCGTGGATCCCGGCGACGTCGATCGAGGCAGAGCCCGGCGATCCGACGGCGGTCGGTTACACCTTCACCGCCTGGACCGGATTCCGACCGGTTGCCCTGGAAGATCGGATGCGCGTCACCCGATGCGACTGGGACGAGACCGCTCACACCGGCGTCTGCGACGTCGAGAAGCTCGGCCCGGTGCTCGGCGGCGGTGCTGGATTCACCGTCCGCGCCGACGGCGCTGGTTCGGTCATCGACTGGCGCGAAGACGTGACGGTGCCATACCTCCCGACGTTCATCGCTCCCGTGGCGGCGTTCTTCGGTCGCATCGGGTTCCAGCTGGCATTGCGCAGTTTGGCCAAGGTGCTGGCTCGGCGCTGATGACCAGCCGATGCCAGGATGCGTCCATGACTGAACCTGTGAATCGACTGGAAGTCGACCGAGCGATCGCCGCGGAGCCGTCTGTGATCTTCGAGGTCTTGCGAAGCCCGGATGGCCATGTGGCGATCGATGCGTCCGGCATGCTGATGTCGGCCGACGGTGAACCAGCCTCCGCAGTCGGTGACCGCTTCGTCGTGCACATGGACCGCGACGCGCTGCGCGACTTCGACCTCGGCGAGTACGACGTCACCGTCGTGATCGAGACGTTCGAGCCGCAGTCGGAGATCGCCTGGAGCATCGACGGAGTGATGGATCCGCCACTCGGGCACATCTACGGGTACCGACTCGAACCGATCGACGGTGGCACCTTGGTGACGTCGTACTACGACTGGTCGAAACTTCACGAGGCCTACGCCGGCATCGCCGACCGCTTCCCGATCATCTCCGAAGCCAGCCTGCGAGCCACGCTTGGCATCCTCGCTCGCACCGTCGCACCCGGACTGCCGCGTCCCGGCGCATGACATCGATCGACCTCCGCGTGGCCGACCCTCGGGTTCGTCTCGCCGGGATCGCGGACCTGACCGTGATGGAGCGTGGTGCGCTCACCGAGCGGCTGCCCACCGGGGTGCGAGCGCAGCTCGTCGATCCGGCGATCGGATTCGTGTCGTCGATGCCGTCCGGCGGGCGGCTCGAGTTCGTCACCGACTCCACATCGATCGAATTGGAGGCGGTGTTCACCCGACTCGAGTACGGCGGTGTCACCCCGCACATCGCCAGCGTCGACCTGGTTGTCGACGGCGAGCTGATTGCCAGTGAGGCGTTGACGGCGACCGACGTGATCCGGTTCCCTGACCGCACGTCGTTCGACTTCGAGATGGTGCACCTCGATCCGAGCGTGATCCGATTCGCCGGTCTTGCTCCCGGCCGCAAACACATCGAGATGTGGCTCGCCCAGAATGCCACGGTGATGCTGCGCAACCTGCGGATCGACGAGACGGCCACGATCGAGGCGCAACCGCCGTCCGAACGTCGGCGATGGACGCACTATGGCAGCTCGATCAGTCACTGCATGGAGGCTGAGCATCCGACCGGGACGTGGCCCGCGGTCGCCGCGCGAACCGCCGACGTCGACCTGTACAGCCTCGGCCTGGCCGGGCAGTGCCAGCTCGATCAGTTCGCGGCCCGCACCATCCGAGACCAGCCGGCAGACCTGATCAGCCTCAAGCTCGGCATCAACGTGGTCAACGCGGACTCGATGCGCGAGCGGACGTTCGTTCCCGCCGTCCACGGGATGCTCGACACGATCCGCGACGGGCATCCCGACAAGCCGATCGTGGTGATCAGTCCGATCATCTGCCCGACAGCAGAGGACCACCCCGGGCCGACGTTGCCGAACGCGGCCGGGCGCTTCGCCGTCGTCGATCGCTCGGACGAGCTGATGTTCGGGGCGTTGTCGCTCCGTCGAATTCGCACGCTGCTCGAGCGCGTGGTCACACAGCGCCGCAGCGCCGGCGACGAGCAGCTGCACTACCTGCACGGCTACGAGTTGTTCGGTGTCGACGATGTCGACGACCTTCCCGACGGTCTGCATCCGAACAGTGCCGGTTACCGACGCATGGGCGAGCGGTTCGCTGCGTTCGCCTTTGCTGCGGATGGTCCCTTCGGTTGACCCATCACCGCGGCGCTACGGTCGGCTCGAACCGGTGACGCCGGTGCAAGGCATCACGTCTCACCTCGACGAAAGGCAACGGCGATGAAGATCTCCACCACCATTGGATTCAACGGCGACCCGAAGAAGCTCGCCCAGCAGGCGCGCGATCTCGAGTCGGCAGGCGTCGACCTCATCTGGGGCGCGGAGATCTACGGCTACGACCTGATCTCGACACTCGGCTACCTCGCCGGTCAGACCTCGACGGTGCAGCTGATGACGGGCATCATCCCGCTCTACTCCCGTAGCCCGGCGCTGATCGCTCAGACCGCAGCGACGCTCGACGCGCTGTCCGACGGTCGGTTCGTGTTGGGTCTTGGCACGTCGGGACCCCAGGTGATCGAGGGCTGGCATGGCGTGCCGTTCGAGAAGCCGATCGGACGCACCCGCGACACGATCGAGATCTGTCGCAAGGTGTGGAGTGGCGACAAGGTCGAGCACGACGGAGCCACGTACCAGCTACCGCTCGCGGAGGGCGGCACGGGTCTCGGCAAGCCGATCAAGTTCATGAACCGGCCACCGGCCAAGGACATCCCGATCGCGCTCGCCACCATCGGTCCGAAGAACGTCGAACTCACCGCCGAGATGGCCGACCTCTGGCAGACGATCCACTTCGTCCCGGACCGGTTCCAGCAGGTGTGGGGCGACGCACTCGCCGCTGGCACCGCCAAGCGCGACCCGGACAAGGCGCCGCTGGAGATCATCGCCGGCGGCACGGTCGCCCTCGGCTCGGGCGCTCATGTCGATGAAGCCCGCGAGGCGGCTCGCGGATTGATCGGGTTCTACGTCGGCGGGATGGGCGCGAAGTCGAAGAACTTCTACAACGACTTGTTCGTGCGCTACGGCTGGGAGAAGGAGGCCGCCGAGATTCAGGACCTCTTCCTGTCGGGCAAGCGCGCTGAGGCGATCGCGGCCGTTCCCGACGAGTACATCGACCTGTCCGCGCTGATCGGCGACGAGGGCCACGTCCGCGAACGCATCCAGGTCTTCAAGGATGTGGGCGTCACGTACCTCAACATCAACCCGCACGGCCCCGACCCACTGGAGACGATCGAGAAGATCAAGTCCTGGGCCGAGTGAGTGTGACCTCTGGGGTCTGACCCCAGAGGTACCAGACGTCACGGTTCGCGGTCATCGCACCCTCAGCGTCGATCGGGCGCACACCGTCGGCCACGTGTCCGGCGTTGGCGCCACGCGCGCGCCTGGACTCGCGTGTGCGAAAGGGACTTTCGACCCCATCGGTAGGGGCCCAAGGGCCCTGAACATTTGCGTGTACACGCATCAAAATGAAGGCAGTTCGTGAATTGCTTCACGAGCGATCGAGACCAATGAAAGGGGTCTGTCATGTTCAAGAAGCCACTCGGTTTGTTGGGGGTCTTCCTCATCATCGTCGGTATCGGCTACTTCGTCGGTGCTGGCGTCGCCTATAGCAAGGTCCAGGGCGGATACGACTCGCTGCAGTCGTTCAGCGAGGTGCAGAACGTCCAACTCAGCTACAACGAAGATGGTGATCTCATCGACCGGGGCACGGTCGAAGGCGGTCAGGCCATCATGTCGCTACTCGAGGACGACTGGGGCTTCCCCGTCGTCGATGGGGACATGGATCCCAACGATCCACTGGTCAACAGTGCGAGCGAGTACATGTTCCAGATGGCGACAATCGCCTACCACACCCTCAACGGAACCCAAACCATCGTGCTGACAGCTGACGACATCTCCTCGGCGATCGAGTCCGAGCAGCTCGATGCGGATGGCACCTACAACGGGTCCATCGAGGCCTACCAGGGTCAAGTTCTCGAACCCGGGATCTACGAGGTTCCGGTCAACGGTCGGTACTGGACCGGATTCGACCGGACGGATCTGCTCGACGGTCAGGCTCGTGACATGGCCTGGAGTGGCACGGCGCACGCGCTGGTCGCAGAACTCGGTGTGGGTGCGGCAACGCACAGCACCCTGCAGCTCGCCCTCGGTGTCGCAGCACTCCTCGCCGGCCTCGGCGTCGTGAGCACCGTGTCGGGTGCAGCGTTCATCTGGGACACCAAGAAGAAGATGAAGGTCACCGCGCCGGACACGATTCCCGACTCGATGCTGGCGGATTCACCGGAGGCGACAACACAATCCGTCTGAACCAACAACACCGGCACTGACCGGACCTCTGACGACGTGAGCCCCTCCCCGGAGGGGCTCACGTTCGCGTTCACGACCGAGCTGACGCTGGCTGTCGAGGACGGCATCGACTTCGTTGCCTCCAGTGATGTGCGCGTCGCCCTCGAGACGGCCGGGCTCGATCAAGTCACCAACGACCTCGTCGTCGGTTCGTACGAGGACTCGCAGCTTCGTGCACTCAAGGCTGGTCTCCTGGGCGCGGCCGGGCTGGCCGTGCTCGGCTTGTTCACGACGGCGCACCTGCCGTCGACCGTGGCGCGGCCCGACGAGGACGTCGCGGAGAGCGACGTCGCACGATCGAGCTGACGGATCTGGTGCGAACCGGTCCCGTGTGATCTACTCACGCAATGAGCGACACTGAGAACACCGGCGAGATCGACATGACCATCGAAACCGAGGTCATCGACCTCGACGGCGACGGCGTTGCAGATGCCGTGGTCGAGACCACCACCACGATCATCGACGTCGACGGTGACGGGGTCGCCGACATCGTCCAGGAGAGCACCATCACGGCCATCGACGTCGACGGTGACGGTGAAGTCGACATCATCGACGAGACGACCATCACGGCTGTCGACCTGGATGGCGACGGCGAGTTCTCCGAGGACGAGATCGACATCGAAGAGACCACCGCGGTCCGCGAGAACCTTCTCGACGAGGGCTGACGGGCGCGGCCGGTCCGAAGTTCAGAAGAACTGGTCGATGAGGATCGGGTTGCCGTCGGGATCGATCAATGTGATCGACCCGGCACCTGTCGAGCCCGGCTCGATCGCGCTGTCGACGCCGACACCCGCCTCACTCAGCGCATGCTGGATGTCGCGAATGTCGGTGTACTCGTCGATGCGTTCCATACGGGTCGTGAGGCCCGGGTTGAACGTCAACATGTTCCGCTCGAACATCCCATGGAACAACCCGAGTGTGGTCTCGCCGTTCTTGAGGATGAGCCATCCATCAGCGGCGCTACCGCCGGTCTCCACGAAGCCGAGCTTGATGTAGAAGTCGCGCGAGGCGTTGAGATCGGCGACGTTGAGCGACAGGGAGAAGACACCGAGTTCGAGCGTTCCCGGCAACGCCGAGTCTGCTGACGCCACCGTCGGCAGTGCATCGGCATCGAACCCACCCTCGTCGTCACTCACGACGGCGGCTGCATGACCGAGAATGCAGCTCCATGTGGATCGATGAGCGTGGCGAGTGTCCCGACGCCGGGCATCTCTGTTGCCTCCATCACGATCTGCGCTCCGAGCGTCTTCGCCAACCCGACGGTCGCCGCAGCGTCGTCGACCATGAAGTACACACCCCAGAACGCGGGCATGCCCTCCACCGGCGGCGCCATCGCTCCGGCGATTCCGTTCTCGTTGCCACCCGCGACCGCGAACAGGGTGTAGGTGCCGGTCGGCATCGCGGCGGCCTGGGCCGTCCATCCGAACACTGCGTTGTAGAACGGAGCTACGGCTGCGGGGTCAGGCGTGATCAGTTCGCTCCAGGAGAAGGCGCCGTGTTCGTTGACGACCCCGGCGCCGATGTGCTCCTTGGCCTCCCACATGCAGATCACCGCGCCGGCAGGGTCCGCGACGACGGCGAAGCGGCCGGCCTCCATCGCGTCCATCGAGGGTTGCATCACTGAACCGCCCGCTGGCTCGACCTTGCCGACAGCGGTGTCGATGTCATCGACGGCGACGTACGTCGACCAGAACGGCGGCATCCCGGAGGCGGCCATCTCGGCCGACAGCTGCATGATGCCGGCGGTGGGCTGCCCGCGCAGGTCGGCCATCGTGTAGTCGACGCCGTCGGTGTCGGTCGGCTGGTCGTCGAAGTGCCATCCGAACAGCTCGCTGTAGAACGCCTTCGCCGCGGTTGGATCCGGCGTCGCCAGATCGATCCAACTCGGCACGCCGTGTGCATACGAGGTCATCGTGGTCATCAGGTCCCCTCCCGATCGGTGTCGATGCGGTCCCCACCGCGCCATCGACGGTAGGCGCGAGTACCCGTCCGGACAAGCGACAAATGGTGAACACGGATCAGTGACGACGAGAACGGCCCGAACGACCCAACGTCACATCAGGCCTGGCACGGTGTGACGCTCAGTCGAGGGCGACCGGGGGTGTCGACTCGCTGAGGTTGTTCCACAGGTCGGCGTCCGGCATCCCCATGATCGCCTCGCGGATCGCGTCGGGGTAGCGCAGGTTCGGTGTCGACGGGTCGTACGGCGGCTGAGCGACGGGCTCGTCCGGACGTTCGAATCCGGCAGGGTTCGTGAGGCGTGCGAGCTCGTCGTCCGAGATTCCGCACAGTCCCTGCACGTCGGGGTCGACCCACCGGCGTTCGTCGATGTCGCTGCCGACGCACACCTCGAGGCTGAGGTGTTCGGGGCCGGCGAAATAGATCGACTGGATCATGCCGTGGTCGAGTGGTCCCATCACCTGGATGCCGTGGCCGCGGATGCGGTCGCGCATCGTGAGCAAATCGTCGATCGTGTCGACGTTGAGCGCCACGTGCTGCATCGTGCCGGCGGTGACCGGATTGCCGGCGTTGCCCGAATGGGTGACGCCCCACTGCGGCTCGGTCGGAGTCCCGGGCGCCTGCACGAAGGCGATGTAGCTGTCGCCCGCCAATTCGACGAACCCGTGGAACGTGTTGGGCACCCCGTGCATCCAGTACAGCGCCCGGGTGGGGCAGCCGAGGACCTCGGCGAAGAACGTGAGCTGGGCCTTCATGTCGGCGGTCGACAACGCCAGATGGTTCACGCCGTTGGGGTGCAGGTCGGGAGACGATTTGGCACCGGTCGCCCGATAGAGCACGAGGTGAGGTGCCGGCTGCTCGGTGATGCGCATCGTGCAAGTTGAGCACAGCGGCTCGGTTGACTCGTGGCTGCGGCCTCTCGATCGTGGCATCTGGAAAGATGATCGTCATGGCTGACCAGACGATGACCGAATCGGAGCGCCAGGAGTTTCTGGCCGGACTGCACGTCGGCGTACTCGGAATCGAACGTCTGGACGGCCCGCCGCTCGTGGTCCCCGTCTGGTACTCCTACGCACCGGGCGGTGACGTCGAGGTGTTGACGAGCGCGTCCTCGCTCAAGGGGCGCCTCGCTGCGGTGGCCATGCGTGCGTCGCTGTGTGCTCAGCAGGAGGAGCTGGCATACAAGTACGTCACCGTCGAGGGCCCGATCGAGATCGTCAGGCTCGACGCCGTCGCGTCACGGGCAGCGGCCGAACCGATGGCGATCCGCTACCTCGGCGAGGAGATGGGCATGGCCTATGCGTCGTCGAGCGTCGGCCCCGACGACATCCTGATCCGCCTTCGCCCCGCACGCTGGTTCTCTGTCGACTACGCCAAACCGACCTGACCCAGCCGCCACCCCGCCATCCATCACGTTTGCGTCGGGTTTCGGGTGGGCAGGGCCACCGAAACCCTGACGCAAACGGTCAGCTGGCGGGTCACGCCGCCACGCTGGGCAACCCGGTCTGCCGGCGCGTCAGGAGTCCAGGCTCGGGAAGTAGATCTGCCAGGCGAGGAGTGATTTCGCCGCCAGGCTGAGCACGAGGTACACCTTCTCGCCGTAGATGTAGTCGGTCCACTTCCCGACACCGCGGTATTGCAGCCACTGGTTGAGGCCGAAGCTGAAGAACAACACGAACTGCACGATCACGATGCCGTAGACGAAGCCGGGCACTGTCTTCGATCCGACGATCTGAATGAGGATCGCGATCCACGGGGCGATGCCGGCGACCGTGCCGAACCAGAACGGCATCATCGTGGTCGATGTGCGGCCCGGCGGGTTCATCCGTTCTTGAATCCAGCCGAACAGGATCATCGCGACGTTGGCGCCGATCACGGCCACGACGGCGGTGATGTTGGTGACCCCGCTGTAGAACCCGATGAGCAACACCATGATCGTGGCGCTGATCGAGTATTCGACCCACCTGAACCGGTTGATGCCGCTGCGGAGATCGTTCTCGTACGTCGAGCGGGCGAACGTGGCGGTCGCGAGGTGGTCGATGGCGGCAAGCGCCAGGAACAGCGCGATCGCGAAGCCGACGCGTACGTCGAACAGGGGCTCGGCGGTCGGAACCCGTGTGCCCGGCGGTCCTTCGGGGAACGTCGACACGACCTCGATCACGAAGTCGCCCGACAACACCAGGATCAACACCGCCTGTACCGCATGAAGGGCTGTGAGGCCGATGTTCCATTTCTTGAGGTTCCCCAACCGTTCCGGCGTCACGCCGGTTGCCGCGATGGAACCGTTGTCGCCGGCATCGGGTGGTCGGGGGTCGAATTCGCCGTCGCTGGTCTTGGTGGTCATGTGCAGGAACCTCCCTGTCGTCGCCGATCTCGAACGGATCGCGCCGGTCGCAGTCTTCCGCACCTGTGCCAAGCTGGCGTTGATGAGCGCGTGTTGTTCCCCGTCGAACGAATCGAGGCCCCCGGGCAGCGAGCACCGCTTGGTCGACCCCGGCGTCGAGGGCCGTGTCGAGAATGGCGTCGAGGGCGGTGTCGACCGAATCGAGATCCTGGCCGGCGAGTTCTGGATGGGCGCTCTGGACGGCGATGGCGATTCCGCCGACGGTGAGGGCCCGGTGCACCAAGTGCAGCTTCGACCGTTCTCGATTGCGCCGACAACGGTCACGAATCAGCAGTTCGCTGCGTTCTGCGACGCCACCGGGTATGTCACGCTCGCCGAATCGGACGGCTGGTCGTTCGTGTTCGCCGGGCTGCTCCCCGACGACTTCCCGCCGACTCGTGGAGTCGCGGCGGCACCCTGGTGGCGTCAGGTCGAAGGCGCCGACTGGCGTCACCCCGCAGGCCCGCACACGACGTTCGCGGATGTGGCCGACCATCCCGTCGTGCACGTGACGTGGGACGACGCTCGCGCTTACTGTCACTGGAGCGGTACTCGCCTGCCGACGGAGGCCGAGTGGGAGTGCGCCGCTCGCGGAGGCCTCGATCGCAAGCGCTTTCCGTGGGGCGACGATCTCGAGCCGGGCGGCGAGCACCGGATGAACGTGTTCCAAGGTCAGTTTCCGGGCGTCAATACCGCCGCGGATGGGTTCGCCGGGACTGCTCCGGTGCGCTCATTTCCCCCGAACGGCCATGGGCTGTACGAGACCTCGGGAAACGTGTGGGAATGGTGCGCCGACTGGTTCTCGCCCGGCACCTACCGAGAGAGCGAACGACGTTCACCCCGGGTGAATCCTGGCGGCCCGCCGGGCGGGACCCACCGGGTGATGCGTGGTGGGTCGTATCTGTGTCACGACTCGTACTGCAACCGCTATCGGGTGGGTGCGCGCAGCGCCAACACACCCGACAGCGCCACCGGCAACATCGGTTTCCGCGTCGCCCGCTGACACCGCTCGCCCGCACCGTCACCCACGTTTGCGTCGCATTCCGGGTGGGCCGTCCCACCCGAACTGCGACGCAAACGGATTGGCCCGACCGACGAGCTCGAACTGGCTCGCTCAGTCCCGGTTTCCGAATGACCAGGGTCGCACGTCGTGCCGAGGGACTCGTGGGCGCAGATCAGGTGCCGCAAAAGGTGCGGTAGCCGTCGGCGTCGCCGGAAGGTGCCGGCTGTGCGAAGCGCTCGAGGCCCGGGCGTTGCGCGAACGGGTGGGTCACGGCGTCGAGCAGTTCATCCAGTGCCTGGCGGTCGCCCCAGCTCGCTGCGGTCAGCACCTCTTCGACGATGTGGTTGCGCGGGATGTAGATCGGATTCGCGCGATCCATCCGGTCGGCGACCGCTGCTCGATCATCACCGACGTGATCCGACCAGCGCGTGGCCCACGCATCGAAGGCGTCCGGAGCGGCGAACAGCGACCGTGCGGGCTCGACGTTGCCTTGGACCACCGACGACAGCGCCCGCAGGCACATCGTGTAGTCGACGCGCTGCTCCGCCATCAAGGAAAGGAGATCGCCGATGATGTCATCGCCGCCGGGCGCGTCGGCGTCGAGGCCGAGCTTGGCGTGCATCTCGGCGCTCCACGCTGTCTGGAAGCGTTCGGGGAAGGTTTGCAGCACAGCGGTCGCCGACTCGATGGCGGCGTCGGTGCCGTCGTCGAACAACGGCAACATCGACTCGGCCAGCCGGGCGAGGTTCCACGTGATGATCGCCGGCTGGTTGCCGTAGGCGTATCGACCGCCGTGGTCGATCGAGCTGAACACCGTCGCCGGGTCGTACGCGTCGATGAACGCGCACGGCCCGTAGTCGATCGTCTCTCCCGAGATGGTCGTGTTGTCGGTGTTCAAGACGCCATGGATGAATCCGACCGCCATCCACTTCGCGACGAGCGACGCCTGCACCTCGACGACGTGATCGAACAGTGCGAGGGCCGGATTGGCGGCATCGGCGGCATGAGGCGCGTGACGTTCGATCGCATAGGCGGTCAGTCGTTCGAGCAGGTCCCGGTCGTCGGTCGCAGCGGCGAACTGGAACGTGCCGACACGCAGATGGCTCGCCGCCACCCGGGCCAGGATCGCGCCTGGCACATCGGTGACGCGACCCTCGACCTCCCGCAGGATCGTCTCGCCCGTTGCGACGACGGTGAGCGCGCGCGTGGTCGGGATCCCGAGTGCGTGCATCGCTTCGGCGATCACGTACTCGCGCAGCATTGGCCCGAGCGCCGCGCGCCCGTCGCCGCCACGTGCGAACGGCGTGCGTCCGGATCCCTTCAGGTGGAGGTCGCGGCGCGCCCCGTCGCCGTCGCTGACGATCTCGCCGAGCAGCAGCGCCCGCCCGTCACCGAGCCTCGGTGAGTAGCCACCGAACTGGTGGCCGGCGTAGGCCTGGGCGACAGTGGTCACGCCTGCGGGAGCGTCGTTCCCGGCCAGGATCGCAATACCGACGTTTGACCGTAGCGCCTCGACATCGAGTCCGAGTTCGCCCGCCAACGCCTCGTTCGCGATCACCAGCGATGGGTTCGCAACCGACTCCCCCTGCCACGGCTCGTGCAGACCGACCAGCTCGCGAGCGAACGAATCATCGAGTGCGAACACAGGCCGGGCGGCAACGGTCATGTCTCCAGCCTAGGAATGCATTGCGCCCGGTGTCCCCGTCGATGACATCGCGGGTCTGGCCCTCGTGTGACGCTCATCGCGAACGACCGTCTGACCGTGACCGCATCTCCGCGCACGCTGACGTTCGACCGAGGACGTGAAGAGGCGCGAGCATCTCCACACATCCGCCGCCCCGCTGCCAGAATCCTCCTCAAGACCGACGTGGCCGACCTGATTGCCACATCCATCTGACCATCGCTCATCGAAAGGGTGCATACCAATGGGATTCCGACTCGGGAACGTCAATGGACGGGCGGTGCTCGTCCACGGCGAGCACTACACCGACCTCGCCACACACTCCTCGGGGGCGCTCGGCCCCGATCCGATGGAGGCTCTCGCTCGGCCCGATCTACTGTCGGAGCTCTCCGCCCTACTCGGCGACTCCTCGGTCACCGGGCTGCTCTCGGACGTCGTGCTCGGACCGCCCGTACCGAGACCACAGAAGTCGTTCGGCGTCGGGTTGAACTACGCCGCGCACGCCGCTGAGGGGGGTCGCGAAGCGCCCGACAGCCCCCTGGTGTTCACCAAGTTCCCGTCGTGTCTCGTCGGGCCGACGTCCGATGTCGAGATCCGCAGCGAAGGATGCGACTACGAGGGCGAACTCGTCGTCGTGATCGGTCCGGGTGGCCGAGACATCACCATCGATGAGGCCTGGGATCACGTCGTCGGCGTCACCATCGGCCAGGACATCTCCGACCGTCCGGCCCAATTCGCTGCATCGCCACCCCACTTCGACCTCGGCAAGTCGTTCGACACGTTCGGCCCGATCGGGCCGGTCGTGGTGTCCACCGACGAACTCGAGGACCGCAACGACCTCCGCATCGTCTGTTCGATCAATGGCGAGGTCCGCCAGGACGGCAACACGTCCGACCTGATCTTCGACGTGCCGACCCTCGTGAGCTTCTTGTCGTCGATCACGACGCTCGTCACGGGTGACATCATCTTCACGGGCACGCCTGCAGGGGTCGGCGTCGCCCAGGGCAAGTACCTCGCCGACGGCGACGTGATCACCACGACCATCGACGGCATCGGCATGATGACCAATCGGGTGGTGCGCATCAG
The DNA here is from genome assembly GCA_035527095.1 of Ilumatobacteraceae bacterium. Lineage (GTDB taxonomy): Bacteria > Actinomycetota > Acidimicrobiia > Acidimicrobiales > Ilumatobacteraceae > Sva-07. The sequence continues at coordinate 4,803 of DATLBC010000089.1, read as the reverse complement.
CGACCCCCGCCCCGTCCGCGGCTGACGTCGGCCGCTCGGCTCGGCGTCGACCACCTCGCCGCGCAAGGCTGGGAACCGGGCAAGCACGCCCACACCTGAGCTGATTACATCGCGGGTCTGACCCCTGATGTAATCGTGGGAGTAGGTATGACCAAGCGACCGACCTCATCACGCATCGAACCGATCGGTCTCGACGACGTCACCGACGATGAACTCCGCGACACGCTCGCCGGCGCGCTCACCCTCGACGGTCGTCCGCTCAACATCTTCGGCGTGCTCGGACACCACCCGAAACTGCTGAAGCGGTTCAACCTGCTCGGCGGGTTCATCTTGAACAAGGGGTTGATCCCCGAGCGTGAACGCGAGTTGGTGATCCTCCGAGTCGGCTGGAACGCGCAGGCCGTGTACGAGTTCGGTCAGCACACCGTGATCGGCAAGCGGTGCGGACTCACCGACGACGAGATCGCGGCACTGACGATGTCGCCGCACGACGCCCCCTGGAGCGCCGAGGACCGTGCACTGATCGCGCTCGCCGACGACCTCGCTGCCGACGATTGCGTCAGCGACGGCACCTGGCTGGCGCTGAGCGATCGTTGGTCGGAGGCAGAGTTGGTCGAGCTGCTGGTCGTCGCCGGCTTCTACCGGCTGGTGTCGGGCTTCCTCAACAGCGCCGGAGTCCAACTCGACGACGGCGTCCCCGGCTTCCCGAGCTGAGGATCACATCGCGGGTCTGACCACTGATGTGACAGTTGACTCGCGGGCGATGTTCACGTGAGCGATGAACCGGTTCCCCCCGACCTGATGATCGGGGGGAACCGGTGACGCATCACTCCAATTCGTCGACTCGGTCGGTGCTCGGAGGATCAACCGGGCTGAACTCGCCGAGATAGTCGACGAGTGCATCGATGTCGACACCGCCATCGATTCGCAAGAACGGGTCGATGGCCTTGAATGCGGTGAAGTTGTCGCCGCCATCGGCCAGGAAGTTGTTGATCGTCACCTGATAGGTCGCACCCTCAGCCAGGGGCACGTCGTTCAGCTCCACGTTGGAAATCGTGACCGATGTGCAGTCGAACTGTGTCTCGTCGGGAGCGGGATTGGTATCGACGATCGTCTTGGCGAGATCGTAGGTGAACCCAAAGGACACGCCGAGGTGCAGGAACGCACGGCTCGAGCCGGCCGGCTGACACTGCTGCTCGAGTACGTCGACGATCTGCGCCCCGGTCATCGGGATGGTGAACAACGTGTTGTTGAAGGGTTGGAACGTGAAGGCGTCGCCGAAGGTGATGTCGCCCTCAGCAAGATCGGATCGCACGCCACCGGGGTTCATCAGGGCGATCTGCGCTCCGTTGATCTGCGTTGCCCACAGCTGCGCATCGGCGACGAAGTTGCCGGCCGCCGACTCGACGCCACGGTCAGATCCGCCCGTCCCACCGCGGGTGATGTCAGCGCTGGCCGACCCGACGACGGTGTTGCCGACGGTGTCGAACAACGGCTGCCACTTCTCGATGATCTTGGTGATCGCCCGGTCGGGCTTGAGGTCGGCCTGGACAACCGCATGGTTCGTCGAGGAGCTGAGCTCGCGACGCACGTCCCCTGTCTGCTTGTCGAGGACCAGGTTGACCTCGGTGACCACTCGCCCGAACGAGTACGCGCTGGTCACGATGCGCATTTCCTCCCCGCTCCCAGGTGCGGCCCCTTGGACATTGAGCACGCAGTTGTACGGCAGGTGGGTGTGCCCGGTGATCACGACGTCGATCTCCGGATCGAGGGCGTTGTTGATGGCAACGATCGGACCGGAGATGCCTTCGCAGGCGTCGACGTCACCCGGCGGCGGGGTCTGGGAGCCACCTTCGTGCAGCAGCACGACGATCGACTCGACACCCTGCGCCTTCAGGATCGGGACCAGCGCGTTCGCCGTCACCGCCTCGTCGAGGAATTCCCACCCCTCGATGCCCGACGCGGCGACAAGAGTGTCGGTGGCTTCCAGAGTCATGCCGATGAAGCCGACCTTGACAGTGTCGATCTGCTCGATCCAGTACGGCGGCAGTGGCGTTGCACCGGTGTCCTCGTCGACGACGTTCGCAGCGAGCCATTGGAAGTCGGCGCCTGAGTACGGCTTGCCTGGGAAGTAGCAGCCGTCGATCGGGTGGCATCCGCCATACTGCATGCGGAGCAACTCGGTCACCCCTTCGTCGAACTCGTGGTTGCCGACGCTCGACACGTCGAGTTCCATCGCATTGAGCGACTCCACGGAAGGTTCGTCGTGGAAGAGTCCGGAGAACGCCGGTGACCCACCGATGAGGTCGCCAGCGGCGACCGTCAGACTGTACTTGTTGCCTTGGCGCAGCTTCTTGAGCTTGGCGGACAGGTACTCCGAGCCCCCTGCCGGTGCGCCGGCGACGCTGCCGGGCGTGTTCGCCTGGAGGTGCCCGTGGTAGTCGTTGATCCCGAGGAGTTGGAGATCGACCAGCTGATTCTTCCGATCTGGATTGCTCGGCGGCTGCGGGTTGCCGTTGCGGCCGGCTGACGCGGTGCTGGCGCTGAACGCGGCGACGCCGAGCGAGATCGCCATGGCGCTGGCGACGGCAACGATGCGGCGGCGCCTGTGGCTGCCTCGCATTCTGGATGTGTTGGCGGACATCGGGGCCTCTCTTCAGTCGTTGGCGGTTGGTCTCCCGACATGTCGGGAGACCAACCGTTGTATCAGGTCTCCAGGGCCCCTTTGAACGGGGGGGGCGACCGAACGCCGTGTCACGGTCGGCTCAACGCCGGGCAACGATCAGCTGAGCGGGCGGGCATCACCGGCCCGTCCTCGCAGGGCTCAAGAGGTCATGCCGCCGAGGCCCACGAGGCCGCGGGCGAGTTCGATCTCGCCCATGTGGCGTAGGCCGTGTTGGTACAGCCAGCACTCGAACGCGTCGAGCACGGTGATGCCCTGCGGCCCCGCGCATCGGGCGCTGTAGGTGGTGGCGATCACCGGTGGGTAGGGCTTGGCGATCAGCACGCGGGTGAAGTCGGCGGGATCCATCGACGCGAGGTGCGCCTCGGTCCGCTCGAACACTGCGCGCTGGTAGTCCTTGTACGCCTCGTAGTCGCCGATGCGCTGGGCGACCATCTCGTCGACGGTCTTCTGCTTGCCGTGGTCGGCGATCGTGAGCTGCAGACGTTCCTTCCACTCGTCGTTCCAGATCGGTGGCTCGCCGGTGATCATCATGAACGACCCGTCGTGCACGTTGACGTAGTGGAACAGCGAGAACGCGATCGGCAACACATTCTCGCGCTCGAAGTGGTTGACGTGCTCGAGCTCCATCGTGTCGACCGCTTGGTAGTACAGCGAGTGCATCGTGCGCATCCGTCGGTACAACGAGTCCTGGATCGGATCGGGCAATGGTGGCCCGGCGTTGAGGTCGAGGTCGATGTCGGTCATGAGGTTCCTTCCGGTGGAGACGTGTCGGGTGGGCCGAGGCGCCTGAGGCGGCAGGTGAATCCGATGTACTGCCACATGAGCACGTCGCCCTCGAGCCAGCGCTTCACCTCGATGGGCACGCCTCCGGGTTCGGGGAGCGTGTCGCCGTAGCCGCCGGGCGGCGTCTTCGCGACGGGGATCGTGCCAGCGTTCACTGCGTCGTCGTCCCGGCCCGCGCCGGTTCGTGCAACTCGATCATGTTGCCAGACGGATCGAACAGGAACGTCTGGCGTGCGGCGCCGACCCCGCTGGGATCGCGAACCTCGATGCCGCGATCGCGGAGTTCGGCGACGGCGGCGTCGAGGTCGGCGACCTGGACGGCGAAGTGCTGGCCGCAGCTGTTCGGGACCTCGCCCTCGATCAGGTGGACCTGCTGGCCGCCGATGTCGAGCCATGCCCCACCGAAGGAGAACTCGGGACGGTCCGTGCGTGCCGTCAACCCGAGCACGTCGGTGTAGAACGCGATGCTCTCGGCGGCGTCGCGCACGTTGATCGAGAGGTGATGGACCCCCAGCGGCTGCACCGCATCAGTGTGTCAGACGGCCGTGTCGGGGTTCTCACCCCAGGGCCCGTCAGGTGCGAGCGGCGTCGAGCAGCACGCGGCGCTCGGCGGTCGCCAGGACCCGGCGAGCCGCTGTGACGGCGTCGGGATCGACCGAGATCGAGGTGATACCGAACCGCACCAGGTGCTCGGCGAACGCCGGGTTGCGCGACGGTGCGAGCCCGCACAGCGACGACGTGATCCCGACCTCGCGGCAGGCCCTCACGATCTGTTCGATCGCCCACAGCACCGCTGCGTCGCTCTCGTCGAAGAGCTCGGTGAGCATCTCGGAGTCGCGGTCGACGCCGAGCATCAGCTGCGTCAGATCGTTGCTGCCGATCGACACGCCGGAGATGCCGAGCTCGGCGTAGTCCGGGATGCGGGCGATCACCGACGGCACCTCGGCCATCACCCAGGTGACGAGGCCCCTCTGTCGTCCGAGCCGACTTGCGTCGATGGCTTCCAGACAGGCCTCGAGTTCCCACTTCGTCCTGACGAAGGGGATCATCACCTGCAGGTTCGGGAACTCCTCGCGCACCCGGCCGAGCGTCTCCAGCTCGAGTGCGAACGTCTCGGGATCCTTGATGTAGCGGTAGCAGCCGCGGTAGCCGATCATCGGGTTCTGCTCCTCGGGTTCGAACTGCTCGCCGCCGGTGAGGCCACGAAACTCGTTCGACCGGAAGTCCATCGTCCGGTAGACCACAGGGCGCGTCCCGAACGCGCCGGCGATCTGTCCCAGCTGCGCCGACATCGAGCTGATGAACTCGTCGCTGCGACCGTCGGCGATCAGCGC
>DATLBC010000088.1:0-2904 GCA_035527095.1 Ilumatobacteraceae bacterium | reverse complement strand
AAGAAGCGGACGAACGACCGCAACTTCTGAGCGCCGCCAGACCCCGAGAGTGATGAGCGGGGTGACCAGATACGGCGGTCTCGCTCATCGCGGCGCGGGGTTGGCGTGGTGTGATGAGCGGGGTGACCGGATGCGGCGGTTTCGCTCATCGCGGCGAGAACGAGGCGGGCTACCTCGTTGCCGGTGGCAGGACGGCGTCGACGAGTGCTCGTTCGAGGCGCGTGAGCTCGCTGGTGATCCGCGAGCGGGCCTTGCGCCGTTCGTTCAGTGGCATGGTGGCCGAAATGGCGGTGGCTCGCCGCAACTCGTCGATCGCTTGCAGGATCACCGCGCCGTCAGCGTTCCTCGGATCGGGGAACACCAGTCGCGCGTTGCGCTCGAGCGCAGCGAGGCGCCGCTCGAGGCCCTTGTGGCCGAAGCGCTGCGTCGGGTCGAACCGCTCGCGCGCCGTCGACTGCGGAGCCGCAGCACCGTCGGCAGCTCGCCGGTTCGCGGCCCACTCGCGGGCGGCGACCGGGGCTTTGCGCAATTGCTCGCGCACTCGCTCGTCCTGCAATACCGACATCGCGAGCAGCAGGGCTCCCTGCGCGGCCTTGCGCCGAGATGTGGGAATCGGAATCGGTCGTTTGGGAGCCATCGAGAGTTGAGAGCCTAGGAGTTGCTCGCTGCGCCCTGTACGCGCGCACCGCCGCGGTCGGTCCACGTCGGATGCGCCCGCGACGATGTGATTGAGTGGACGAATGGCTTCCGAACTTCCTGCGACCGCCCTCGAACTGCGATCGACGCTGGCCGACGATGGCGTCGTCACGCTGGGCATTCGCAACACCGATGTCGTCGAACCGGCCGACGATCACGTCGTCGTACGAGTCGAGGCCGCGCCGATCAATCCATCCGATCTCGGCATGATGTTTGCCGGCGGTGATGCCAGCGCCGGTCTTCCGGCCGGCGACGGCAGTCACGAAGCGGTCGCTGTGCCGGTGGCCGAGGCTGCCGTCGCTGCTCAACGAGCGCGGCTGGGCAAGCCCATGCCCGTGGGAAACGAGGGCGGCGGGGTCGTCGTGGCGGCTGGTCCGGCGCCCGCAGCGCAAGCCCTGCTCGGGAGGACCGTGGGGTTCCTCTCGGGTAACGCCTACGCCCAATACCGCACGCTGCACGTCAGCCAATGCCTCGCCATGGCCGACGGCACCGACCCAGCTGATGCGGCAGCGGCGTTCGTCAATCCGCTCACGGCGCTCGGCATGGTCGAGACGATGCGAACCGAGGGCCACACTGCCCTGATCCACACGGTCGGAGCATCCAACCTCGGGCTGATGCTCAACCGCATCTGCCTCGACGACGGCATCGGGTTGGTCAACATCGTCCGCAAGCCAGAACACGTCCAGCAGCTGCGCTCGCTTGGCGCTCCGCACGTCGTGGACTCGAGTGCCGCGAGCTTCATCGACGACCTCACCGATGCGTTGCGGGCGACTGGCGCAACCATCGCCTTCGATGCCATCGGAGGCGGCGACCTGCCCAGCATCCTGCTCTCACGAATGGAGAAGGTGGCCGGAGAGAAGGCAGCCGAGTTCAGCCGCTACGGATCCGACACGCACAAGCAGGTGTACATCTACGGTGGGCTCGACCGTGGGCCGACCACGTTGCGGCGCGACTTCGGCATGTCGTGGGGGCTCAGTGGCTGGCTGCTCACGCCGTTCCTGATCAAGGTCGGCCAGGAGGCCGCCGACCGCCTGCGTCAGCGCGTCGCCGACGAGATCACCACGACGTTCGCAAGCTCCTACGGCATCCGACTGTCGCTCGCCGACGCCGTCGATCCCGAGCAGGTGAAGCGTTACACGCGCATGGCCAGCGGCGACAAGGCGCTCATCACGCCCCACGCCTGAGTCGGCGCAACCCGGCCGTCGGGGTCGGGTCCGGACGGGCGGGTCAGCGGCCGCCTTGGCCGTCGTCGACCTTGATGATCGTGCCGGTGACCATCTCCGAAGCAGGGGACACCAGGTAAAGCAACGTGCTGTCGAGGTTCTCGGGCTGGCCGATCCGCTTGCGCGGAAACGCCCGAGTGAGGTCGCCCAGCCGTTCGATCATGCCGTCGGACATCTCCGAGGCGAACAATCCCGGAGCGATTGCGTTGACGTTGATGTTGAACCTCGACCATTCGACCGCCAGCGTCTCGGTCAGACGGTTCACTCCGGCCTTCGTGATCGAGTACAACGCGGCGCCCCCGCCGGAGTAGTGAAACCCGCCGACCGAGGAGATGTTCACGATTCGACCGGGCAACTGCAGTTCGATCAAGCGGCGAGCGACCTCGCACGACAGCACGTAGGGCGCTCGCAGGTTCGTGTCGAGCACTTGGTCGATCAGCTCGAGCGGCATCTTGGTGGCGTACTGGGCATCGGGGATTCCGGCGTTGTTGATCAGAATCTGTACCGGGTCGAGTTCGCGTTCGACCGTGGCCACGATCTCGGCGAGTTGCGTAGCGTCGGTGACGTCGAGCTCGAGCGGCATGCACGAGCCACCCGCGTCGGTGATCTCCTGTGCAACCTCGGACAGGCGGTTCATGCGGCGTCCCGTGGCGACCACTCGGGCGCCGTTGGCGGCGAGCAGGATCGCGAACCGTCGTCCGAGCCCGGATGACGCCCCGGTGACCAGCGCCACCTGGCCGGCGAGGTCGATGGTCGGCTCGAGGGCGTTTGCTGCGTCCATCCCGGCATGCAACCACATCGCTCGGTCAGGTTCGAAGGCGAACGGTTGATGACGACCACTCGTGATCGGCTCGTCCCTGCCAATCGTCGAAGTGCGCCGTAACCTCGGCGGTGCCGTCGCCGTCGCCAGACGGGGTGTAGGAGATCAGGAGACAGACATGCTGGGTTCATCGCGACGCCCTACCTCGATCGCCGTGCTGACCAG
>DATLBC010000087.1:0-3449 GCA_035527095.1 Ilumatobacteraceae bacterium | reverse complement strand
ACCGTCGAGCCGGACATCTTCGGAGCCGGCGACAAGATGCTGCACAACCCCGTCGGCGGCGTTGGTGTCGTGGTCGGCCAGTCCGGCGATCTCGCCGTCGGCCTCCCGATGCAGTCGGTGATGCTGGGCGAGCAACGCGCCCACGATCCGCTGCGGCTCCTCGCTGTCGTGCAAGCTCCCCTCGATCGCATCGAAGGCATCATCCTGCGTAACAGCGGGTTGCGGCACTTGGTGGAAGGCGAGTGGATCCACGTGGTGGCCCGCGCCAGCGACAACGATGCCTGGTCGTTGCGCACGCCGAGCGGGGGCTGGGAACCATGGCACCTTGCCGACGATTCGATGACCGAACACCGCACGTCCCTCGCCACCATTGACCTCTCGACGCCCCTGTCGATCTGAACGGAGCATCATGAACACCTGGACCGACCTTCCCGCAATGGCCAAGATCGAAGTCGTCGTCGACGGCGACGACGTGCCCGCCGTGCGCGACCTCTTCCTCGACGCGGGGTCGACCGGCTACACCGCGGTGACCGGCCTGTCCGGTTTCGGGCACGGCGGCCATCACCACGGACGCTTGTTGTTCAACGACCGTGCGAGCCTCTCGATGCTGATCACGGTGGTACCGATCGATCGCGCCGAAGGTCTGATCGCGGGCATTCGTCGCTTGCTCGAGAATCGCAGCGGTGTGTTCTTCGTGAGCGAAGTTCACGTGAGCCGACCCGACTACTTCACCTGATGCGTTCTGCTGTCGAGCTGCGAGACTGACGCCGTGCACACCATCATCGACACCGACGCCGTCAACCCGGTCCTCAACGAGATCCTCAAAGCGGAGCTGTCCGGCGTGGTTCGTTACACGCACTACTCCCTCGTGATCACGGGCCCGAACCGGTTGCCGCTGGTCGAGTTCATGAAGGCGCAGGCAGCCGAATCGCTGTTGCACGCCCAACAGGCCGGCGAGATCCTCACCGGCTTGGGCGGACATCCCGAACAGGGCATCGCCGAGATCGACGAGTCTCACAACCATGCGATCGAAGTGATCCTGAAGGAGTCGATCGGTCACGAGCGTCGGGCGCTCGATCTGTACCGCCAGTTGTTGGGGCTGACCGAGGGTACGTCGATCTATCTCGAGGAGTATGCGCGTGGCCAGATCGGCCAGGAGGAGCTGCACGTCATCGAGATGAACAAGCTCCTTCGCGACTACTCCATCGACTGAGCGGGAATCCCAGACGCCATGGTCAAGGCAGCGGACCTCGGTCTGTGTACAGGCAAGGACTGCCGCAAGGCGGACGGCTTTCGTACGGTCGAGCGCGAGCTACGGCGCAGTGGTGCGGTACGGGAACTGGCGTGTCTCGACGTGTGCGATGGCCCGGTCGTGGTGCTCGGCGTTCGCAGCGAGACGCCGGTGGTGATCGAACGTGTTAACAACCGTGCGCTGGCGCTCGATGTCGTCGGTCACGTCGCCGGTGGCGCCGAGCTGACGGCGCGACTGCGCAAACGGGTGCTGTCCGGCTCGAAACGAGCCAAGGCCCGCCGGCGTATCACTCGCGCAACGTGACGATCACACCGTGCACCGATGAGCGAACCGACCGTATGCGGCGGTCTCGCTCATCGGAACTGTCCCGATCCAGTCCGCGATGAGCGAACCGACCGTATGCGGCGGTCTGGCTCATCGGAACGCCCCGGGGAGGCGCCGGATCAGGCGACGCGGGCGATGTGGAACGCGGGGATGATGCGGGGGGCGGCCGAGGTGATGTACTCGCCGAACTGCGGCATCAATGCCGCCTGCGCACGCAACTTCGCCTGACCGACCTCCTCGGGAGTTCGGTGACGTCGACGGTGAAGGTCTCGGTGCCGAACTCGACCGTGATGCGCGGCGTCGACAGCAAGTTGTAGTACCAGTCCGGGTTGTCGGGCGCGCCGCCTTTGGAGGCGAACACGTACATGTCGTCGCCCTCCACGAGCGCCACCAGCGGGGTCTCGCGGAGTGCACCGGACTTGGCTCCGATGGTGTGGAGGATCACGAGCGGGTTGTCGCCGAACTGAGCGGCCTTGCCGCCGTTCGCGCGGAACTCGGCGATGATCTGGGCGTTCCAATCGTTCATGGGGCCCAGCCTAGCAGATTACTTGCGAACACAAATGAAACTTACGATGTAATTATGTAATTCAACGGTACCATCTTGGTCATGTCCACCACATCGACCACCGATTCCACCATCACCTCCTGGCTGCGTGGCCGACTCCCGGATGCCTGGACCTCGACACCTGCCGAGATCACCGTCGATCGCGATGAGATCACGATCGTGCTCACCGTCGCCGAGCCCGAACTCGGTGACGACGCCTCCGACGCCGACCGCGCCGAGGCCGTTGCCGGCCGAGTCTCCGGCTTCCGCGAGGACACCCGCGAGGCCCGAATCCAGGTGGCCCGTGAAGCCGAGCACCGCTTCGAACGCAAGGTTGCCTGGGGGATTCGGATCGGCGACCGCGCCGAACTGTTCACGCACCTTGCGGTGCCGGTGATGACCCGGTTGCGCCAGCCCGAACGGATGGTGCTCGACACGCTGGTCGCCGCCAACGTCGCTCGGTCCCGTGCCGACGCACTGGCCTGGTGCGTGCGCCTCGTCGGCCGGCACACCGGCGACTGGCTGGAAGAACTGCGCGATGCCATGCAGGCCGTCGATCGCCTACGCGCCGAGGGCCCCGGCGCCGGCTGAACCGACTCAGTCGTCGATGTGGAGGGCCTCGGCCGGACGCACGACGTGGGGGTCCGCTGCATCGACCGCATCGTGGTCCTTGTGCTCGTACTCGAGGCGGTCGAGCACCGCCCGGATGCTGTTCAGCCGGGCCCGACGCTTGTCATTGGAGTTGACGACGGTCCACGGGGCGGGCTCGGAGCTGCTCGCCCGCAGCATGGCGTTGCGCGCAGCGCTGTATTCGTCGTACAGCTCCATGCCCGCTTCGTCGATCGGTGAGAGCTTCCACTGGCGCAGGGGGTCGTTGCGGCGCTGCTCGAACCGTTCTCGTTGATTGTCCTGCGACACCGTGAACCACAACTTGAACAGATTGATCCCGCTGTTGACGAGCGACTGCTCGAAGGCCGGCACCTGTCGCATGAACTCGGCGTACTCGTCGTCCGTGCAGAACCCCATGACGCGTTCGACCCCGGCGCGGTTGTACCACGAGCGGTCGAAGAGCACGATCTCGCCTGCCGATGGCAGGTGCGCCACGTAGCGCTGGAAGTACCACTGCGTCCGCTCGGCATCGGTGGGCTTGGCGAGCGCCACCGTGCGCGCTCCACGCGGATTGAGGTGTTCGGTGAACCGCTTGATGGCCCCGCCCTTGCCCGCTGCGTCGCGACCCTCGAACAACACCACGATGCGTTCGCCGGTCTCCTGTATGTGGCGTTGCGCCTTCAACAGCTCGATCTGGAGGCGCTCGAGCTCGCGCTCGTA
>DATLBC010000086.1:0-21492 GCA_035527095.1 Ilumatobacteraceae bacterium | reverse complement strand
GGTAGGCGCGCTCGTGGTCACCCGACTTCGAGAAATGCAGCGACAACACCGAGATCTCGGTGTCATCCCCCGAGACGAGCGCCTCGTATGCCTCGCCGGCCTCGCGGTGCAGCCGGGCCCGCACCCGGTACGCCAGGCTGTCGTACACGACGTCGCGGACCAGGCCGTTGCGGAACCTGTAGCGGCGCGGGCCGTCGGCGTCGATGAACCGACTCAGCAGCGCGATCGTCGCCTGATCGAGTTCGAGCCCCTCCCGGCGCAGCAGCTCCTCGACGACGGTGCGCCGGAAGCTCCGCCCCAGCACGGAGGCGTAGGACAGCACCCGCTTCGAGAGCGGATCGAGCGCGTCGACCTGTGCCGCCAGGGTCCCCTGCAGCGACTCGGGAACCGCGTCGAGTGAGCCGAGCTCTTGGGCCGCCGTGAGCAGCTCGCCCACGAACATGGGGCTGCCGGCAGCACGCTCGACCACCTGGTCGATCTCGTGAGGCCGCAAGGGGGCCGCCTCCGTGGCGTCGATCGTGATCTCGCGAACCGTCTCGTCGGGCAACGGCTCGATGAGAGTTCGATCGCCGACGTCCGGCGCGAATCCGCCCGCGTCGTCACGACGAGCCACGATCAACAGCCATGGTCGCGTTCGCGTTGCGGCCGCGATCCGACCGAGCAGGTGCGCCGAGGAGTCGTCGGCCCAGTGCATGTCCTCGGCGATGATGACGAGCGGCCCGTCGTGGACGGCCTCCAGCAGTTCGAGTACGGCGTCGGCCGTACGGTCGGGCCGATACTGCGGTCCGATCGCATCCGCTTCCGGGGTGGACGGCACCGGTAGCTGGAGCGCGTCGCCGATCAGTGGCAGGTACGGCTCGAGCTGCGCGGCGCTGCGCCGCACGGTGGCGCGCAGCGAGGCGACGAGCGCGGCCGAGTCGTCGCCTCGCAACTCGAACAGCGCGCGCAGCGGATCACGCACGACCCGGAAGCTGTTGCTCGAACCGTAGGGCTCTGCGTGCATGTCGAGCAGCTGCGGATGATCTGATCCCAGTGCTTCGCGGATCAGTCGCGACTTGCCGAGGCCGGCCGCGCCGACCAGCGTCACGACGTCGCCACGCCCGGATGCCACTGCCTCGACACGTGCCCGGAGATCGGCGAGGTCGGCGTCGCGACCGTGGAACCGGAGATCGTGACCGTCGATCGACTCGCGTGGCCCGAGCTCGTCGCCCACTCGGTACACCACCTGCGGCAGCGCCTTGCCCTTGAACGTGAACGGCCCCTGCGGCTCGCTGTCGTAGCGGGTCCGCGCCATCTCGAGAACGGCCGGGTGGGCATGGATCACCCCAGGTGGGGCCGTCACCATGATGCGGGCTGCGGTGTTCACGGTGTCGCCCATGATCGAGAAGACGGCCTGGTCGCGCGCGCCGAGCTCACCGGCGAAGACGTGACCGCGATGGATCCCGACCTGCAAGCCCAGTGGTGGTTCGGCATCGATGATCGAGCGTGCGGCGCGGAGCATCCGGCCTTCGTCGTCCTCGCCGGTGACGGGGATGCCCGAGCTGCAGAACAGCTTGCCCCCGTTGGCGTCGACGTCGACGTAGAGCAACGCGATGTCCTCGGTCTCGAAGGCCGCCTGAGCGATTTCGAGCGTCCGGTGCAGGTCGTCGGCAAGGGCGTCAGGCCCGTCGTCGGCGAGCCGTTGGTCCGTGCCCTTGAACTTGAAGAACGCCATCGTGGCGATCCGGTGCACCGGGTCAGGTGTGCCGTGCTCGAGCATCGACGCGATGATCGGTGGTGTCACCCGTGCGGCGGCTTCTGGATCGGATTCGCGTCGATCGGGTGCGCCGACCGGGTCCACCGCACCCTTGCGCCAGGTGACCATCAGCGCGCCGTCGGCGCGTGGTTTCGTGCTGCCACGCCCGAGGAGCCCGGCCATCTTGTCGCTGACGACGATCTGGCCCGCCTCGGCAGCTGTCTCGGCGTCCATCGCCACCGTCGTGTCCGGACCACCGACGACCAGTTGCCGGTATCGGTCACCCACCAGGAAGAGATGGAACGCACCGGAGTGGGCACCGATCGAGATCTTGAGCTTCAGCTTGCCGACCGAGGTGGGGATCTGGCTGACCCGTCGGAGCTCGCTGCGCATCTCGACCGCGGCAGACGCGGCCTGACGGGCGTGGTCGGGTCCGGTGAACAACAACAGCAGGGCGTCGCCGCCGAACTTGAGGAGCTGTCCGCCCCGCGGAGCGGTGATGTCGAGCATTCCGCCGAAGACGCGGCTCAGCGTCTCGACGAGCTCCTCCGTGCCGATCCGGCCTCGGGTCGCGAGTCGTTCCGACAGCGCCGTGAAACCGGAGATGTCGGCGAACACCATCGTTCCCTCGACCACCCGCCAGCGTCGTTCAGGCTCGTTGGTGACCCAGTCGAGGACGATTCGTGGCACGAGCCGATCGAGGCGCCCGTTCGGTGTGTCCTCGCTGTTGGCTTGCACGTCTCTTCCGCTCGCTCGTCGATTGCCGGGCTCCTCGATCGGCGCCCGGACGACTCGGTTCGCCGGTCTCCGAACCCTGGCGGAGGATGCTACTCCGTGACCACCGGGGCGACAGTTCCGGTCGGCCCACCGTCGAACACTGTCGCTTGATTCGTCGCCGCGATCGAAGACGCGCGACGGGAACGGCGCTGGCCTCAGGTCGGGTCGTCGAATCCGGCCCGTTCACGGAACTGTTGACGAGTGTTCGTGTGCGGGAACGGCTCGTCGGGCTCGGGCAGGTCGAGCGCAGCGCACAACGGTGCCCACCCGTCGCCCGGCTGGTACTCGAAGAGTCGCTCCGGTGGGATCTCGCTGCGCACTGCAGCGTTGTGGGCGTCGTAGGCAGCGATCACAGCGTGGCGATCGGTGACGTCGACGCCGATACTGCGACCGAAAAGCGCGTCGATCATGCGGCGATGGTCATCGACGGTCTCGTCCGTGCGGCGGGCCAGGATGGTGTTGCTGGCGCTCTGCCACCACTCGTCGGCAGACTCGCGTGTCGAGAGCAGCACCGGTGCATCTGGAAATGCGGTCGCCAGTTCACGCCAGACCGCAGCACCTGGATAATCGACGATCGCCGAGTAGCCGGCGAGCAGCTCGCGGAAATCGACCGGGTCGCCGACCATTGCGGCGTGCCACCGGGGGACCTCCTCCGGGTGCCTGAAGACCTCCATCATGTGGTGGCACGTGCCGGCGAGCAGACGCTCGAGCGCGAGCTTCAGCGACATGGTGCCGGTCCGACCGAGGCCGGCCCCGACCAATTGGATTGTCATGCGCCCATCATGGCGCAGGGGTGATCAGTTGGTGGATGCGGCCTCAGCGACCGCGTCAGCGGCCGTGTCGACGGCGTCTTCGGCGGCGTCCGCTGCGTCCTTGACGCTGTCGGTCGCCGAGTCGACACTCGGCTGCACCTTCTCTTTGGCCTGTTGGGCCAAGGTGCTTGCCTGAGATGTTGCCTTCTTGGCGCCTGCCTTGACGTCGTCGCGGCGGAACGCGGCGGCTGCTGCGGCGGCAGCACCGATGATGGCGATGATGAGGAGCAGTTTCTTCATGTCATCGACCGTAGCGCCCGGACTGCGCGACCCCAAACGGCGACGACTCGAATATGGCGTCGGACCACCCGCAGCGAACGATCGGCTGTCAGAGCACGAAGCGCATGGCGCCGACGAGTGCGCCGGGCAAGCGGGCGCTGTCAGTGGAACGGCGTTCGTAGCTGGAGGCGTCGAGCAGGACCTCGGCGGTGTCGGTCAGCCCTTCGAGGTGTTCGCCGAGCAGATGGTAGGCGGTGTCGTCGAAACGCAACACGTTGACCGGGGCGACGATTTCGCCGTCGTCCATCCAGAACGTGGCGAAACGAGTCATGCCAGTGGTGCGGCACGCCGCCTGGTCGGAGAAGTTGGTGTACCAGAGGTTCCCGACGAACAGCCCGCTCCCGAGTGCCTCGCCGACCGAGTCGGACGGGACGGTACCCGGCTTGATCGCCAACGACTGCGGGTATTCGTGACCGATCGCGCCGTTGGTGGGCACACCGAACTCCTGGGCGGACCGCGGCGACACGAGCGTTTCGGCGTAGGCGCCGCCGACGATGAGCGGCACCTCGTCGGGCCGCAGGAAACCGGCCGATTGGAAGTTGGGAGCGACGCCGTGTGCGGTGTCCTCGCTGATGTTGACGAGCGGCGACAGCGTCGTGCCCTCGACGAGCATCTTGAGCAATGGCGTCTGTTTGGTTTCGTGGGCGCGAATCCCGAAGGCACCGGAGTACGACAGCAGCTGCATCAGTTCTTCGAGCGCACGCGGCGCGAGATACGTGCGGTAGTCGCCCGGCGACAAGCTGATCGGTTCGCGCTCGAGCGCCGTGACTTGGCGGGCCGACCAGTCGACCT
This sequence comes from Ilumatobacteraceae bacterium, assembly GCA_035527095.1. Classification (GTDB taxonomy): domain Bacteria; phylum Actinomycetota; class Acidimicrobiia; order Acidimicrobiales; family Ilumatobacteraceae; genus Sva-07. Next base: position 17,097 of record DATLBC010000086.1, on the reverse strand, counting down.
TCGCGGCGAATGCGTCGTCGTCCCAGTCGAAGCCGGCGTACAGGTTCTTCGCGGCCTTGTCGGCGCGCAGGTAGAAACACCAGTCGAGGTTGAACGTCGACGACTCGAACCAGTTCCGCTGTCCGAGGCTGTTCGCGAACCCCTGGAACGTGGCGCCCGATGCGTAGATGCCCACGAGGTCACGTCCCTTGCCGGCCGATCGGATTTCGGCGAGTGCAGCGTCGGGCTCGGGGATCGATCCGCGTTCGATCCGTTCGGTCGAGACCGGCTCGGTGTTGTAGAGCAGGAACGGATCGTCGGCGACAAACGCCCGTTGGTCGCGAAGTTGGCTCAGCAGGGTGGCGAGACGGGCATCGTCGACGCTGCGATCACCCGACAGCCTGACGCTGCCGCTTGTGTGGCGCTGGCCCTCGACGAGATCGACGGCGAGCGTGCGCTGGTCGACGCTTCCCGCCTGGCGGACCTCGGAGTTGTTGAGCCGGATGAAGTCGGTGCGTTCCCCTGAGATGTTGGCGAGCAAGACTTCGTCGCCGACGAGTGTCGCCGTGGCAGCGGTGACCAGCTCGTCGAAGTACGTCTGGTCCTGGTTCCCCGAGCCCGGGTCTCCGGGAACCACGCTGGTGGTGCCGGCGCTCACTGCTCGCCGCCGAACACCTCGATGTTCGAGAACCGGCACGCGGGCGACGCGTGGCCGGTACCGATCACTTGGTTGAGTTCGCCCTTGCCGCAGTTCGGTGTGCCCATCACGGTGAAGCTGTCGCGGTCGGCGACGCCGGTCAGGCTGCGCCAGAACGTCGACGAGATCCCGCGATAGCCGGGGTTGCGGACCGCGCCGACGATCTCGCCGTTCTCGATCCGCTGGCCGTACTCGCAACCGAACTGGAACTTGTTGCGGCTGTCGTCGATCGACCACGAGTTGTTGGTGTGGAGGTAGACGCCGTCCTCGATCGAGGCGATCAACTCGTCGACGGTCGATTTGCCCGGCTCGACGTTGAGGTTCGCCATCCGGTCGATCGGCGGACGGTTCCAGTTCTGCGCACGCGAGTTCGCGACGCCGGGCAGACCGCTGCGTTCCTGTGACACTGCGCCGCCGAGGCCGCGCACCAAGATGCCGTTCTCGATCAGGTGCTGACGCTCAGCCGGTGTGCCGTCGTCGTCGAAGCCGTACGACGCGAGCTGGCCCGGCACGGTCGGGTCGAACGTGACGTTCAACAGCTCGGAGCCGTACTGGTAGGTGCCGAACATGTCGGGAGTGACGAAGCTCGTGCCGGCGTAGTTGCGTTCGTCGCCGAGGATCCGATCGAGTTCGAGCGGATGGCCGATCGACTCGTGGATCTGCAGGATCATCTGGTCTGGGGCGAGCAGGACGTCCATCACGCCGGTTGGGCAGTTGGGCGCAGTGAGCAGTTCGAGGGACTGCTCGGCGATGCGCGTTGCGGCGTCGCCGAAGCCGTAACGACCGAGCACTTCGGCGCCGCCCTGGCCGCAGAACGCTTCGCCGCCAAACGTTCTGGTCTGCGTGTTCGTACCCTCGTTGGCGGTCGCGTTGAGGCTCGGGTAGACGAATCGGAAGCGTTGCTCGATACGACCAGCGTCGCCGTTGCGGCTCCCGGTCAGCAGCAACTGGTCGACGTCGCGCCGCACGAGCGAGGCACCCCAGTTGACGATGCGGTCGTCGATGCCGAGCAGACGCGACTGTTGCTGGAGCAGTTCGAGGCGGTCGTTCAGCGGCAGCGTGTCCCAGGTGACCTCGACCGGTGACACATAGGTTCCGACCGCATGGCTGACGGGCGCAGCGGTCGTCACCATCGCTCCTGCGGTGACGCCGGCCCAGTATCGGGCCCGGTCGACGGCTGCCGCCAGGCCGGGCTCACTGAGGTCGGTGGTGGCCGCGTAGCCGAGCCCGCCGGCGTTCCAGATCGTGATCATGACGCCGGTGTCGAACTCGGTGAACATCGGCTCCAACTGGTTGCGACGCACGCGCAGGTGCTCGGAACGCTCGTCGACGAGTCGGACCGAGGCGTAGTCGACGTCGCTGGGAAGGACGGAACGGAGTCGGTCCTCGAGCGCGGTCGATTCGATCAACAGGTCGGTCATCGCCGCAGGATATGCGAGCCAGTCGAACGCCGTACACACGTGCGACCATGGTTCGGCTCGGAAGCGGATGGCACACCGCTGCCGCACATCACGTCACGCGGTGCCGGGCCTGATGTGCCGCAACGCCGGCAGGACGTGTTCGGCGACCAGGTCGCACTCGGCCAGGTGTGGGTAGCCCGACAGGATGAACGAATCGATGCCGAGCGCGATGTAGGCGCTGAGTTTGGCAACCACCTGGTCGGGGTCGCCGACGATCGCTGCGCCGCAACCCGAACGGGCGCGAGCGATGCCGGTCCACAGGTGGTCCTCGATGAAGCCGTCGTCGTCTGAGGTGTCGCGGAGTTCGGCCTGGCGCGACACGCCGGCCGACGTTGTATCGAGCGATCGGTTGCGGATCGCCTCGCCCTCGGCCGCGTCGAGTCGCGACAGCAGGCGCGCTGCCGCGGCACGGGCCCCGGCCTCGGTGTCGCGCACGACGACGTGGGCGCGGTAGCCGAAACGAAGTATCCGGCCGTGAGCCGCAGCTCGGGCCCGCATGTCGGCGATGATCGCAGCGATCTCCGGCATCGTGTCGGGCCACATCAGATAGACATCGGCGGCTGCGGCAGCAACGTCACGGGCCGCGCCTGAGAGCCCCCCGAAGTAGAACGGCGGTGTCTCGGGGAGTCCGCCGAGCCGTCGTGTCTCGGCGCGATCGATGGCGATGCGAGGCGCCTCGAGCGAGATGTCGTAGAAGTCGCCGTGGTGATCGATGGGTGATCCGGCGAGCAGCGTGCGCAGGATCGTCATCACCTCGAGCGTGCGTGCGTAGCGCTGCTCACTCGCCAACTGTGTGCCCGGCAGGTCGGAACTGATGATGTTGACGGTGAGCCGTCCGTCGAGCATTTCGTCGAGGCCGGCGAGTTGACGAGCGAGCTGTGGCGGCCACATCTCGCCGCAGCGCACGGCGAGCAACAGCTTGATGTGTTCGGTGATCGCTGCGATCCCGCCGGCGAAGGGGACGCCGTCGACGCCGAGCGCATAGCCGGACGGCAGCAGCACGTTGTCGAATCCGTTCGTCTCGGCGGTGGTCACGATGTTGCGGCAATGAGCCCACGACGACTGCAGGTCGAGGTCGGGGGACCCGAGGAACTCGTAGTCGTCGTCACACAGTGCCGAGAACCAGGCGACCTCGAGCCCGTTCGATCGGTTCACGGCATCGGCTCGCCGCGGCCTGCGACGAGGATCTCGTACCACTGGGTGGGCGTCAGGTCGACCTCGATGGCGCGGGCACACTCGCGGATGCGGTTGAGTTGTTGAGTGCCGACAATCGGCACCACGCCGGACGGGTGCCGCATCGTCCAGGCCAGCAGGATGGCGCTGCGGCTGACGCCGAAATCGGCGGCGAGCCGGTCGCAGACCTCGGCGACGTCGCCGGCGCGGCCGGTGTTCGCCTCGCCCGCCAGCCGCCCACCGGTCAGCGGGCTCCATGCCAACGGCACGGTGCCCGTCTCCATGGCGAGGTCGAACGTGCCGTCGAGAATCGGGTCGAGCGCGAGCGGCGAGAACTCTGGCTGCGTGGACGTGAGCGGGGTGGTGAGGTGCGCCTGGAGCGAACGGGTCTGCGCAACGGTGAAGTTCGACACGCCGATCGCTCGGGCCTTGCCCGAAGCGACGAGTTCGTCGAGGGTGTCGGCCACGTCAGCTGGATGGGCGAGCAGGTCGGGCCGGTGGATCTGGTACAGGTCGATCGTGTCGACTCGGAGTCGACGCAGCGATGCCTCGCAGGTGTCGCGCAGGTACCCCGCCGACGAGTCGTAGGGTACCGGGGGAGTGATGCCGCCCTTGGTCGCCAACACCATCCGTTCCCGAAGGCCCGGCGTGGCGTCCAGCACCTGGCCGAGCAGCTCCTCGGCCTCGCCGAAGCCTCCACCGGGGGCGGGCATCGAACCGTCGTAGCCGTAGATGTCGGCAGTGTCGATCAGCGTCATGCCGACCTCGAGCGCCGTCTCGATCTTCTCCCGGGCGGTCGCCACGTCCGTTCCCGGTAACCGCCAGCACCCGTACGCGATTGGTCCGATGTCGGCGAGAACTCCACTGCCCGTCACGCCGTCACCGTACCCGCGACCGTGCCGGGGGTGGAGGGTGGGCGGGATGGAGTTGTACGGTTCGCGAGGTGGGCGCGATGGCGAGCAGAACCATCAGGTACGGAGTGGTCGGGAGCGGGATGATGGGCGGCGAGCACATCCTCGACCTCAACCATCTCGAGGGGGCCGAGGTCGTGGCGCTCGCCGACCCCGTCGCCTCCAGCATCGAATGGGGGCTCGGCTGCGTCGAGGCCGGTCCTGACGGAGCGGAGGCGAAGGCGCGTGTCGCCACCTACGGCGACCACCGCGAGCTGCTCGCGGACGCGAACGTCGACGTGGTGATCATCACCTCACCGAACCACACCCACGCCGCGGTCCTCGCGGACGCGCTCGCCACTGACAAACACGTGCTGATCGAGAAGCCGCTGTGCACGACCGTCGACGATTGCAGGCGCGTCGAGGAGGCCGCTGCGAGCCGCGACGCGATCACCTGGATGGGTCTTCAGTACCGGTTCATGCCCACCCCGGCGACGATGCTCGACCAGTTGGCGACCGGGGTGTGCGGGACGACTCGCATGGTGTCGATTCGTGAGCATCGCTTCCCATTCCTGAAGAAGGTCGGCGACTGGAACCGCTTCAGTCGCAACACCGGCGGCACACTGGTGGAGAAGTGCTGTCACTTCTTCGACCTGATGCACCTGGTCGCGGGAGCGCATCCCGTCCGGGTGATGGCAAGTGGTGGCCAGGACGTCAACCACCTCGACGAGGAGTACGAGATCGACGGCCGCGTCGAACGACCCGACATCCTCGACAATGCGCTCGTGATCGTCGAGTTCGCCAACGGCGTCCGGGGTGCGCTCGACCTCTGCATGTTCGCCGACGGTGGCCGCTTCGAGCAGGAGATCACGATCACCGGCGACCTCGCAAAGCTGGAGGCAACCGTCCCGGGCGATGTCGTCTGGTTGGGAGAGCGAGCGTCGGCGGGGCCGCCCGGGTCGCATCCCGGCGGTGGCGTGCGCGAGATCGCGGCGCCGATGGATCCCCGGGTCCCGTATCCCGATTTCCACCAGGGGGCCAGCTTCATGGAGCACATCGCGCTCGCCGACGCGATCCGCGCTGGCACGCCGGCGGCCGTGACCATCACCGAGGGACTGTGGGCGGTGGCGACGGGTGCTGCAGCGCACCGCTCGATCGATGAGCGCCGACCGGTGGATCTGTCTGAATTCGGACTCGGCTGACTCGGACCATGCGCGTCGAGCCGATCGATCTCCGTCCGTTTCGTGAGGGGTCCGACAGCAACCGCGCACGGGTCGCCGGGCAATTCGATCATGCCGCTCGCACATCGGGGTTTCTCTCGATCACTGGACACGGCGTCGATCCGGACCTGCTGGCGGCAATGCTCGATGTCACCGCGCAATTCTTCGATCTCGCGCCCGCCGAGAAGATGGCGTACTACGTCGAGGACCGAGCGGCGAATCGCGGGTATGCCCCCGAAGGTTCAGAGGCGCTGGCGTACTCCCTCGGCGAGGACGATCTGCCGACCGATCTGTTCGAGGCGTTCAACTGCGGATTGGAACTCACCGACGAGCAGCTCACCGATCCGTACTACGCCGCCCGACGCGAGACGCTGTTCGCCGCCAACGTGTGGCCATCCGTGCCGCCGACGTTCCGCGAGACCTGGCTCACGTATCTGAGCGCCGTCGACCGAGTGGCAAACGATGTCATGTCGGCGGCGGCGGTGGCGCTCGGAATGCCCGCCGACCACTTCGTGCCGCTCATCGACAAGGGTCCGACGGTGATCCGAGCGAACAACTACCAACGTCGCTCAGATGTCGGAGCACTGCTCCCCAACCAGATGCGAATGGGTGCGCACACCGACTACGGCAGCATCACGGTGTTGCTCGCCGATCCTGTTCCTGGGCTGCAGATCTGCGACGATTCGGGCCGCTGGCACGACGTTGCCCCGTCGCCGGGCTCGTTCATCGTGAATGTCGGTGACCTGCTGGCCGAGTGGTCCAACGATCGTTGGCGTTCCACACTCCACCGCGTCATGCCACCGCCCTTGGCGGCTGACGGCACGGTGCGCCGTCGGTCCGTGGCGTGGTTCCAGCAGCCGAACTGGGACGCCGTGATCGAGTGCCTGCCGACGTGCTCCGACGAGTCGAACCCGCCGCGGTATGCGCCGGTCACCTCGGGTGACCACCTGATCGCGAAGCTGATGGGCCCGCGTCTGCTCGAGCCGTCGAAGCTGTCGTCGCGTGACGGCGATGGCTCGAGTTGACGTGGAATTGACCCGCCAGCGGGATTCTTGAGTCAAGGGCGCCGGTCGCTGCGCCGAGACCTTGATCATGAGATTCGCAACGATTGACCCACGCGCCGGCGATTTCTCGTCGATCGTTCAGGTCCCGGCTCCGGAGGCCTCGATCGACGCCATCGTCGAGTTCTCGCACACGTTCGACGCCTACGGAGTCCACGGAAGCCTGGAGCGGATTGCGATCGTCGCCAGCCGCGTCTGGGATGCACATGCTGCAGGAACACTGGCCGACTGCGACCTCGACGACCTGCGAACAGCGTTGTTCATGACGCAGCGTGGTTGGCACAGCGTGGTTGCTGCGTCCGAGCCCGACGTCGGTGTGGAGTGGGAGCTGATCGAGGCGATCAACGACGCCTCCGGTGGTCTCGTGCGCGACGACCGCCCGATCCTGCTCTGACTCGACTGGCGGTGCTGACCCCATCGCTCAGATCAGCGGTGCGAGTTCGCGAGCGAGATCGATCGTGGCCGCACCCGCGCCGGTGACGACGAGGAACGACATCGTCGAACCATCGACGCGAACCAGCACTGCCTGTGTGAACTCGCTGTTGATCGTGTCGAGCTCGACGCCGAACACGCCGTCGGGCAGACCCTCGACCGGACGCTGATCGGCGTCGGAGCCGGAGCAGTCCATGATCATCCACGTGTCGAGGACTGCCTCGGCCGTGTCGGCCTCGCCGCTCAACTCGACCACGGTGTGGTTGATTCCGATCCCCCGAGATTCGTCGCCCAATTCGATGCTGTCGGCGGCCGCCACCTCGACGTCGGGGATCTCTCCCTCGAACGGGCACGGCGGTGCGATCGTGCCGGGCAGCAAGGCGACGTCACCCGGATCGCTCGCCACCCAACTCGCGCCGAGCTGATCGACACTCAACAACGGCGGTAGCTCCGCCGCCGAGCGACCTGTGCCGCCGCCGCAGGAGCTGATCGCAACGAGCGCGATGGTGAGCACGGGCGCGATGCGCACCGACGTCACCACGCCCTCTGCGCTCGTTGCTGAGCCCAGCCATCGGCGGCGATACCGGCGACGATCACTCCGGCGCCGAGTGCGACGCCCGCGCCGACGAGCAGGAGCATCGAGGCCACGGCGTCGTTCCACACCGTCTGCAGCATTTCACCGAACAGGGTGTTCGCAACGAGCCCGATGATCCAACCGGTGACGAGGAGACCGATGAGCCATGCTCCGCTGATGATGACTGCCGCCACACCGAGGCGGCGCAGGCCGCGGCCGGGCCGTGGGTGGGCGATCACCGCGACGAAGCCGAACACGAACAGCGCCAGCGCAGCAATGATCCGCGTCGTCTCGGCGACGCGTCGGAGTCCGAGTTCCGGCACGTCGGTCGGCACCACCGCTGGCACGTCGACTTGTTCGACGGCAGCATCGACGCCGAGTTGATCGAGGCTGGCGACGTCGATGCCGGCGGCGGCCGGATCGAAACCTGCGGCAGTGGCGGTCTCGAGCACCGACCGGGCGATCGCTGCGCGCACCGCCACGTTTCCGTCCGGAACCGCGCTCACGTCGGCATCGACGATCTGGCGGTGTGCCCCGATCAGCGACGAACTGACCACGGCGGTGACCTGTGGGTCGGCGCTCGTCGCAGACGCCAACTGTGACGCGATGCCGCTGCCGGCGATCGGGGTGACCGCCCGCTCGACGGTCTGTTCGATCACGTCGGCGGTGAAACGTGAGGTGGCGATCTGATCGGCGGCGCGCTCCGCGCGGGCCGAGTCGAGCACCGACATCAGCGCAATCTGCGAACTCAGGAGCGCGCCGAGGGCGAGGGTGAACATGGCAACGCAGAACCCGGCGATCGCCAGTTGTGCCGCCGAACCCCGGCTGTCGGTCATCACCACATCGTGACCGATGGCGGCAACGCCGGCGTGTCGCTCAGAGCAATCGGTCGAGGAGCGCCGCCGCGGCAGCGACCGGGTCGGTGACGTGCATCGTCTGCAGGCCGACGGCCTCGGCGCCGGCGATGTTCCAGGGAAAGTCGTCGAGGAACAGGGTGCGATCGATCGGCGAACCCAGTTGCGCGACGGTCAACTCGAAGATGTCCGCGTTGGGTTTACGCATGTCGACCTCACACGAGTCGACGACGACATCAACGAGGTTGTCGGCGTCCCAGATCGTGCGCCACGAGCCCCACTCCCTGATGTTGTTCGTGAGAATCGCGGTCCGATAGCCGGCCGTTCGGACCGCTTGCGCCGCATCGATCATCTCGGGGATCTTCGACAGCCCGGACAGTAGATCGTCACCTCGCGGTGGTGTCGGGAACGTCTCGTAGCCGGCGGCCTGCCACAGCGGCTCGATGCCAGCGAGGTACTCGTTGAAGTCGATTCGGCCGCGCTCGAGCAGGTGCCACGGGTGGTCGCTCTCGTTGGCGAGCGGACCCATGATGATCTCCATGAACGACAGGAGGTCGATGTCGCCGTCTATCCCGCTCGCATCGAGTTGGCGGCGCATCATCGCTCCCGGACTGGTGCTGAGCACTCCTGCAAAGTCGAAGATCACGGCGTCGACGTCAGGATTCGGCCTCGTCATCCGCCGGACGCTACGGCCAACCCCGACGATTACACCAGGGGGCAGACCCGGGAGGTCATGGCCCGGTGTGACCGCTGACCGTTGCGGCCGCGTGGTCGCTCACCGATGATTCGGTCACGACAACGGGGGTTGTCGGTGATGAACGCGACAACCGGCAGGGGGCGAGATGACTGAGACGATGATCGCGTCGACGTTCGACGAGGGGTTGCACGACGAGTACCGGGCGGCTCGAACGGCGGGTCCCGCCGGCATTGCAGCCGACACCGGTGCCGTGGTCGTGTTGCGGTACGGGGACATCGAACGGCTCTCGCACGATCCTCGGCTGGCGGGCATCGGCCTGTCGGTGTTCGACCTGCTGGGGATCGAGGACGGCCCGCTGCGCAGCTGGTACTCGAGCCTGATGTTCACCAACGAGGGCGATGCTCACCATCGATTGCGCCGACTCGCTGCCCGCGTGTTCACACCGCGTTCGATCGAACGCCACCGCTCCCTTGCAGCACGACTTGCCGATGAGCGAATGGCGACGCTCGTCGCCGACGGCGGTGGCGACCTGGTGGCAGCGCTGGTCGATGTTCCCATCACGGTGATCTGCACGCTGATCGGCGTGCCTGACCACCAGATCGGTGACTTCGTCGAGTACGGCGACGCGCTCAGCCCGGTGTTCGGACTGATGGATCCCGAGCAGGTCGCCGTGGCGGAGCGCGCCGTGGTCGGTCTGATGCGTGACGTCGAGATGATGATCGACTCGCGCCGAACGCAGCGAGGCGACGACCTGATCAGCGGCTTGCTCGACGCCGAGGAGCAGGGTGATCGGTTGACGCACGACGAGGTCGTCACGATGGTCGGCAACCTGATCGTCGGCGGCCACGACACCACGTCAGGGCAGGTGAGCTGCTCGTTGTTGACGCTGCTTCGTCACCCTGACGTGCTCGCTGCGCTGCGCGTCGACACCGCGCTGGCACCGGCCGTGGCGAACGAGACGATCCGGTTCGAGCCGAGCATCACCATTGTCCCACGAACCGTCCTGGAGCCCTTGGAGATCGGTGGCGTCGAGCGGCCGGTGGGTTCGATGGTCTTCTTGGCATCGGCCTCGGCGAGTCGCGACGAGGCCATCTGGGGCGATCCCGACATCTTCCGGCCCACCAGGTTCATCGAGCCCGACGCACCGAAACTGTTGTCGTTCGGCTCCGGCCCGCACTACTGCCTCGGTGCCGCGCTCGCACGGATGACGATGGAAGAGGTAGTGCTCGCCGCGGCTCGTGCCGGCCTCGGCGACACGATCGTTGCCGACGGGCCGATCGACGCCGACAGCATCGAGTGGCGCCAGATCCTCGGCCGCAGTCCGGCCCGGCTCCCCGTGACCGTGCGCCGGTGATTACATCGCGGGTCTGACCCCTGATGTAATCGTCACGTCGGCGGGTGCCGGTCGGCCCAGGGGGCGGCGGCCTCGAGTTGGGCGGCGATGCGGATCAGCATGTCCTCGCGGCCGTAGGCAGCCACGAGCTGTACGCCGATCGGCAGCCCGGCGTCGTTCCAGTGCAACGGCAGGCTGATCGCCGGCTGCCCCGACGCATTGAACTGAGGCGTGAAAGCCACGAACCGACCGGCGCGAATCGACGGCGCCATCGGATTGTCGGGATCGATGCCGTCGTTCTGCTCTCCGTAGAGGCCGCCGATCGCCAGCGGGGGAGTGGCCAACGTCGGAGTCAGCAGGAGATCCCACCCCTCGGCCCACCAACCCTGGACATGACGGCGGTACTGGCCGACGGCGGCGAGTGCCATCGCGTACTGCGATGCCGAGAGCTGCCCGGCGTACTCGCCCTGCGCCCAGTTGACGGGCTCGACCTCGTCGGCGGTGAGTGGGTGGCCGATCGTCTGGCCGAGGGCATCGATGCCGACGGCCATCAACGCCGCCCACATCGCAGCGAAGCGACGCGGGAACTCGGCGTCTTCGAGGATCGGCGGATGGCCGAGCGAGACGTCGTGTCCGAGCCCCTCGAGCAGGCCGGCGGCGGAGCGAACCGCAGCAACGCAGTCGGGATGGAGGTCACCGCCCATCGGATGTCGGTCGAGCAGCCCGATGCGCAGGCGGCCAGGATCGACTCCCACCTCGCCGACATAGACCCTACTCGGCGTCGGGGCGATGACGCTGTCGCCGACTCCCGGACCGTGGACCGCATCGAGCATTCGGGCGGTGTCACGCACCGACCGGCTGACACACAGCTGTGTCGACAACCCGGATTCGTCGCGCTCGGGGCCCATCGACACCCGACCCTGTGACGGCTTCAAACCGACGAGCCCACAACATGACGCCGGGATCCGGATCGAGCCGCCACCGTCGCTCGCATGCGCGATCGGCACCATCCCGGCTGCGACCGCGGCGGCGGCGCCGCCGCTCGACCCCCCTGGGGTGTGTTCGGTGTCCCATGGATTCCGAGTCGGACCGTACGCGAGCGGTTCGGTCACCGGGAGGCTGCCGAACTCGGGGCTGTTGCTCCGCCCGAGCGTGATCAGACCGGCGTTGCGGAAGTGCACGACAAGATTCGAATCGTGCGTCGACAACGGCGTGGCCTCGCAGGCGGCGCGGTTGCCTGAGGTGAGCGGCAGCCCGGCGACGTGATTGTGGAGGTCCTTGAGCAGAAACGGCACTCCGGCGAACGGCGCCTCACGTTGCTCGGACGCGATCGGCAGCTCGTCGAACGCCTTGGCCTGGCGGTGGGCCCGATCGAACCAGCGCATGATCACGGCGTTGATCGGCCCATCGAGCCGTTCGACCCGCGAGATCGCGGCATCGCAGAGTTCGGTGGCGGTCGCCTCTCGGGTCGCCACCAGGCGGGCGTGCGCGGTGGCATCGAGCCACCGCGTGTCGTCAGCGTTGTTCCCCATGGCGACGTGCTATCACGCCGGGCGGGGTGCTCCGCGCCTCAGACGGTGTCGCGTTTGGCGATCTTGCGGAACAGCCACGATCCGACGGCGACGACGATGATCGCACCGATGATCGCACCGATGATGCCCCCCCAGTCGAACTTGTCGTCGTCGCCGATTCCGAACAGGCCGGCAAAGACCCAGAAACCGATCAGCGAACCGATCAGGCCGAGCAGCGTCGAGATCAACCACGACTGCCATCCACTGAACGAGCGGAACGCGTCGCCGGGAACGACCGCCCGCCCGATCACGCCGGCGACGAATCCGAGCGCCAATGCTGCCAACAAGCTTCCAATGTCCATGTACCCCTCCGCGTGGTGACTCCGTGTCGAGGCCCCCACAGTAGGCCGCCGCCGGACCCGCGAGCTTCGACAACGAACAGCGCGTCTCGACGATCGGGTGTCCGACCGCAACGAATCGGCTCCGGGCGAGGTGTACAGGAACCGTTCGGCGACTGATCACCGAGCGGCAACTCGGCGGACATCGTGGCGACACATTCGGCGCGTACCGTCCTCGAGGCAGTCCGGTGGGTGCCGGCCGTGAACCCCCCTCCACACGGCACCCACCCGGACAGCAAGTCGACTCAGAGCGCCAGGTACACCTGGGCTTGGGGAGGCAGCGGCGCGCCGGCCCTCACCACGGTCTTGCCGAATGGGGTCAAGGCCAGCCCGGCGAGCTTGAACGAAGCGACGCCGAACGGGATGCCGATGATGGTGATGCACAGCAGCACCCCGGTGATCACATGGCCGATTGCCAACCAGATCCCGGCAAGGACGAGCCAGATGATGTTGCCGAGACACGACAGCGATTCGTCCCGGTCGGTTCGGTAGACGACAGTTCGTCCGAATGGCCAGAGCGCGTAGCCGGCGAGCTTGAACGCCTGCACGCCGAAGGGGATCCCGATGATGGTGATGCACATGAGGACCCCGGAGATGACGTAGGCGATCGCCATCCAGATCCCGGCCAGGAGAAACCACAAGATGTTGCCGATGACCTTCAGTGGACCGTTCCGCCCGGGCGCCATCTGGGTCGGTGCGTTCATCAACGCAGTCTGGCAGACGGCGCGGCGAGGCGACTCGGCCTGCGTGGAGTCGTTGGATTCAGGCGTCGATGCGGTCGAAGAAGGCGGCGAGCATCTCGGCATCGAAGCGTGCGGTGAGATGCCCTTCGTCGTCGTGGCCCAGGTCGAGTGCCGGACAGAAGAAGTCGTCCGACGCGACGAAGAAGTGTGGTGACCCCTTCACGCCGCGTTCGCGGCCGGCCTCGTAGTCGGTGGTGACCGCGGCGCTCGCCTGCGCCGGGGGTGGGGCGAGCTCGTGGGTGGCGGCGATGTGGGCGAGCACCTCGGGATCGCTGACGTCGTGGCCATGCTCGAACAGGGCCGAGCGCAGTTCAAGACTCACCGCGAGGCCGGTCGCGGGGTTGCGCTCGTATCCGCTCGCTGCGAGGTTCAGCGCAGGAATCGTCGTGGCCGGCCACCGGTCGGATCGCAGCCCCGAGAAGTCGTCGACACCGAGCTGCTCGCTGAGGGCGGCGGCCTTGACGGCGACGGCCGCCACGTCGAGAGGTGCGCCATTGACCCATTCGAGCGGCCACGCACGAACGATGACGTCGGCTGGGGTGGTCATTGCGCCGACGTGATCGATCACGCGCTTCAACCCGACGTGCGTGAACGGGCAGGTGATATCCGCGAAGACCTCGACCGTTGTCATGGGTCCAGTATCACGCGAGTCGGGGCGAAGAGAGCGTTCGCCCCGACTCGACGGACCCGGGCCGATCAATCGACCGGCCCGCGTTCAGTTGATCTTCTCGATCAGGCTGGTGTGGCCGCTGTTCTCGACGAAGAGGCCGCCGGCCTCGGCGACGATGTCGTGGTAGCCGCTGTCGGTCATCTGCCAGTCGTCGAAGGCGTCCACGTCGGCCTCGGTGTCGAAGCCGATGATCCACGTCACGTCGTTGAAGCCCCCGTAGTTGGACTTCGTGAACGCCGACTGCGTGCCGAGCGACGTGCCGATGTACTCCGCCGTCTTGACACCGAATGCCATGGCGTCGGCCTGCTTGCCGTTGGCCATTGCGGCGCGCGTGACGCCGTAGTACTTCGACGTCGGGCCGTCGATCGGTCCGGTCAGTACCCGGCCCAGTCGGTCCTCGCTGGGAGCCATGAAGAGCCCGTTCATCGACTCGAGCATCTCGAGGTAGCCGGCATCGGCCATCAGCTTGTCGGTGATGCCCTGCAACTCGGTCATCGATTCGACCCGAGCACTCCACATCACGCTGCCCTGCGGGGCGCCGAAGCGTCCAGCGAACACGTTGACCTCGTGGCCGGTCAGCTTGGTGACCATGTCCGCGACACCGACAGCGGCGGGAAACGCGTCGAACTGTCGTCCGAGTGCGGCGATGGTCGAACGGCTGAAGATGTACATGTTGTGCTCCTGTCGTGGCGGTTGTCGTGCCCGTTCCAGCATGCGCTTGTTCCGAGCTACGGTCTATGACCTGGATCACACACCGGGGTGGTGGGAGGTCCCGGGGCGCGAATGGAGGGCAATGCGCACCATCCAGCACTCGACCGTCGCAGCTGCGATCGTTGATCTCGGCGAGCGCCGGAGCTTCGCGCCGGGCGATCTGATGTTCGTCGAGGGCGATCGCTCACAAAGTGTCTATGCCTGTATCGAGGGTCGGGTGCGGCTCTTTCTCACGATGCCGTCGGGACGCGAGCTGCTCATCGGGATCAAGACATCGGGCGACGAGTTCGGTGAGTTGTCGGCGATCGATGGTCGACCGCGGTCCGCAACCGCAGCTGCGCTCGATCCCACGGTGGTTGCGGTGCTTCGCGCCGATCGATTCATGGATCTTCTCGTCGCCGAACCTCACCTGTCGGTGTCGGTGTGCCAGAGCCTGAGCGCAGAGCTGCGTCGAGCGAATGAACGGCTCGTGACGCGCAACTCCGACAGCGCGGTGGTGCGCACCGGAAGGATGCTGGTCGAACTCGCCTCCATGCGAATGCGCCACGACCGGGCGGACGGCAGCTTCGATCTCGCGCTCACGCAGAGCGATCTCGCAGCGTGGATCGGCGCAACCAGGGAATCGACGGCGCGGGCGCTGGCCCGTTTCCGACGGGCCGGACTCGTCGAGACGAGGCGCGGGTGCATCACCGTGGTCGATGTGGTCGGCCTGAACCGACTCGTTGCCACCGCCCCCTGAGGTTGCGGCGCAGGTCCGTCTGCGATGTCACACTGGGCGAATGCCCACGCGGAAGATCCACGACATCGAGTTCAGTGAACTCCTGCAACTGGAACCGCACGGGCCCGACACCTACGTCGGGATCGCCGCTCGCTACCCGTGGGGTGGCCGGCTCTTCGGCGGCCAGGTGGTCGCCCAAGCGCTACGTGCCGCAGCCCGCACGGTCGACCCCGATCGGGCCGCCCACTCGCTGCATTCGTACTTCATCCGGCCGGGTGCCACCGAGGAGCCGATCCGTTACGAGGTCGAGCGACTGCGCGACGGTCGATCGTTCAGCACCCGCCAGGTGGTCGCTCGGCAGTCGGCCGGAGCGATCCTCAACTTGTCGGTGTCGTTCCACGTGCTCGAGGACGAAGCCGATGTCGCGGTCGCCACGCTCCCAGCTGGGTTGCCCGCGCCCGACGATCCGTCGTTGCTCGACCATTCGTGGGCCGGGCTGCTGTTGCGCAAGGCGACGTTCCTCGACGACGGCACGATGGGGTACTGGATCCGCCTCGATGCCGACATGGGCGACGACCCCGCCGACCATCAGTGCGCACTTGCGTTCATGTCGGACGCTGCGCCGTCCCGGGCGGCGCGGTCGTCGCACCCGGACTTCGCCGGCGACACGGGCGACCGCAAACTGTTCCAGGGCGCAAGCCTCGACCATTCGGTCTGGTTCGAGCGACCGACCGATCCCTCGCAGTGGCACTGGTTTGCCACGCGGTCACACGGGGTCAATCGAGGCCGTGGTCTCGTGACTGGCGATGTGATCCGCCACGACGGGCTGCAGGTGGCGACGATTGCCCAGGAAGTGCTGGTCCGCCGTCGACGCGACGCCTGATTGCAGCCTCGATGACGCCGCGGCGACCGGTCGATGTGACGTCCGGTGGCGACGTCGTCACGTCTGGTCATGGCGCCTAACCTGAATCAGGTGCGCCGTTCGACCTCCTCCTTCTTCGTTGCCGCAGCCGCGGCGGCGATCGGTGTTGTTGTGGTCGGCGCTCCGGTGTCGGCTCGGCCGGAGGCAACCGCGGCATCATCGCTTGCGCGAATCGAGCTGGTCGTCACGCTCGGCGACTCGTACAGCTCGGGTAGTGGCATTCACCGCAACGCGTCGTCGTACGACGACCACGGCCCCGAGGCGCACTCGTTCGACCGCGCCACTCGATTGGGATCCAGCGCGTGTCAGCGTGAACTCGACGAGACACCGGGTCCGCGGCTTGCGGCGGAGCTCGGCGCCGAATCGATGTTCATCGCCTGCGCGGGCGCGGTCATTCGTGAGATCCCCGCTCAGGTGCGTGCGGCCGAAATCCCCGGCGACGGTGGGGGGACCCTGGTGACGATGACGATCGGCGGCAACGACCTTCGCACTGTCCGTGACGAGAACTGGCCAGGTGCCCTGACGCGGTGCATCACCTCGGTGCGCTGCCACGACTCGTCGAAGAACCAGATGGCCAACCTCGAGCAGATTCGCGAGGACCTCGTTGCGACGTACCGTGCGATCGGCGAGCAGTTCCCCGACATCACCGTTCGAGTGCTCGGCTACCCACGTCTGATGCAGGGCAATGGTCGCTGCGACGGCGTCACCGGGATCAGCGGCGACGAGGCCGATTGGATCGACGACCAGGTCGACCTGCTCAACCACGAGATCGAGGTGGCCACGGCGCGGGCACGAGGCTGGACCGGTGCTGACATCCGCTACGTCGACGTTGCCGACGAGTTCGACAACCATGGCGCCTGCCGGTTCTGGCAGCGTGACCGATTCGTGAACGATGCAGTGTTCGGCGACTCGTTCCGGCGCAGTCGGCTCGCGGACGGCACGGTCCGCGAGCACTGGACCGACGGCCCGCTGAACGTGTCGACGGCCTCGTTCCATCCCAGCTCGAAGGGCTACGACGCCTATCTCGGCGCCCTCGGCTCCACTGTCCCCCCGG
>DATLBC010000085.1:0-5193 GCA_035527095.1 Ilumatobacteraceae bacterium | reverse complement strand
GTGCGTGGCGACATTGCCGCCGGCATCGACGACGACCTGCGGTTCTGGCGAGACGGCTATCACGTCGACGGCACGAAGCTGATCCCGGTCAACGTCGACGAGGGCTGGCCGAAGTGGATCACCGAGGGGCACGCCCCGGCGAGCTGGTACAGGCCACGACCGTGATCCCGTCACGATGCGGTGGCGCGGTGACGCTGCTCGACGAGTACACGACGCTCTGTTCCACGCCGAGCGACATCCACATGCACCTGCCCAGGTTCGTGCAGTTCGTGCGGGAGCTCGACGCCCAGCACGTGCTCGAGCTCGGCACCCGCACCGGCGTGTCGACGATCGCATGGCTCTACGGGTTGGAGTTCACCGGCGGCAAGCTGACGTCGATCGACATCGACGAGCAGCCCGCCATCGGCGAACACGATGCCTGGACGTTCATCCAGGGCAGCGACTTGGACCCTGCTGTCGTGTCGCAGCTCGAGCCCGCCGAGATCGTGTTCATCGACACGAGCCACACGTACGAGCAGACTCGGGCCGAGCTGGCCCTGTACCGTCACCTCGTGAAGCCGGGCGGTGTCATGCTGCTCCACGACACCGAGCTGATGTGTCCGCTGGACTCGCCACCATCGGACCCGGTGTACCCGGTGCGGGTCGCCATGTTGGAGTTCTGCGCCGCCGAGGGGCTCGAGCACGAGCTCGTCAGGGAGAACAACGGGCTCGGGATCATCCGTATCGGCTGACCGCTGAAGGGTAGAGTTCACGTCGGAGCCCCAAGGAGGACCGATGCGAACCCATCTGGCAGACCGCAAGAAGATCGGCATGATGCTGACCGTGCTCGGCTCGCAGGGCGAGTACGTCGTCGACGTCGAGAAGGTCGACAGCTCGTCGGTCAACCTGATCACGATGCACGAGTCCGACGAGCCACCGGGGCACGCCCTGACTGACGCCGAGGTGCTCGCTCACGGGACGAAGGCCAAGAGCGCCTAATGGCCCTGGTCAACTGCTACGCAACCGTCAATGACGTGGCGGCCGAGCTCGGCATCAGCGACGTCGACGACGACGCCCGCATCGAGCGTTCGATCATCACGGCGTCACGCCAGATCGACTCGGAGTGCGGCCGGCGGTTCTGGGCCGACACCGTCGTGGTCGAGCGGAACTACTGGGCGACCAGCCGAGTCTCGCTCGAGGTGGACGACATCTCGACGCTCACCGGGCTGATCGTGAAGCTCGACACCGACGACACCGGCACGTACGAAACGACCCTGACGATCAACACCGACTTCATCGTGGCGCCGCTCAACGCAGCCGACGACTACCCGGTACGCCCGCACACCGAGATCCTGATGCTCGACACCTACACGTTCCCGATCCATCAGCGCCGCCCCGGCGTCTCGGTGACGGCGAAGTTTGGTTGGGCCGCCGTGCCGACCGACGTGAACCAGGCGTGCCTGATCCAGGCCAAGGGAATCTACAAGTCGACCAGCGGCACGTTCTCGGGCTTCCAGCTCGCCGCCGACGCCGGCATCGTCATGCGGACCCCGTCGCTCGACCCGGTCGCTCGGGGGCTGCTCGAGCCGTTCCGCAAGGACTGGATCGGATGACCACCATCGCCGAAGTGCGCGACGCCCTGTCGGATGCGATCACCGCCGGCACCGGGTTGCGCTGCCTGGCATACCTGCAGGACACGATCCCGGCGCCGTGCGGGCATCTTCGCCGCACCGAGTTCGATCCTCGCATGGTGCTCGGTCGGGCGTCGGCCACGTACCCGTTCACGCTGCGCGTGTACGTCGGCCGCACCGCCGAGGTGGCCGCTCAGAAGGCGCTCGACGAGCTCGCCGAGCCGACGGGCGGCATCTGTTCAGCCGTGGAGGATGCA
Organism: Ilumatobacteraceae bacterium; assembly: GCA_035527095.1. Classification (GTDB taxonomy): domain Bacteria; phylum Actinomycetota; class Acidimicrobiia; order Acidimicrobiales; family Ilumatobacteraceae; genus Sva-07. The sequence continues at coordinate 3,326 of DATLBC010000085.1, read as the reverse complement.
GACAACTGGCCCGACGATCTCGTACAGTCTGCGTACGTGACCAGCATCGGAGAGCCAATGGTCGGCACGGTCGCCGACGAGACGTTCATGGTGTGTGACTTCAACATCGAGGTGATCTTCTGACATGGCATTCCAGCCGAGCTACAACACCCGAGTCCTTCTCGGACCACTCAACCTGTCGTGCGAGGCGTCGAGCGTCAGCACGTCGCTGACGGTCGAGACGTTCGACTCGACGACCCTGTGCGACAAGGCCAAGACGTTCATCCCCGGCCAGGACTCGTCGGTGTTCGCCGCCAGCGGCCCGCTCGACGTTGCATCCGGCGTGACTGCGGCCGACCCGTTCGACGTGTTCAACTCGTTCAAGTCGACTGAGATGCCGATCACGTACGCACCGGTCGGGCTTACCGCCGGGTCGCCGGCGTGGTTGATGAAGTCAGCCGAGACGTCGTTCGAGACTCGAGCAACGCCGGGCAGCCTTGCCGGGTGGTCGCTCAACTCTCGCACCCAGGGGTTCACCGACATGGGGACCGTGCTCGTCGACCTGACGGCGGTCACCGCCACCGGCGACAGTGCCGCAGTCGACCTCACGGCAGCGTCGACCAACGGCGGCGTCGCCACGCTCCACGTCACCGAGTTCACCGGGCTGACGTCGGACGCCATCATCGTCGAGCAGTCGGCCAACGGCACGACGAGCTGGACGACGATCGCCAGCTTCTCGTCGGTCACCGCAGTGGGCGGGCAGCATGTCGAGGTCGCTGCCGGCACGGCGGTGGCCCAATATCTGCGAGTCGGCCACACGGTCGTCGGTACGGGCTCGCTCACCTACTCGGTGTCGTTCGCTCGACGCTGATCATCACCAACCCCATCTCAACAAGGAGACACGATCATGGCATTCAAGCCCGGTTACCTCGGTTACTTCGGACTCGACAGCGCCGCCGGCAGCATTGTCGACCTCAGCGGCTACCTCGACAATGTCGGCGTTCCGCAGAACGTGGACACGCTCGAGACGTCAGTGTTCGGCGTCACCGCCAAGCAGTTCATCGCCGGCATGACCGACGGCGACACGATCTCGATCTCGGGACCGTACGACGTCACACTGCACACGCACATCACCGGCATGAAGGCCGCCCAGTCGGCCGGCACGACGTCGTTCTCGTACATCTGGGGGCCGGGTGGCTCGGTCGCCTCGCAGGCCAAGGTCAGCGGCGAAGCCATCCTGACGGGCTACGAACTCAGCTCCGGCACCGGCGGTCGCGCCGAGTGGAGCGGCTCGTTGCAGGTCACCGGCACGGTCACCAACGGCACCTTCTGATTCGAGCCCGACGTGGCCCGCTTCACTCCTCAAACATTCAACGCCCAGCTCGGTCGCATGATCAACGACCTCGGCGACAAGGCAATGTTGAACGCCGTCGGCATGATGGCGAAAGAGGAAGCGGAGAAGGCTGCGTCGGCCGACCTCGGTGGCGACCCGAAGTTCAGTGGGTGGGCGCCGACGCTCGACACCCGGTACGACATCGTCGGCAAGGGCAGGATCAGCTTCCACCCGACGAGGCGCAGCGCCGGCCCGTGGACGGTTGCCGAGCTCGGGCGGAACCAGGGCAATGCGTCTGGGTTCTCGGGGCCGGGCATCAACCGGAAGACCGGGTTGACCTCGTTCACAAAGTCGGGGGGCGTCCGCAGGCAACGGTCGAGGGGTGCTCGTCGCTGGAACGGACGCACCGCCGGCAAGCACACGGCCAGTGAAGCGGTGGCTGCTATCAAGAAGAAAGCTCCGAACGTAGTGAACGAACAGGTGGGTCTCACCCTCCGCAAGTTCTTCGACTGAGAAAGGCGTCAACATGGCGAACACAGTTTCCGTCGTGATTGACGTTGCCACTGGTGCGGCGATGGCCCGCATCAACGCCGTGAAGGCGGCGATGGCCGACGTCGATGGCAACATGAACAAGCTCAAGGCGGGCGGGTCGGCTGCGTTCGCCGGCATCGGTGGTGGGGCCGTCGCAGCAACGGCGGCGCTCGGCGGGTTGCTCGTCATCGGCAAGCAGTCGATCAGTGTGGCGTCGCAGCTCGCCGAGTCGAACAACGCCGTCAACGTCACCTTCAAGGAGAACGCTGCCGCCGTCCACGCGCTCGGCAAGGAGTCGGTCGAGGCGTTCGGTCTGTCCGAGGGGGCATTCAATCAGGCGGCGGTGACGTTCTCGTCGTTCGCCGAGTCGATCGCCGGCGAGGGCGGCGACGTCGTCGGGACGCTCAGAGACCTCATGACCAGGGCGGTCGACTTTGCGTCCGTGATGGACATGGACGTGAACAGGGCCATGCAGCTCTTCACGTCCACGCTCGCCGGCGAGTCGGAGGGCATCCGACGGTACGGCAAGGACATGAGTGCGGCGGCGGTCACGTCGTTCGCCCTGGCCGAGGGGCTGATCACGAACAAGCGGGAGCTCGTCGGGACGACGAAGGCCCAGGCGACCTACGGGCTGTTGATGAAGTTGACGGCCGACGCTCAGGGGGACTTCCAGAACACCTCGGACTCGCTCGCCAACTCGCAGAGGCGTCTGAGCGGCAACCTCGAGAACATCTCGGGGAACTTCGGCTCGATCCTGATCCCGGTCGTCGCCGATGCCACCGATGCGTTCGCCGACCTGACAGATCGCGTCGAGAGCACGATGGACAGCCTCCTGGGGCTGGTCGGGGTCACCGACGATTCTTCGCCCAGTGACGACTCGACCAGCAAGTGGGAGAGGTACGGCCAGGTCATCTCGAAGGCGGTGGAATACGGGCCTATCGGCATGAGTGCCAGGATGGCCGGCAAGGCGATCGAAGGGGTCACCAAGATCGTCACCGTGCAGGCGGATGCAGTCGGCTGGCTCGGCCGGAAGTTCGGGGTGATCAACGACGACGTCGAGACGGTGACACGCACCTACGGCAAGCACAACGCAGCCCTGATGGCGTCGGTCAACACCTACGACACGGCCACGACGATGCAACGCGAGTTCAGTCGGGCACTCGGGCGAGGCAACGTCGGGCTGTCGGATGCGGCAGCCGCCCAGGACGGTTACCGCGAGGCTGTCGGCGAAGCACGCGACGCCACTCGAGAGCAGACAGACGCCGTCGACGCCCTGCGCCGGGCACACCAAGATCTCGCCGGCGACACCCTGAGCACCCTCGAAGCCGAGATCGCTTTCCGCGAACAGGTCGCCGAGAGCACCGAAGTGCTCGGCGACAAGAACACGACGATGGATCAGGCCGCTACGGCGATGATCGACGTGGTGCGTGGCGCTGAGGACGTCGCCGGGGCGATGCTCGACGAGAAGAACGCCACGATGGAC
>DATLBC010000084.1:0-5614 GCA_035527095.1 Ilumatobacteraceae bacterium | reverse complement strand
CTCCAGGCCCTCGACCGCGGCGCCCACGTCGTCGTCGCCACGCCCGGGCGAGCGCTCGACCACATCGGGCGCGGATCGCTCGCGCTCGACGCGATCCAAACCGTGATCCTCGACGAAGCCGACGAGATGCTCGACATGGGTTTCACCGACGACATCGAGTCGATCCTCGAGAGCACCCCTGACGATCGCCAGACCGTGCTGTTCTCGGCGACGATGCCGAAGCGAATCATCTCGATCGCCAAGCGCTACCAGCGCAATCCGCAGCGCATCACGATCGGTCGACCCGACGCCGAACCAGGCGTGAAGGCGCTCGTCCGCCAAGTGGTGTACGTGGTGCAACGCGCGCACAAGCCGTCGGCGCTGGGCCGAATCCTCGACATCGAGGCGCCCAAGTCGGCGCTGGTGTTCTGCCGCACCCGTACCGAGGTCGACCAGTTGACCGTGACCATGAACGGCCGCGGCTACCGCGCCGAGGCACTGCACGGCGGCATGGATCAGGCCCAGCGGGATCGAGTGATGTCTCGCCTGCGCGACGGCACCGCGGAGTTGCTCGTCGCCACCGACGTCGCCGCACGCGGCCTCGACATCGACACGCTCACCCACGTCGTCAACTACGACGTGCCGTCGGCAGCCGAGAGCTACGTGCACCGCATCGGTCGAGTTGGCCGCGCCGGTCGTGAAGGCGTGGCGATCACGCTTGCCGAGCCCCGAGAGCGGCGAGGGCTGGAGAACATCGAGCGGCTGACCAAGCAGAAGTTCGACATCGCCAAGGTGCCGACGGTGGCCGACTTGCGAGAACGCCAGATCGAGATGACGGTCGGGGCGATCCGCGAAGCGCTGACCTCGGTCGACCTCGAAGACTTTAACACCGTGCTGCATACGCTGGCCGGGGAGGACAGCGACCGCAACATCGCGCTGGCCGCGATCAAGCTGGTCCACGAGTCACGGGGCGCCACGATCGACGAACTCGAGATCCCTGATGCGTCGGACCGCCTGCGCGGCAAGCCGTCGGACGGCAAGAAGAAGTTCGACAAGAACCAGGGTCGCAACGCAGGCGAGAAGGACCGGGGCGGCAAGAAGGGGCAACGCTCGGGCGGAGCAGGTACGGCGTTCGTGCACGTTAGCCTCGGCCGCAAGGCCGGTGTTCGTCCGGGTGACCTCGTCGGAGCGATCGCCAACGAGACTGGACTCGTCGGACGAGAGATCGGCCCCATCAGGATCTCCGAGGCCTTTTCGGTCGTCGGAGTTCCTGAAGCTTCGGTCGAGCACGTCATCGACACGATGCAGTCGACCACGATGCGAGGCAAGCGCGCCAGGGTCCGCCGCTTCGTCGAGTGACATTCACGCGTACATCTCGTGCCGGAACGACGTGGACGTTCGTTTCGCGAGGCGCAACAATGGGAACGGGAGGAACATGCCGTCGATGGGTTCGCCGATCAAGGTCGCGCTGGTGAACGATTACGAGATCATCGTCGAGGGCCTGCGCGAGATGCTGAAGCCCTTCACCGACCGGGTCCGCGTCGTCGAGACGGTCGCCGGAGACACGCCCGACGAGGCGTGTGACATCGCTCTGTTCGACACGTTCGCTGGACGTCGCCACGCCCTCACCCGTGTGCGAGCGATGCTCACCGATCAAGACATCGCGAAGGTCGTGCTCTACACCTGGGACGCTCCTGCGGCATTTCTCGACGACGTCTCGGCGATGCGGATCGACGGCGTGATCCTCAAGTCCGAGACCGGGTTGCGTCTCGTCCAGTCGATCGAGCGGGTCCATCGAGGAGAGCGGATCGGACCTGACCCCGGCGACGACAGGGCGGCGGCGACGGTGTTGACCGAGCGCGAACGCGAGGTGTTGGCGCTGATCGCCAGAGGCGCGTCGAACCGGGAGATCGCTGCCGAGCTCTACCTGTCGGTCGACACCATCAAGACGCACGTGCGCCACCTGTTCGGCAAGCTCGGCGTCGCCAATCGCACGCTCGCCGCACTTCAGGCCGACCAGTTCGGTGTGGCTGCCCCGATGGTTCAGCGGTGACCCCCACGGCACGCTCCACCCAATGAGTGCCCCGAAAGACCAGTCCAGCAGTTGGCTGCGACGCCACCTCGGCGTCGTGCGGCTGCGTCAGATCGCCGACCGCATCCGGCACCGCCTCTCATTCGTCCCGATGCTGTACGTCGGCGGTGCGATCGTGCTGGTGCAGGCGCTGCTCGTGTTCGACAGGACCCTCAACGATCAGGCGTTGCCCGGTTGGCTCGAAACGACCGTCGACAGCGCACGATCGGTGTTCACCGCCATGGCGGGCGGGCTGATCACCTCGATCACCCTGCTGCTGTCGATGATGCTCGTCGCCGTGCAACTGGCGAGCACGCAGTTCTCCCCACGGACACTCCGCGACTGGCTCGGCAACCGAACGCTGCAGCATGCGATCGGTCTCGTGCTGGGAACCACCGTCTTCTGTCTCCTCGCTCTGCGATCGACCCGGGACCTCGGCGACGACGGCGACGGGATCGTGCCGCACGTCACCGTATTGGTCGCCGTCGCGCTCGGTGTCCTCTCACTCGTGGCCGTGGTCCGGTCCGTCGACCACCTCACGCAGAGCGTCCGAGTGGGCTCCGTTGCCGACCGTGTCGCGGCCGAGACCATCGACGTCGTCGACCGTGTCGACGACACGGTGCCCAGCGGGCAGGCACCCGAGGTGCTGCCGGGAACTCACCCCGACCTTCGCGGCCTGGTCGACGTTCCGACGGGAGCCGCCGCCGTCGAGGCCCCGGTCGCAGGTTGGATCCAACAGATGGACACCGAGGCGCTACTCGACGCCATTCCCGACGGCTCCAGTGCGTTCGTCGCAGTGAGTATCGGTGGGTTCGTGCCAGCGGGTGCGCCGTTGGTGTGGATCGATCCGCCACCGTCCGACGACCACCCCGCTCGATCGCACGCACTGGAGGCGTTCGCACTCGGCGACAGCCGCACGATGCAACAAGATGTCGAATTCGGTCTCGTGCAGCTCACCGACATCGCGGTGCGGGCGCTGTCTCCCGGAGTGAACGACCCGACCACCGCTTGCGATGTCATCGTGCACATCGGCGATGTGCTGATCTCGATCTGGGCTCGACAGGAGCCCTCTACAACACGTACCCGCGACGGTCGGACTGTGGTCCTCATGCGAACGCAGCACGTCGCCTATCTCGATCGGGCGCTCGGCCCGATTCGTCGCTACGGCCGCACCGACCCTGAAGTCATGACCACGCTGCTGCGCACCATCACGCTGGTGCGGTCCGAGACGCTACGTCGAGGTCTTCCCGGCCCCATCGAGCCGCTGGACACCGCCATCGCCGACACCACCAGCGCTGCCGACACGACCGGCTGGAGTAGGAACGAGATCGTTCAGTTCGAGTCGGTTGTCGGCTCTCGCCCGATCGTGAAGTGATCGGAGAGACCGGACACCTCGAGCAGCTTGGCGACCGACTGGCTCGGTGCGTCGAGCACCAGGCGGCGTCCTGCGTCGTCTGCTCGCTGTTGCAGATCGATCAGTACCCGCAATCCGCTGGAATCGATGAACGTGACCTCGGCCATGACGATCACGATGTCGTCATCGCCAGCCGGCAGGGAGGTGAAGTGCTCTGCCACGCCGGGCGCTGAGTGTGCGTCGATCTCGCCCTGGAGTGCGACGTGGTTCGGGTCGATCTCGGTGATCACCAGACGGTTGGGCATCGCACGGATCGTACTGACACCTCGGATGCTTCGTCACGTGGTTGCCCGGATCACCCATCCGGGTGACCCGGGAACCAGTATGGGTCAGCTCTTGTCGAACGTCGTGCGGTGAACGACGTCGCCGGTTGCGTCCTTGAGATGCGCCCTGACGAACCACTGGAAGAGTTCGAGGTCGCGCAGGTGACCGATCAGAAGGTCCTCCGACACCGGGTCGAGTTCGCCCAGTCTCGCGACAGCGCTGCGATGATCGCCGATCACGCCGCTGTAGACCTTGTCGAGCGCCACGAGGTGCTGAACGGTCGGCGCACGGTCGATCCCGTAGTCCGACCAGCTCCGACCCGAAGTGATGGCGCCGGGGGTTCCGTGCGGCTCGCCGCCGAGGGTGGCGATGCGTTCAGCGATGGCGTCGGACTGAAGGCGGACGGTATCGACCTGCGGGTCGAGCATCTCGTGGATGGCGATGAAGTTCATGCCGACCACATTCCAGTGAATGTGCTTGAGCGTGAGCTGGAGGTCGAGCGTCGCGACGAGTCGGTCTTGCAGCGCTGCGAGCACTACCTGTGTCGACGACTCGGACATCCCAGCGACCGTGGTCCTCACCTCGACATCGCCAGCGGACCCGTTGGTGGTGGTTGCGGTGGTGGTTGCGGTGGAGTTGCTCATGACAACAGCACTGCCCCGTCGGTCGTCGATCGAAACCTCGGAAGGACCGGCACGCTCGCCCCACCGGACCCGTTTGAACCGTGCTCCGCTCGGGTACGTGCTCCGCATGACGTCTCCCCCTGAATACGAGTCTGTGCCGGACTACGACGTCGCCGTCCTCGGCGGCGGCTCAGCCGCGGAGGCCCTGGTTGCAGAGGTCGGCTCCGCCGGTTGTCGGGTCGTCGTGTTCGAGCCCGAACGCGTCGGTGGCGAGTGTCCCTTCGTCGCCTGCATGCCGACCAAGTCGATGCTCCGCGACGCAGCAGCGGGACACACCTGGGATCACGCGATTCGTCGCAGGTTCGACGTGGCCGAGCAGCTGGACGACTCGCATCACGCACTCGATCTGCAACGCCATGGCGCCGACCTCGTCCGCGCCTCGGCTCGTTTGGTCGGTGACGGCTCGGTCGAGGCCGACGGCGAGCGATACCACGCACGCCACGTCGTGCTGGCCACGGGGTCGGAGCCGGTCCTGCCACCGATCACCGGGCTCGACGAACTCGGTGACCGTCTCTGGACCAGCGCTGACGCCATGCTCGCGGAAGATCGCCCAGCGCGGCTCACGATCGTCGGCGGAGGCGTGATCGGCTGCGAGATGGCGACGATCTTCGCCGGATTCGGCACCGAAGTGCACGTGCTCGACGCAGAACCGCACGCGTTCGCGCATCTGCCCGGCGACGTCGGCGAGATCCTCGACGACGCCCTTCGCGCTGCCGGCGTACGTGTCTGCCGCGGGGTCACCATCGAGCGCATCGAGCGCCGCGGTGGTGGGGTCCGCACGACGCTCGACAACGGCGCAACCGTCGTGACCGATCGCGTGTTGGTCGCCACCGGGATCCAGCCCCGGACCAGCAACCTCGGCCTCGAAACCGTCGGGCTGGAAAGTGGCGACGAATTCGTGGTGGGGCTCGACGGTCGGGTCGCCGGCACGAGCTCGCTGTGGGCGATCGGCGACGTGGCAGGTCACGGGACCTACACACACCTGGCCAATCATCAGGCCCGCGTCGTTGCCGATGGCATCGTCGGCGACGGCACCAGGCGCTTCGACGACGTCGTGCTCCCGGCGTGCGTGTTCACCGATCCACCGATCGTGACCGTCGGAGCACGGCCGAAGGACTCGGCAGCAGGGAACTCGGTGTGGGTCAGCGCTCGGCTCCACGAGGTCCCTCGGGCAACCACCGACGAACTGACCGATGGATTCCT
>DATLBC010000083.1:0-4604 GCA_035527095.1 Ilumatobacteraceae bacterium | reverse complement strand
GGGGTCAGACCCGCGATGTAATCGACCGCGATTACATCGCGGGTCTGACCCCTGGTGCAATTCCTGGTGTAATTCATGCCAGGTCTCGGGTCATGGCATCGAAATCGCAGGCCCACGTCGACGGGCCGGCGGTCAGGTTGTACTGGCGCGACAGGTGGTCGACGCCACCCCACGGCGACTCGTGGCGTGGGTGGTCGCTCTGCGCGTACTCGACGCCTTCCACCAGGAACACGCCGGTGCTCGAATAGTCGACGATCCCCGAGGACGGCGACGTCCACGACACGGTGAAGCCGGCCTCGTCGCGCACCACCGACGGCTCGATCGCCGTGACTGCGTTCGCGAAGTCATCGAGCGAACCACCGTCGTCACTTCCCACCTCGACGATCCACACATTGTCGGGACCGCCCTCGGCGACGAGGTCGAACGGCTTGACCATCCCCCGAGTCGCGTTGACCCTCGGGTCGTACTCGCGCCACGTCGGCGTGCGCCACGACCACAGTGCGATGTAGCCGCCGTTCTTGGCCACGATCGTCCAGTTGCCGCTCTGGCGGACTTCGTCGAAGTGATCCTGCGGGACGTACGCGTGCGTGAAGGGGCGGTACTCGAACACACTCCACACCAACGGGTCGGTCGCTTCGTCCCACTTCGGTTGGTAGATGTGGATCGCTGTCCCTCGATGCTGTGCCGAGCGCGGCATCGACGCCTCGCCGGTCCAGTATCCAGGCTCGCCGTCGTCGGACCACACGGTCGACTCGACCACGTCGGGTCCCGGATGTGTCGTGAACACCATGGCGTTCTCGTCGATCGCCGCCTGCCACGCATGGCCCTGATCGCGCATCTCGCCGAAGCGGTGATCGAGCACCGACGACAGCGACACCTTCGGCTCGCGGTAAGCGTAGGTGTTTGCCTCGGACAGAAACCCGAAGTTGATGACGGCCGCCCGTTCCTGCTCCCAGACCCGAATTCTCGCCGGGTCGTAGTCGTTGATCGACGCGAGCAGGTTGATGTCGCCGAACTCGGAGGTCTCCCACAGCCTGAACTCGTTGCCCGCGTCGACGCTCACTTCGGCGAGCGGCCACATGCCGAGCGCCCCGAGGCTCCACCAGAACGGCAGGTTGGCGCGATCGGCGAAGTCCTTGCCGTACGGCGCGACCGGATTGTCCTCCAGCGGAGACGACCCATCGAAGTACACGCCGTGTCGTTCGCGCACGACGCTCGGCTCCTGGTCGGTGGCGATGTCGACCACCAGCTGCGGCGGTCGATATCTCGTGCCGGAGCAGAAGTAGGTGACGCCGGTGTCGCTCGTCGACTGGTATGCCGCAGTCGTGTCGTCGAACACGAACTTGGCGACATTGAACGTGTCCTCGTCGAGCGACGACATCTTGTCCTTCTTGTACGTACGACCTCGAGGGGCCGTGTACGTGCCCGCCTGGTTGTGAGCGGCCATGTCGACGAGGCACACGTCGAGCGCCATCGCTGCGGCGACGACGATCTCGGGGTCGTCGGCGAGCTCGGCCAGCATGTGCAGCGGCGTGATGTTCTTGAGCATGTAAACATTCGAGTGCCACTCGAAGAAGCCCAGCTGTGCTCGCTCGTCGATCCATTCGAGGATGAATGGCCTCGCCCGCTCGAGGTGTTCGGCCCCGGTGAGGCCGGTGACGGCGAAGGTCTCGTCGGGGTACCGCTGGCCGGCGAGATACTCGATGGCACGGGTGATCACGATGTGGTTCTCAGACCAGAACCACAGGTTGTCGAGGCGGTCGTCGGGCAGCGGATCGTCCCATGCGTAGCGGTTGGCGAGCATCCGCTCATCGATCGCGGCAATCACCTCGGGCGACAGCTGCGTCATCGGCGTGTCGCCCTGGCCGAGCGCGAGCATCCAGTGCAGCGCCATGAAGCGGAAGTCGCGAGTGTCCTCCCACGCATCGATCTGGTCGAAGACCGCTTGCAGCGACGCGACGGTGACGTTCTCGATGGGCCAGACGAAGTCGGGATCTCGGTTGGCCCGGCCGAGGTAGGCGCAGATCCCAGTCGGGTTCGAGGAGTGTTCCGCCGTGGTGGCGAACGCGAGGTAGTCGTCGACTCGGGTCTGCCAGACGGCCTCGTCGATCAGTCCCATCGATCCAGGGGCTGCGAGTGCGGTGGCGGCCGCGCTGAGGGCGACCTCGGGGAGCGTCGTTTCGGGGATCGTCGTGGCGGCCGGGGCGGTGTCCGCCGACGTGCTGCCGTCCGGCGCGCTGACGGACGGCGACGCCTCACCGTCGGAGTCGCCTCCCGAGCACCCGGCGACGACAGCTGCCGTCGCGCCCGCACCGGCGATCAAGAACCGTCGACGATTGAACACCCCGCTCGATCGAGTGGTGTCTGCGGGCTGTTGTTGCATCCGGACGATTCTAGAGAGCAGCCGGTGTACGCCTCCAGCAGGCGCCAACAGCGCACCCCGAACCCGTCGGGCGTGCCGACGGAGGTCGTCGGCACACGCCGTTGCCTGCCGGACGGTCGACACCGTACGGTCGGTGACATGGATGGTTTCAACGTTGCGCAGCTCAACATCGGTCGGCTCCACCATGCGCTCGACTCGGAGGAGACCGCCGAGTTCAATGCTGCCCTCGGGCCGATCAACGCGCTGGCCGAGGCGACGCCGGGCTTCGTCTGGCGCCTTGTCGACGACGACGGGCAGTCATCGAGTCACGTGCGGCTGCCGGGCGAGAACGATCCGCTGATGATCGTGAACATGTCGATGTGGGAAAGCCTCGATGCGCTCAAGCACTTCGTCTACCGCAGCGGTCACGCGATCTACCTGCGGCGCCGGCAGGAATGGTTCGGACACAGCGACGATGCGACCTCGGTCTGCTGGTGGATCCCACGCGGTGAGGTCCCCGACCTCGCCGACGGTCATCGTCGGCTCGTCCACCTCCGAGAACACGGTCCGACATCGCTTGGTTGGTCGGTGAACTCGCCGGTTCCGCTCGGGACATAGCCGTCGTCGGACTACATCGCGCATCTGACCCCTGATGTCATCGGTGGGCCGCAAGGGGTGAGGGGCGGCGATGCCACGCGCTACGTTCGCAGACATGAGTGAGTTCGAGGTGGAGCGGTTGGCTGGCTCGTGCGGAGCAATCGTCCGGGGCATCGACGTCGCCAGGCCGCAATCGCCACACGAGATCGAGGTCCTCCTGCAACTGCTCGACGAACACCTGGTGATTGCGCTCCCCCGCCAGCGCCTCGACCTCGATCGATTGGAGGCTTTCACCGACGAGCTCGGTGGCCGAGATGTCACGCCCTACGTGACTCCCGTCGATGGGCGACCGTTCGTGATCCGAGTGATCAAGGAACCGAGCGACGAACTGAACTTCGCGAACGCGTGGCACACCGACCTGTCGTACCTGGCGGCGCCACCCGCGTACACCGCGCTGCACGCTCATCAGGTGCCCGCTGCCGGCGGAGACACGATGTGGGCCAATCAGTACCTTGCGTACGAGACGCTGCCCGACAGCGTGAAGGAACAGATCGCCGACCTCGACGCCACGCACTCGGCCGGCATGGCCTATGGCACCGGCGGCTACCTCGAAGCCGTGGCAGGCAAGAGCTCGATGACCGTTGCGCCATCGCAGGATGCGTACGCGGTCGAAACGCACCCCCTGGTGATCCGCCATCCCCGCACCGGGCGGGCCGCGCTGTTCGTCAACTCGGTCTACACGACAGGCATCGAGGGGATGGACCCGGCCGACGCGGCCGGCCTCCTCGCCCGACTCACGGCCCACGCGACGCACCCGAACTTCACGTGTCGACTCCGCTGGGAACCGGAGATGCTGGCGATCTGGGACAACAACGCCACGCAGCACTTCGCCATCAACGATTACGCGGGTGAGCGCCGCGAGCTGTTCCGCACCAGCGTGGTCGGCACGGAGCCCCAGCCAGCCTGACCGTGCACGATCTGCGGCCAGGTCGAGGCGCAATGCGGGACCGAACAGCCACAGACCACAGCGTTCGGGCTCACGCGGCAGTGCGGACCGTCGCGGCCGGCTCGATCGCCGTCCAGAGCTCGGTACGGATGCGGTTCGCGGCGGGAGGACGCAACCCATTTGCGACCACGACACCTTCGATCATGTCGGCGATGATCGCAGGACGCGGGCGACCGTGGAGCCGTATCGACACCACGGCGCCGTTCGGGCGACGACGAATCGAACGATCGACACCGACGAGCCTGGGGGGACACCGGTAGCTCGGCCCGACCAGGCCCCGACGCCTGGCCTCGCGGGTGAGGGTGCGGGCAACGGTGGCGAATTCGACGGCGGTGGCGGACTCCATACGCCAACCATGATGACGTAGGGGTACCCCAGAGTTCGATGAGGGACCGTTCGGTTCCTGAAGGCCCCGGCTGCGGTTCGATCCACCGGCGCGGCCATGATCCGGCGTCACCACCCGCCGCACGGTGGTCACGGGCCGACCCGTGGTCACCCGGTGGCGAGGGCGGTGATCTGGGCCGCTGTCAATGCAGCGTTGTAGACCATCACACTGTCGATCGCACCCCGGAACAACTCCTGAGCATTCCCCGCAACAGCATCATTCTGATTACCGCCAATGATCACCGGCGTCGACCC
>DATLBC010000082.1:0-5457 GCA_035527095.1 Ilumatobacteraceae bacterium | reverse complement strand
CTCGACGTCCTCCAACAGTCGGTGACCGGATGAGCACCCACCCGCTGCAGCTCGGCGGTAGCTACGGATCGCCGTACTCGCTGAAGATGCGCGCCGTGTTGCGCTACCGGCAGATCCCGTTCACATGGGTGCTGCGCGGCTCCGAGCACGACCACCTGCCGCCGGTGCCGGTGCGGCTGATCCCCGTGATCGCGTTCCCGGACGACGACGGCGAGTACACCGAGGCGATGATCGACTCCTCGCCGCAGATCATGCGGCTCGAGACGATGTTCGGCGATCGCAGCCTGGTGCCGACCGATCCGGTGGTCGCGTTCATCGACTACCTGATCGAGGACTACGGCGACGAGTGGGTCACCAAGGCGATGTACCACTACCGCTGGGCGTATCCGGCCGACATCGACAAGGCCGGCCGCCTGCTCCCGTTGGGGCGCACCCTGCAGGCCAACAGCGATCAACTGCACCGAGCCCAGGAGTTCGTCACCGCCCGCCAGGTCGGACGGCGGGCGATGGTCGGCTCGACCGAGGAGAATCAGCCGATCATCGAGGGCACCTACGAACGCCTGCTCGACATCCTCACCCAGCTGTACTCGACCCACGACTTCCTGCTCGGTGACCGCCCCGGCCGCGGCGACTTCGGCATCTTCGGCCAGCTCACCCAGCTCGCGAAGTGGGACCCCACCCCGATGGCGCTCGCCGCCACACGGGCACCGAAGGTGATCCACTGGGTCGATCGCATGGATGACCTGTCGTGGCTCCCGGTCGACGGCGACACCGGCTGGTCGCCGCTCGACGCGTTGCCGCCCGCCACCACCCGCCTGCTGCACGAGATCGGCCACACCTACGCGCCGTTCATGATCGCCAACGCACAGGCGCTGATGTCCGGCGCCGACGAGGTGGTCTGTGCGCTCGAGGGTGGCACCTACCGTCAGGCACCGTTCAAGTATCAGGGCAAGTGTCTGCAGTGGATCCGCGAGGGCTACGCCGCGCTCAGCGACGACGACCGCTCTCGAGTCGACACCATCCTGGCCGGGACGGGCTGCGAGGCCCTGCTGGCGTGACGCCCAGCGTCGCACTCGACGATCGCTGCATCCGCTGTTCGCGATGCACGACGATCGGCACCGAAGCCTGCCGGCAGGCGCGAGACTGAGCGGATGGCCTTCGGACAAGCGTCGGGTCCGCCCGCGTCACACAGCCAGATGCGCGAACTGACCGAGTTGCTCGAAGCAGCGGGTCACTCGGACTTCCGCGACGCCCGCGGGCCAATGGGATTCACCCAGCGCCAGGCCAGCGGCAAGTTCACCCGCGACGAGGCCGACGAGTACATCGCTGCACTCCACGAAGCGGCCCACGAGGCGACGGATCCCGCACCGGCACCCGCCTCGCGCCCGCCGGTCAGCCCGAAACCCGCGCCGCGGGCGCAGCGTGACGCACCGCTGGAGAAGTTTTCCGACGAGCAACTTGCCGCAGAACTCCAGCGCCGCGGCTGGGTGGTGATGGAACCCTGAGGTCGGGCGGGTCGAGGCCGTTGATTCGGTGCGTGCTCTCAGCCAGAGACGAGGCGGTCGGCAAGGTGGCCGGCGAGGCGGTCGGCGGCGTCCGGAGCCAACTCGAAGAACAACTCGGGCTCGATCAGCTCGAGTTCCATCAGATGGAGCTCGGCATCGATCGTCACGAGGTCGACCCGGGCGTACGCGGGCGTGTGATCGAGCGTCGCGAGCGCTTCGGCGACCGCTTGTTCATGCTGCGCTGAGACCGGCACCGCAGTGGCCGATCCGCCGAACTCGCTCTGCACTCGCCAGTCGCCCGGTGCCGGGCGCTTCAACACGGTGTGAGTGGCCTCGCCCTCGATCACGACCACCGACGCCTCACCATCGGTAGCGATCGAGCGAAGGAACGGCTGCACCAGCACATCTTCCCTGTCGACCAGTCGACGAACGAGTGCTTCACCAGCCTCCAGTCCGCCGCGATCGAACTGGAAGGTCTGACGGGCCGACGCACCGATGGCCGGCTTGACCACGACGTGCGCCCAACGCTGCTCCTCCATCAGCTCGCCGAGCGTCGTGGCCGATCCTGAGCGAACCATCGCGGTCGGCACAACCGCGACCCCGCGGGCTGCCATGTCGGCGAGATAGCCCTTGTGCATGTTCCACCGCAGAAGCACCGTCGAGTTGACGACCGTGTTCCCGGCCTCATCAAGTGCGTCGAGCCACGACCGGAACTCGTCAGGCCGCTCGACGTAGTCCCAGGTCGAGCGAATCACGATCAGATCGGTCGGCTCGCACGGCGTGCCCCACACCACCGGTCGCACACCGATGCCGCGCCTGCGAACGGCCCCGGCGAGCACTCGATCTCCCGCCGTGAGATCGGTTGTCCGGGCGTCGACGGCGAACACGACCGATCCGTCCTGGTGCGCGGCCGCCACTCAGGGCTCGGCGGAGACGTTGGCGAGATCGTCGACGAACTCGTAGCGGTCGAGATCGACGAGCTGCGACGGGTCGAGGCGA
This sequence comes from Ilumatobacteraceae bacterium, assembly GCA_035527095.1. Taxonomy (GTDB): domain Bacteria; phylum Actinomycetota; class Acidimicrobiia; order Acidimicrobiales; family Ilumatobacteraceae; genus Sva-07. The sequence continues at coordinate 2,953 of DATLBC010000082.1, read as the reverse complement.
ATCTTCGCCGCACGGGAGCCGGCACCCACCACGATGCGTTCACAGTCGAGCACCCGTGAATCGAGCCACACAGGCAGACCGGCGGGCAGACCGAAGATGGTCACACCACCGATCTCCTGCCCGGTGAGTTCGCGGGTGACATCCGCCGGTGCGAAGCTCAGCTTGCGGACACCGAGCTTGCGTCGCACGGCGCCGTTCACGTCGAGTCGAGTGTGGGCGAGTGCCACGCAGACGGCGTGGTGACCTTCGGGCTTCTTCGACGCGACGAGAATCGCGTTGGCGGACTCCTCCAACGCCACGCCGTAGGCCTCGCAGAACTGCGCTGTGTCGGCGAGATCCGGATCGCAGTCCATCACCTCGTACACGACTCCGAGGCGCTCGAGGTCGGCGATCACATCGGGATGAGCACTCACGTCGGTTCTCCCTCCACCAGCACCGGCTGCAGATCTCCGACCGGGGCAGCATCGAACGCGCGGACTTCGCCCACCCGCGCCGATCGAACCGCAGCGGCCGCTCGCCGGCCCAGCGTGTCGAGTTGCAGCGACACCCACAGCAGCGCCAGAGCCACGATCCCGTCGAGCCACCAGTGGTGCCCTGTGGCGGCGATCACCAACATCGTCATCACGAGATGCACCATCCCGATCCAACGCCACCGGCTCGTGCTCGCAGCGAGCGCCCCGAATGCAACGACGGCAGCCCAGGCCACGTGCAGTGACGGCATCGCCGCGAACTGCGACGACACACCGGTGCCCGCCTCGCCGTACACGTCGATCCCATAGATCACCGACACGTCGACATAACCGAGTTCGGTCAGGTATCGAGGGGGCGCGACCTTGACGAAGCGAATGAACAGACAGAATGCCGTGAGGATCGCCAGCGCATTGCGCCAGTGGGGATAGACGTCACGGTGGCGGGCGTACAGCCAGATCAGGAAGATCACGATGCCGGGGACGTGCGCAATGGCGTAGTAGTACGCCGAGAACCAGGCGAGCCAGTCGTGGTCGAGAACGAAGCGCTGCAACGACAGTTCGCTCGGCAGCCGGAAGAAGTCCTGCACGGTCACGATGTCGTACGCCCGGTCGATCGCTCCCTCGGCCCGAGTCAGCGGCAGGTTCTTCGCCATCCGCCAGATCGAGTACAGCGATGCGACGAATGCGAACTCGAGCGCCGCCGGGCCGACCACGTCGCCGATGCGAGTCGGGCGCGTGCGCCGAAGCGCCAGCGCGACGAGACCAGAGATCATCGCGGCGACCGCCGCCTGACTCCATGTCGGCCACTTCACGGATGGCCAGCCTGCCGTCGTCCGCCCAAAACTGCAAGCCGACACCCGCACACCATCCGTTTGCGTCGGGGTTCCGGTGGCCCCTCCCACCGAAGCGTCGACGCAAACGTGTAGACACCGCGGTACGAATCGTGGTCGACTCAGTGCGATGCGAGCAGATGGCGGCGGGGTCGACCAGGCAACGACGGGCAGCGCGGACCTCGACGTGTTGCGCACGATCGAGCAGCGAGTGCTGTGGCTGGCGACGCGCATCATCGACCACGCCAACCGTCGCCCGACAGCGGGTGACCACGACGTCAAAGTCGGCGGACACCAGGCATCGAGCGCGTCGATGGTGTCGATCATGACCGCGCTGTGGTTCGGGCACCTGACCGGCGACGACAAGGTGGCGGTCAAACCCCACGCGTCGCCGGTGTACCACGCCATCAAGTACCTCACCGGCGAACTCGACCGGTCGTACCTGACCACGCTGCGACAGCGAGGCGGGCTGCAGGCGTACCCGTCGCGCACCAAGGATCCCGACGTCGCCGACTTCTCGACCGGCTCGGTCGGCCTCGGTGCGGTCGCGCCGTTGTTCTCGGCACTCACCCGCCGCTACCTCGATTCGCATCTCGACCGTCATCTCCCCGACGCCCGATTCTTCGCGCTCGTCGGCGACGCCGAGCTCGACGAGGGCAACATCTGGGAGGCGATCGCCGACCCTGCCACCCAGGGCCTCGGCAACTTCACGATGATCGTCGACCTGAACCGCCAGAGCCTCGACCGCGTGATCCCCGACATCGCCGCGATCAGATTGCAGCGGTTCTTCGCCGACGCCGGCTGGCACGTCGCCGAGGCGAAGTACGGACGACGCCTGACTGCCGCGTTCGCCGAACCGGGAGGCGACGCGCTCGAAGCCCACATCGACGCGATGCCGAACGAGGCATACCAGCACCTGTTCTCGCTCGACCCGACGGCGGCACGCGAGAAGTTTCTCGTCGGAGCCGATCCCGTGGTCCGCGAACGGGCCGACCGCCTCGACGACAGAGCGTTGCACCAGCTGATCACCGATCTCGGCGGCCACGACCTCGGCGTGCTGCTCGACACGTTCCGCGCATGCGACGCAGTGACCGACCGCCCGTCGGTGGTGTTCGCCTACACCATCAAAGGGCACGGCTTGCCGATCGCCGGCGACCCCATGAACCATGCTGCCCTCTTGAGCCCCGAACAGATCGATGACCTGCGCGAGCTGAGCGGGCTCGATGTCGACACCGAATGGGACCGCTTCGACCCCGACTCGGCCGCCGGACGCTGCTGCGAACGCGTCGGAGGAGCGATCAACAACGAGCCGACGCCGCCGCGTCCGTTGGTTCCCGTCCCGGCAGCGGCGCGAAACCTGGTCACGACGGGTTCGACCTCGACCCAAGAGACCTTCGGGCGGGTCCTCGCAAGCCTGGCCGACGTCGACGGAGTCGGCGACCGGATCGTCACGACCGCGCCCGACGTGTCGATCTCCACCAACCTCGGAGGGTTCATCAACAAGCGCGGTGTCTACTCGCCGACCGAACGCGACGATCACGGTGGGGCGGACCGACTACTGAAATGGGCGCCGTCGCCGACCGGCCAGCACATCGAACTCGGCATCAGCGAAATGAACCTGTTCATGCTCCTCGGCCAACTCGGCTTGAGCCA
>DATLBC010000081.1:0-24944 GCA_035527095.1 Ilumatobacteraceae bacterium | reverse complement strand
TGACCAGGGGTTTCTCGGAGACGAGGAGCCCCTGTTTCGCGCCTGCGTCACAAATGGGTCACAAGAGATCCGCGCTCACCACCGATCCGGATTTGCGTGACTATGGGCTACCTCGTCGAGTGCTCGACCCGATCGACCTCGCCGGTTACCGGGCGCGACAACCCCAATCAGGGACGCAGTGCCGATCGAGGACGTTTCGGTGTCGTGCTAGCTTCCGCCGATGCGGGACGATGTGCTGACCTTGCCCGACGGACGAACTGTCTCGTACTCGGATTGCGGACGTCCCGATGGTCTCGCAACCGTCTATTTCCACGGTACGGGTTCATGTCGGCTCGACCAGGTCCATCTCGACGAGTTGTTCTCCGAGATCGGGGTGCGCCTCGTCGCCGCGGATCGCCCCGGAATCGGCGACTCATCGCTGCGCCGTGGGCGGACGCTGACGGAATCGGCTCGTGACACTGCTGACCTCGCCGATGCCCTCGGCATCGAAGCGTTCGCGGTCGTCGGCGTGTCGGCGGGCGGACCACACGCGATTGCGTGTGCCGCCTTGTTGCCCGAACGCGTCGTCGGGCTCGGATGTGTCGGAGGCCTGACCTCACCCGCCTGGGACGGCTATTGGGCCCGGCTGTCGCCCGAAGCTGCGTCCATCCTGAGGCGTGGCGACGAGCAGGCGTACATGGAGCACTTTGAGGCGCTCTACGGCGCTGACGGTTCAGGCTTCCCATTCGGTGCCGACGGACTTTCCCCGCCCGATGCCGCCTTGTTCGACCGGCCCGACACGGTGGAACGGCTCAAACGAGGCGTCGACGAATCCATCCGTCGGGGGGTTGGTGGTCTGGCGCAGGATGCGGTCGTCAGGGCCCAGCCGTGGTCGTTCGATCCCGCCGGCATCGGTGTCGATACGCAGCTGTACCACGGTGTGCAGGACGTCGTTGTCGACATCGCCTCGTCCGAGTACACCGCGTCACTCATCGACCAGGCAACGGTCGTGGCATTTCCGCACCATGGCCACCTCAGTGTGTGGGACGAGATCCCGACGCTGCTCGCCGACCTCACCCAACCGCTTCGCTGACACCCGGTCCACCACGCATTCCAGCGCTGCAGTGCGGCGCAAGTGCAGTGCTCGATGATCCCGGCGGCCGGACGTGCCCGGTTGAGGAAGCCCGAACGCCCTCAACAACGCCAGCTGGCTACGAGTGCGCTACCTCGACGAACGCGCCACCGCTGGCGACATCGCCAACGAACTCGACGTCCGATTGTCAGCGGTACGGACAGCGCTACGACGGGAAGGTGTGCGGCGTAACGAGTGAACTATCCGCCGGTCATCGGGCACCCCATACGGGCCGACACGTACGGATCGAGCCAGAAGTATCGTCGGGTTCGGGCGGTCGCCGTGCGGCAAGACCTGCATGCCTACCGGCTTGCTCGGTCGGCGCGTTGTCCAACCACTTCTTCGCGGGCACGAACGACCCGCAGAGCGTTGTCGACGCCGCAGGGCGGGTGGTCTCGTCACCGAACTCGATGACGGACTAGGAGATGTGAACGGGAAGCGACGGATCGGTCGCGCACCGTGACCTGGCTCCTTCCTCGCTCACGATCAGAACGGGCCCTTATGCCAGGGACCCCAGATAGCGATGGAGTATCCGCTCGATGACTGGATGTTGACGAAGAGGGTCGACCCGTCGTGACTGAACGTTGCCCCGGCGAACTCCTGACCGGCCTGGGCCGGATCGGCGTTGCGCGCAAAGGTGAACGCCTGCCCATCGGGAGTCAGGCCGCGGAGGAAGTTGTCGCCGCTACCGTCCTCGCAGAGAAGTAGTGAACGTCGATTGCTCACCACGACATTGTCAGGCAGGTCGAGCGTGTCGACGCCCGGCGATTCGTACACCAGGCGGAGCCGGCTCGGACCGGATTCGTACAGCCAGACTTGACCTCGGCCGTTCCCGAACCCGGCGGGAGCGGTATCCACCTGGGCTCCACCCTGTGTCGAGACGAAGAACACGTCGCCGTTGGCGTAGTAGGCGCCCTCGAGCCGGCTGAAGAGGGCCGCACCGAGCGCACGGCCCTGGTCGCCGACCGCCACGATGGCCTGGTTGTTGGTCGTTCCGGCGGGAAACGTCGGGTCAGGATCGGCAATGTCGACCCACTCGACGTCATAACTTGCACCGGGAGATTGGCCCAGCGAGAGATCGGCGTTGTCGACGCCGATGACCTTCAACATCTGCAGTTGCCCGCCGTCGGCGAGCGCACCTTTTCGTCGCGCGTTGAACGGTGGGATGTATCGGTAGAACCCGGAGGCGAAGCCGAAGTTGTCTTCGGTGAGATAGACGACGTCGCCACTGGGGGACACCACGGCCGCCTCGTGCGCGAAGCGACCGGCCGAGCGGATCGGAACCGCCGACGACAGCCCGTCGGTTGGCACCTCGAATACGTAGCCGTGCTTCTGCAAACCGTTGTTCAGTGCACCGGTGAAGTCGGGCCCGACGTCGTCGCCGTTGACAGTTTCCTCGCAGGTGAGCCACGTGTTCCAGCCCGTGCGTCCGCCGGCACAGTTCATCTGCGTGCCCTGCAAGGACACGAAATCACTGCCGCTGACGACGTTGCCGTACGGATCGACTTCGACCGTCACTGTGCCGCCCTGCGTCAGCGGGTCGTACGGGGTTCCCGCGCCGCCCAGCAGGGGGCCCGGATTGTTGATCTCGTGGTTCCGCACGATGATCGAGTTGCCGCGCTTGCCGCGAAAGGCGGCCATCCCGTCGTGGCGACCGGGCAGTGTCGATCCGTCTCCGAGCACCGTTCCCGGCATGTGGAAACTGCGGTAGCTGAATCCCTTCGGCAGATCGAGCCGAACCACCCCATCCCGCGCATCAGGCGTCGCGAACAACGGACCGTACCCCGCACTCCGCCGTGCAGTCGGGGGTAGCGCCGCGTGGGCCATGAAGCCTTGGAACGGTCCAGCCAACGACAGACCAGCTGCCGTTGCGGCACTTCCTGCCAGGAATCCACGTCGTGACAGCCTTGACATCAGCATGTTCCTCTCGAAGGGAGCCCCACGTGCGGGCCTCGTGCAGCGAGGGTACCCCATCCGCCGAGACGCCTCGAACAGGACGCCGGACATGACGAAGACGTGCCGCAGGGACCGGCGGAAACCTGCATCCCAAAGCATGCTCATGCAACTGTGATGCGCCGTTGGGCTCCTGCAGGCTCATAATCTGGGCAGAACGCGGAGACGAGGTGCCTGACCGAGAACGGCAAGAGCAACGACGATGGGCCAAGACTCCAGCGAGCAAGAGCCCGGCCGAAGTTGCCGATGACGGCTCATGCGTCCATCCGTCGCCATCGTCGTCCTGATTGCTGCATCTCTTGGAGTGCTCGGGTGTGAGGCGATCGACGAGGCGGCAGACCCGCCAGCGGGCAGCGCTCAGGGGCGGGTCGCAGGGGCTCCAGCGGCGGATTCCGTCAGCGTCCCGATGGAGCAGGTCGGATCATGTGTCGAGCAGATCAAGTTCGGCGCCTACACCGGAGATGCCGTCTGGGGCGAGGGCACCGTCGCGGACGGACTGCGCTGGCTCGCCCACGAGTACGTGCACCACCAGCTGGATGTCGAGGCTCGAGCACGCTGACCGATCGGGCTCCGTGAGCTCTCGTCGTCTCACTTGACGGAAACATCGGGTCAGTTCGAGGCGGGCGAGTCCCCCTGCCACCCTGACTAGACCGTCGATGCAAGACGGAGTGCCGTTCGCCGAGACCCGGCGAAGCCGCCGAGTGGGATCCGCGATGCGATGGGGTGTCCACTATCGAGAACTGCCAAGGAGCTGCAGTGCACCCTGGCGGGCTTCGACTACTCGCTGCTCAGGAACGGGTTGACCTCTGCCATGGCCGGCTCAGCCGGAAAGAAGGCCTCTGCGTGCCCGCCCTCGACCGTGCAGGTGCGAATCGGTTGATCCGCGGCAGCTTCCACGTTCAGTTCGTGGAAGATCTCGCTGTGTCCCCAGTACGCAAGGGTCTCAATCCCCGGCGTGGCCTGCCAGACCATGGGTTCGAGATGACCAGCCACTCCACATGCCGAGATCGAACTGAGATCGTTGCGCGACGCCAGATCGTCCTTCACGACGTCCGGGAGCGGAAGCGGAAATCCGTCCCAGTACGCCGACCAGTCGCCTCCAAGGCAGCGCTCATGGCGCTCCTCGACCACTGACCAGTCGGGGATCATCCCGAGAGCCTCCATGATCGGGCGGGTCTCAAACAGCGGAATGCCGCCCACGACCAGTCGTCGGACCCGATCAGGATGCCTCTCGGCAAGCTTGCCGGCCATCGACGCGCCACGGGAATAGCCCCACACGTCCGCGACCTCGATGTCGGCGTCGTCCAGCACGGCCAACAGGTGCTCGACGAGCCGATCCGGTGCGTAGGCGTCAATCGCTGCGGTCTTCGAACTGAGGCCGTGGCCCAATGGGTCAACCGCCACGACACGGCGACTCTTCGACAGGGCATCCACGTAGCCGGCCTCGAGCCACCGCTCGGCGGACTGGGTCACTCCGGGCACCAACATCAATGGCGATCCGTCGCCGTGCGCCCGGTAGGCGATCTCGAAGTCCCCATAGATTGCTCGGCCCTGCACATCGACCACCCCTTCCCCTCACCGTACCCGACCGACCCAAGCGCTCGTCGTCCACCGCCAGCCGCCGCTCCTGACCGGAGAAGAAGCGCTGGTCCGTCGAAGCCCACACATGGTCACCTTCCGAACGCGCCCGTTGAGGACCGCCGACCGAGACATCTGGCGAAGAGGCTTGGCGTTCATCGGTCCCGGCGCCAGAGGAGATGGTGGATGACGCCACTCGGGCTGGGAATGGTCTCGTGGTGGAAGCGATCATCGAAGTCGGCAGACGTGTCCCACAGTCGTATACCGGCGCCGAGCCTGATCGGAGCGACGACGATGTGCATGTCGTCGATGACGTCGGCGTCGAGAAACGACCGGACCGAGGTGGGCCCTCCGCCGACTCGAACATCGAGCCCATTTGCCGCATCCTTGGCGCGGTCGACGGCAGCGTCCGGGGTTGCGTCGAGGAAATGGAATGTGGTGTCGGCGAGCGTGAACGATGGCCGTTCGTGGTGGGTGAGCACGAACACGGGTGTGTGGAACGGTGGGTTGTCGCCCCACCAGCCGAGCCACTCGTGGTCGTTCCAGGGACCACGCAGGGGGCCGAACTTGTTGCGGCCCATGATCTCGGCGCCGATCCCGTGGGAGAAGTCACGGGTGAAGTGGTCGTCGAGTCCGCGAGAGCCTCCGACGTCGGTTCGGCCCGGCCAGCTCGCCGTCGCAAGGCCCCACTCGATCAACTCTGCCGGGTCGGCGTGCCCGAACGGCTGTTGGAGGGACTGGCCCTCACCGGTTGCATAGCCGTCAGCCGACACGGTGAAGTTCTGCACCTTGCCCGCCGTCCCATCGCACTCTCCTCTTTGAACGTCGGGCCGCCGATCGCGAGCGGTCGAACAGGACGCTACCCACGCTTCACTGGCCGAGCTCGCTCACACCGCTGGAGCCGATCGACGGATCGAACCCAAGCAGCACGACACTTACGAACGGTCGGCCTCTCGGTGGAGTCCGCCGCAGCCTTGCGTACCAACTTCGAGCGAGTGCAGTCAGCCGTTGCGCAGCACGAACCGCTGGATCTTGCTGCTGGGCGTCTTCGGCAACGAGTCGACGAACGTGACCTCGCGCGGGAAGGCGTGCTTGCCCAAGCGCTCGCGCACGTGCCGAGTCAGCTCGGCGATCAACGACTCGCTGCGGGCGTACCCCTCGTGCAACACCACGTCGGCGACAACGATCTCACCACGTTGGTCGTCGGGCTTGCCGACGACGGCGCTCTCGGTAACGGCGTCGTGCTCGAGCGGGCAGCTCTCGACGTCGAACGGGCCCGATCCGATGGCCGGCCGACGGGATCACGTCGTCACTGCGACCCACGAAGCTGATCGAACCGTCCTCGTTCTGCTCGACCGTGTCTCCCGTGAGGTAGTAGTCGCCGACCCAACCCTGGCCTTCTGCGCCGACGTAGCCGTCGAAGAAGACCAGCGATGAGTCGGCTCGATGCACGGCCAACATGCCCTCGGTGCCGGTGGGCACCGGTCGACCGGCGTCGTCCACGACGTCGAGACGGATCCCGGGCATCGCGAATCCTGCCGAGCGGCCGTAGGCCGCGCATCTCCTTCGTGTCTCTCGACCGAGCAGGGCATCCGCGTGATGCCGTTGAGGAAGCTCGACAGAAGATGGCGCTGGAACCTTCGCCCAAGCAGCCCATCAGCAGGCTGTCGGGCGGGAACCCGTTCAGTCGTCGGTGGTGGTGGGTGGGCACGGATCAGCCGATGCCTGCGCGGTCGGCCCCACCAACACCCACACCGAGTTGTCGAGGATGTTGACATACCTCACGTCGGTCGGCTCTTGACCGGGATCGTCCGTCGGAAGTTCGACCGTCTTCGTCACTTCGTAGTTGCCCTCGCCGACTCTTCCGACGCCCACGGTGTCGGTGTCGCTGCTCACGATCAGGCAAGTGGTGCCCTTGTCGTCTCGTGCCTCGACCAATCGTTGGAACAGGACGGAGTCAGTACCTGCTTGATCGTTGCCTTCGGTCGAGGTGGCATCGTCTGGTTCGGTCACCGCTGAGAGCCGCTCACCGCAGAGCAGTCCCGTGTACTGGGCGGGAGTGAGTTGTACGGCCTGCGGGGTGCTCTCGAGGAGAAGGTCCAGTGCCCACTTGCGATAGAGGGTCTTCGGAAGGTCGCGCAGCTCCGGGCTGTCCTCGAGATCTTCGGCAACCTGTCGTGCCGTCTTCCCCTCGATGCTCTCGACTCGGAGGATCTCCTCCTTGCAGGTCTGCGCTTCGTTGACGTTGGTTTCCTCGCCGAGAATGCCGATCGCAAGACTGACGTATTCCTGGTTGAGTTGCTGCTGGGAGATCTGACGGTTTGCGAGATAGCCGAAGAAAGCGAGCACGATCGGGATGCTGACGGCGGCGAGCGTCGTGATCGTCTTCGAGTTCCGCTCTATCCAGTTTTCCTTCTCGTCCTCAGCCATCTACTGCTCCAGTTCCGGGAAGGCATCTGGTTGTGCCACACCACTCGTCGGCGAATACAGGTGTAGCAGACTGCCGATCTGGCGTCCTCGGGCGCTCGACGAGCCGAGGTCCCACACTCGGCGTGATCCCCTCGGTCGCGGCGGCGAGCCTCAGTGCGGGTCGACGTTGCGAGCGATTTCGTCGAGGTGTGATTCCCACGTGCCGCAACATCCGCCCCAGATGTCGATGTGGGGATGCTGCTTGGCGACTGCACCCATGCGCCGGCCGAGGTCGACAGGGTCGCCGGATTCGAGGTGCCCGAGCGTGCACAGCGAGATCTTGTCCATCATGGCCGCGTTCGGGCGCAGACACCGGACCCGCTCGAACCAGTCGCCCGGCTCGATGGCAGGCAGGAACTCGAGCGGATGCGAACAGTTGATGCCGTAGAAGGCCGGCCGGTGCTCGCCGCATTCGCCATCGACGGCATCAATCGCTTCCTTCAGGGTTGGGCCCGAGTGCAGGCGGTGGTTGCTGTCGAGTGTGAACGAGATCGACGCAGGTAACCCGACTCGAGCCGCAGCTCGTGCCACACCGACTGCCTCGGGGACGCTGTTGAAGGTCATGGCCTCGACCAGGTCGACGTTGGCTTTCGCGAGTGTCTCGATCTGGGTCGAGTGGTAGTCCTCGGCCGCCTCCGCGGTCATGCGCTGATCGAGTGTGTACGCGTCGCCGCGTGGCCCGACGATGCCGACGAACATCAATGCGCGGAGCTGGTCGGCGTATGGTCGGCTGACCTCACGCAGGAAGCCGATGGCCCTGAGCTGCATCTCCGCCAACGCGTTCGGTGAGTAGCCGAGCAGCTCCGCCCAGTCCGGGCTCGCCCGATAGTCGAGGCCCCCCATCAAGGCGCCGAACCCATGGGCGCAGGCGGTCTCGAGGTAGCGCTCGTACATCGCCCGAAGCTCGGGCACCGCCCGCGGGTCGTCCAGCAACGGGAACATGGCGAACTCGGGTAGCTCGAACCCGAACTTGTACATGATCTCGGTCTCCTGACCGCCTTCGGTCAGGTAGTGCAGACCGTCCTGTTGTGGCGGGAAAGAACCTGCCATCGCACACCCCCTCGTGTCCCGTGGATCAGTCTCGTCGAAGAGGTCACCCGACGCCACCGTCGGGGTCGGGTGTCGTCATCTAGTGTCAGGCCATGTCCGGGGATCGACCTTCGGGGACCGTGACGTTTCTCTTCACCGACATCGAGGGCTCGACGCGGCTGTGGGATGAGCGGCCGGATGTCATGGAAGAAGCGCTCGAGCGGCACGACGACATCATGCGTTCGACCATCGACGCTTGCGGTGGCTACGTCTTCGCAACAGGCGGCGATGGATTCTGTGTCGCATTCGCCGACGCCGCTGCAGCGGCCGGGTGTGCGATCGAAGCGCAGCGAGCGCTGGCACTGCCGGTGCGGATGGGCATGCACACCGGCGCGGCACAAGAACGAGATGAGGACTATTTCGGGGTCACCGTGAATCGAGCTGCGCGGGTCATGGCAGCGGCTCACGGCGAGCAGATCCTGGTTTCGAAGGCAACCGCAGATCTGGTCTCCGAGTTCGATGGGTTCGAGCTGGTTGGCCTCGGTGAACATGTGCTGCGTGACTTGAGTCGACCCGAATCGTTGTTTCAACTCACGGCCGCTGGTCTGAGATCCGAGTTCGGACCAGTTCGCTCTGTGGGCTCGTATCCCACGAACCTGCCCGCGCAGCGGTCGAGCTTCATCGGGCGTGGCCAACTCATCTCGGCGGTCATCGATGCATTCGAGGATTGCCCATTGGTCACCTTGACCGGCGTCGGCGGCGTGGGCAAGACACGCCTCGCGCTCCAGGTTGCGGCTGAGGTGCTGGGCGAATACACCGATGGTGTCTGGTTCTGCGAGTTGGCGTCGGCAAGTGACCAGGAAAGCATTGCGGAAGCGATCGCGACGGCTGTCGGAATTCGTCAGCAGCAAGGATCGAGTCTCACCGACTCGGTGACTCACGCGCTGCGATACCAGCAGGCCTTTGTGGTCCTCGACAATTGCGAGCATCTGCTCGACGATGCTGCAGACGTCGCCGCCTCGATCCTCGACACGTGCCCGGGTGTGCGGCTCCTGGCGACCAGTCGGGAAGGTTTGGCTCTCGAGGGCGAGCGCCTCTTTGCGGTGCCGTCTCTCGGATTGCCCGCCGCGGACGATGATGCCGGACACGCAGAGGCCGTGCAGTTGTTTGCCGAACGAGCCGCGGCGCTTGTCACCGGGTTCTCGATCACGGCTGAAAACAGAGATGCGGTGGTCGATGTCTGTCGTGGGCTCGACGGCATCCCGTTGGCGATCGAGTTGGCGGCTGGAAGGATCGCGGCCATGACGCCCGTCGAGATCGCCGAGAATCTCGACGACCGATTCCGGCTGCTCACCGGCGGAAGGCGCCGCGGACGCGACCGACACCAGACCCTACGAGCAACCGTCGACTGGTCTCACGATCTCCTGGACGTCACGGCCCAGCAAGTCATGCGGCGGCTCGCCGCCTTTGGCGGAACCTTCGACCTGGACGCCGCAATGGCAGTCTGCGCGGACCTCGTGCTTGACCGCCATGATCTCAGCGAAACCCTGAGCAGTCTGGTCGCCAAGTCGCTGCTGTCGGCAGAGCCCGTCGAAGGACGCACCCGGTACTCGTTTCTCGAGACCATCCGCCAGTACAGCGAAGAGCGTCTCGAACAAGCGGGTGAAACACGCGAGGTGTTCCTGGCGGCGTGCAGTCATTACAGCGAGTGGGCTCCGACGGCCAGCCGAGAACTGTTGGGTCCGAACGAGGTGCAATGGACGACGTCGCTGGCGCTCGAGGTCCCCAATCTTCGACGACTTGTCGAGTGGTCGATCGAGATCGGAGAACTCGACACCGCAGGGAGTCTGCTGGGGCCGTTTCAACGCAACGCCAATCTTCACTCCGCCCCGTTGCTCGTGCCGGCCTGGGGCCTGTGGGAGGCCGACCCGACGGGCAACTTCACCGGCGCTGCTGACGTCTTCGTGCTCGCGCTCGAGCATTCTCTCAGCTCGGACCTCATCGCCACCCACCACGAGATATTTCGTGTCATCGAGGAGATCAGCAACGCGAACGGCGTCGATCCACCCCGCATGGCCCTCAACCTCCTGTCCCAGGCCGAGACGCGACGCCCGGGAGAGAACCCGTTGGCGGCGGCATTCGAGGTCGCCCAACGAGCCGTGCTCGGAGCCGGTCTCGAGCGCGACGACGCGGTCGAGGTGCAGTGCCTGTGTGCCAAGGTCGTCTGGGGAACGAGGTCCGGGCGACTCCCCGAATCCGAAGGACTGGAACTGGCACGAACAGCCGTCCGGGTGGCGGAGGCCGTCGGCTCGCCATCAGTACGCGCGGTCGCGGAATTCACACTCGCATCCGCGTTGGAAGCACGTCAGCCGGCTCTCGCTCTTCAACACTTCAGGCTGACCCGTGAACTCGCAGCACCTGGCACGAGAACCCACGACGCAGGCGCGGCGTTCGGGGCGCGCGTCGCCGTCCTGCTCGACCAACCGGGTCTGGCAGCGGAGCTGATCGAACCGTCCATCGATCGGTGGATCCGAAATCGCGAGATCACCTTCACCGACATCGCCCTTGCCATCGGCGCTGCGTTTGCATCGGCCCAGGAATGTCCCGTGGACGCGTGGATGCTCGCCGACGTCGCTCGCACGACGGGTGCGGCTCGAATCTTCCCGGAGCTCATCGCCCACCTCGACGAGACACTCGATCCGGCGGTCCAGCCAACGAGGCCCCTCATGCACGACGAGGCCGTCGCCAAAGCGGCCGAATATGTGCACGCTGCGGTGGTTCTCACATCCGGATCGCCTCCTGGCAACCAGTGAGCATTCCACCCGGCTGCGCGAGTTCGGCGGAGCGGAGGGTCAGGCCTGGGCCGTGACGATGTGGGCCGGCGCGTCGAACATCATCTGACCGTCGTCGGTCACGTACTCGCTCAACGCGCCGTCGGCCTCGACCAGGATTCGTTCGATCAGATCGTCGGGGAGCACCACCCCCATCACGGGCAACCAGCCGCGCACGTCGGCCTCGACCATCGAGCGCACGCTGGGGAACCGTGCGGTGCCGGGCTGGGTGTCGATCGAGACCGTCGATGCTCCGGCCTGTTCGAACAGACGTTGCAGTTGGTCGGTGGCGCCGAGCACGAACGGAGCCCTGAGCGCGTCGGCGGCGGCCGAACCGGCCCGGCGATTCAACAGGTCGACCGAGATCGAATAGGCCGTGGAGTGTTCGAGGGATTCCCACACCGCCACGGTGACGCGTGTGCCGGGCTTCGCGCAGCGGAGCATTTCGCTGATGGCCTGCACTCGGTCGGGAAAGAACATGAGACCGAACTGGCTGACCACGGCGTCGAACTCGTCGTCGTCGAAGGGAAGCTCGCCGGCGTCGCCCACTGTCCAGGTCACAGCGGGCTCGATGCTCTCGGCCACGGCAAGCATCGCCGGGTCGATGTCGAGCCCGACCACCGAGCCCGTGGGACCCACGCGAGCGAGGGCCTCGCGCGCCACCACGCCGGTGCCGCACGCGACATCGAGCACGCGGCTCCCGCTTGTGGCGCCGGCCGCATCGAGAACCGGCTGCACCCATTGCCGGAACAACGCGTTGACATGCAGACGCTCGTACGCCCAGGCTGCTTCGACCGCTGCGTCCAGTTGATCCGACATGGCACTCCGTTCCGTCGATGCGCCGCCTCGAAGGCTAGCCACAATCCGTCGTAGCGAAGATCGGGCGTTTGGTGGGCGGGTTGCTGACCCGCTGGACCTGGTCGGCTCGTCCGCTGACGAATCCGCGATCGTCGGTCGGATCACGGGTCGACGTCTCGGCATGCCTGCGGTGCGCGAGGCGCCGTCGCATTTCAGCCACTCGCCGAACTCTGCGTCGCCGGACATGCTGCTGCCTGACGGCGATCGGCTGAACCCAGCGGTACTCGGACAACTTCGGCTCGAGCGCCGAAAGCTCGATGTCTCTCGACGTCTCTCGATGTAGGCCGCGTCCTCATGCCCCAGCGGTCCGCCGACTGGGTGTCGAGTCGACCATGAGGGTCTCTTGAGTCAAGGTGCCGGCGCTACCGCCGAAGTCTTAGACATGCGTGGCGTTTCCTGGACCTGAGTTTCGATGTGGCCATATCGGCAGAGCGGGCTCCTCGGGCTCGATCTCTCACTGAAGAGCACACCGGACTGGTGCAGCGACCGAGCGTGGCTCCACAAGGCCGATTCCAACCCGACACAGGGCAACACCGCAGTCGAACCGAGGGCGGCAGCAACCGGCCCAGCGTTCAGCCGAACACAGTTCCGATCACTGGCATCGCGTCCTCGATCGTGAGGATCGGCCTCGTCTCCATGTCCATCCACTGCTGGTACCGCAACGCGTCTTCGTAGGCGGCTTCGAGGGAATCGACCTCGGCAATGGTGAAGCCGCCGCCACCATCGGCGAGAACGTAGTGGGCGATCTCCCCGTCGCCAGGACCCTGCTCGGCGAAGACGGCGAGCAGAGCGTTCACCGACTCAGGCGACTGGTCGCCCTTGAACCTGTATCGAGTCACCACGAGCATGTCATTCTCCAATCTGACGCGCCGGGCACCCCCATTGACGTCCGGCAGATTCGACGATGACAGGACCGGGAACCCGGGTCAACGTGCCATTTGGCACCTGCCGTGCTCCGTGTGACACAGCCACGGCCGATCGCTGAGGCGCACGTTGCCCCGTGCCCGGATCGCGTGCATCGATCAGGCGTTCTGAGGCTGAATCGTCTCGAACCTCGACGAATCGCTACGTTTCGTTCCGAACGAAGGGGGTTCAACGTGCATGATTACGACGCCATGCCGGGGATGCTGGCCGATTTCCTGCGACGACATCGCAACGATGTCGAGCTGATCGAGGTCACCGAGTACGAGCCGATGGCGGGCGGCTACAGCCGCTCGATGGCGCGAGCCAGGGTCCGCTACACCAACGACGGCGTCGTCCTGGAGGAGAACGTCGTCCTGCGCGGCGATCCGCCTGCCGGGCACTCCATGATCGAAACCGACCGCGACCACGAGTGGGCGGTGCTGAAGATGCTGACCGACCTCGGTGTCATCCCGATTCCTGCAGCGCGCTACTACGACGATTCGGGCGAGCACCTCGGCACCAAGGCGATCGTCATGGACCACGTCACAGGTGGTTCGCTGCAGTCGCTCATCGAGGAGATGGACGAGTTCGGCGACCACCCGGCTCGTCTCGCTCGGCTGTGGGGCCAGATCCACACGATCACGCCCGACCAACTGCCCGACGCGATGGCGCACCCGGACAGCTGGGACGCACGCATCGACGAATTGATCGCCACATGGCGTCACTACGAGTCGGCCAGCGTCAACAGCGATCCCACGTGGCGGTTCATCGCAGCGTGGCTCGAGGCCAACAAGCCGCCGCCGCTTCCACTTCGCTTGACACACGGCGATCCGCAGGCGCCCAACGTGATGATCGACCACGACGACAACTACCTCGTGGTCGACTGGGAGTTTGCCGCCATCGGCGATCCGCGTGAAGACCTCGGTTGGTACAACATCTATTCGACCGCGGCGGGTCCCAACCTCTACGAAGTCGACCCGGAGGCGTTCCTCGCCGCGTACCGCGAGGTCACCGGCTTCGGCGAGGCCGAGGTCAACCAACTCACGGTCGGGTACTTCACCGTCCTGTCGTCGATCAAGATCCTCGGCACGATCTGTTCGCAGCTCGACAAGTTCGCCCTCGGGGAGAACTCGGGCGCCATGACCGCACTGCAGGTCGGCTCGATCTCGTTCGGTCACGACAACTTCATCAACGCCATCGCCGGAATGCAGGCCGCATTCGACGCGATGGCAGCCGCCGCCGAAGGAGCGTCGTCATGATCGTCCGTCCCACGACAGCCCAACTCCTGCGCGACGTCCGCCACGAACTCACCGAGGTGGTCGGCCCCGAGGTCGACACGGCAACGGCGAAAGTGGCACTCGAGCAGATCGACATCATCCTCGAGCAGTGCGCCGTTCGTTCGGGCTCGGAGATCGCCTGGATGGTCGAGGAGATCGACGAGATCGAGGCCTACGCCGCGGATGTTGCTGACGCCACCGGCGACCAGGCGACCGTTGCGGCACTAGATGCGGGCCGGACCGGCCGAAGTGGCTCGCTGCAACTCGACGATCTCGCCGCGGACTACAACCTGATGTCCGAGGCCCTGTCGTGCGCGATCGAAGCGTGCATGGCCGACCCCGGCCAGCGTGCGCTTCGCGAACGAGGCGTCGAGATCCTCCGACTGCGCCGAGCCGAACGCGAGACAGTCGTGCGCGCCAATTGGCGGCTCGTCGGCCGCGGCTGACCTCAGGAAGTCGGGGTCGTTCGCGGCGTTTCTGCAGGCAACCCGTGGAGGTGAGCCACGTCGTTGTATCGCTTGAGTCGCCATTCTCCCGAGGGTGCCGAGGTGAACTCGGTGAGTGAGGTGTTGAGCGTGTGCAGCTCGAAGCTGCCCGTCGACGCTGTGCGCAAGAGGTGTCGGAACGAGGCGTCGATGACACCGCCGTGGCAGGCGATCACGATCGACGTGCCGCGGTGTGCCTCGATCGTCGCCGAGAGCGCCGCTCCGACACGGGCGTGGAAGGCCGCAATCGTCTCACCACCGGGGAAGACCTCGACGTGCGGGTCGCTCCAGTCGGGCGTGCCGAATCGTTCCACGTACCCCTCGAACGTCATTCCGTCGATCTCTGGCCCCGGGTCGTGTTCTCCGAATCCGGGATCGACCTCGATGGTCAGGTCACCGAACGCAGGTGCAATCGCCTCAGCGGTCTCGAGCGCCCGGGGAAAGCTGCTGGAGATCAGCACGTCGGCGGCGAGTTCGCGAGTCGTTGCGAGACGCTCGCGAAGACGGTCGGCCTGACGCCGACCGAGGTCGGAGAGACCACTGCACGTCCGGTGGCCGCCGATCACCCGGTTGACGGTGACATTCGACTCGCCGTGACGGACCAGAACCAACGTGGTGGGGGAGTGGTCGTTCGACATCGGGCGCAGGGTACCGCCGCTGCTAGGGGCGAACTTCGAAGAGATTCGGGTTCACGCCTTCGCTCGCCGTGATCAGCGACCCGTCCATGAAGCTGACCGCCTCACCCTGGCCCTCGGGCGGCACGTGGACCTGGCAGGGATCTGCAGCCAGCGACTCGGCCACACTGGACCCGGCGAGCCGGGGCCACACCCAGAGGGTCTCATAGGTGCGCAGCACGATCAGGGTGCCGTCCGGTGCCACGTCTCCACCTGTGGGCAGCCCGCCGATGCCCAACAGCGAAATCAGGTTCGGGGAAGTGGACACCGTTCGAGTTTCCAGCAGGGGAGCGTCGAGCATCCCGACGAAGCCCAGCCTCACTGGCTCGTCGCCGGACACATCGAGCGGACCTTCGAAGACGAACGACGGTGCCGTCGGCCCCAGATCGGAGGACAGGCCGTCGATGCGAAGCTGTTCCTTCGTGACGATCACGACACGCCGATTGATCTCGTCGACCAGGAGCACCTCTGCGTTGTGAGGGCCGTCGGGATAGGTGTACTCCAGCACGTCGACATCGCTGAGCGGCGCGACCACACTCGGGTCCGGCTCCGCGAATCGATAGATGCGGATCGAGGGACGTCTGACACCGTTGTCGCCGATGTCGCCGAGGAGCACGTGGTCGCCGTCGGGGCCCGAGATGATCGCCATGTCTTCGATGTCGACCACACCGTCGAGTGTGATCGGGTGGAAGCCGAGGTCGCCACCGTCGTTGCCGACCGCGAACAGCCCTGCCCTCTTGCCGTCGTTGTGCGCCCAGATCACGCCGCGGTGCTGCCGACTCGCCGCCAGCCCGGATGTCTCGTCGAGCGTCGGGTTGGCGATCTTGCCGAGCACGAGTGTCATGTCGCTCGAGCACAGGGCGTTGGCCCGCGCCTCGGGGGTATCGGCGTTCGCTGTCGCCGCGGTGGTCGACGTCGTCGCAACAGTCGGTGCCGTCGCCGCCGTGGCAGCCGACGTCGTCGCGACGGTCGGTGCTGTCGTCGCCGTGGCTCCGAGCGACGCGGCAATGGTCTGGTCGTCGGGTGCCGAGCAGGATGCGACGGCCAGCACCATGGCCGAGACGACGAGCAGGTCGAGGCGTCGGCGCATCGCCAGAATCGTAGGCATGGTCACCCGGCGGCGTGCGTCAGACTCCGCAGACGTCGAAGGCGTTCGACAGTGGGGACATCCCGGCCGCCTCGGCGCGGTCGCGGAACTCGACGAGGCCCGGCTGGGTCTCGATCCAGCGGAGGCGTTCCGCCTGGCCAACGGTCGCTGGTTCGGCGGCAAATACGAATGCGCTGAACGCCTCGGCGAAGTCCTCTTCCGGGTTGGTGGCGCCATTCGGTCCGAAGAACCCGTCGTCGTCGGCGCATCGTGCTTCGGCGTCGTCGACGGATTCCTCGGTCGGATCGACACCGGCGAGTACCCCGGGATCCCAGAATTCGTCGATCCAGACGTTCAACAGCGAGTCGTCGAGGTAGCAGCCTTCGCCGTTGAAGTAGCTGGCGCAGGCGTCGATGGCCTCGTCGCTGCGATCGAGTTGGTCGGCGGTGGCAGCGAAGACGTGGGAGAACTCGTGCGCGATCGTGAGGAGCAGTTCGTCAGGGTCGGCCTCGGCGTCGATCGTGTTGATCGACATCTGGAAGCCCGAGCCGTCGCTGTCAAGGGTCGTGACGAAGGCCAACGTGTCGTCGGCGGGAGGGCCGTCGTCTCCGAAGCACAGCCCACCCAACTCTCCGTCTTCGACCGCATATGCCGACGTGAAGACGACTTCCTCGTCGCCGCCGTTGAGTGCCTGTTCGGAACACTCGATGTCTGATTCGGCGTCGATCCGGCCGCTCGGCGGGGCAGCAACGTCAACGTTGTCGATCGCCAAATCGGGTCAGATCGAACAGGTCGTGGCCGAACGCAGCCGCGCCCGCACCGCCCAGGCGAGCAGTGCGATCGATGCGACGGCCAGCGCCGGCTGGATCGGCTCGAACCATTGACGGGCTCCGGTGGTGCCGAGCGCCACGATGACCAGCTTGTTACAGACAGGGCACCCGACGGCGAAGAACGACAACAACCCTGCGATGCCGCCGCGCCGGGTCGGAGCATCCATGTCGTCCAGCGAACCCGGTGTCTCGGCGCGGTCGCTGACGTAGGTCGCCGCGAGTAGCCCACCGAGCGCGGCGGTGACGATCAGGGTCGGATACGACCACCAGGTGACGGGAACCGGTCGACCGAACACCGGATTGGGAATCACGTCGGTCGGCAATCCGATCGCGAGGGCGATCAACACGGTGGCGCCGATCGCGACGACGAGGTGGCGTGGCGACCAGGTCCGAATGGTCTCGAACGCGCCCGATTCCGGCGGGGAGGCCAGCTCGTCGACGTCGATCACACAGATACCCTAGTGGGTACCGGGATCGATGTGAACCTGGTCAACGAGTGCTGCTCAGGGCGCCGGCAGCAGCGCTGACGACGTCGTCGAACCGCTCCGAGACCGCATCGAACCATGCGGGATCGTCGTCGGCGAACGCAGCACGTACTTGTGAGCGCACCGACGGCGCGTCCGGGCCGCGGGGGTCGTCGCTGGCATGGAGCACGGCGTCAGCGCGCAGAGCCTGCAGCACGCTGACCACGTCGACGGTGCCGAATTCGAGTGCGGCCGCCGTGACCTCCACGCCGGGGAGCAGGGCGTCGAGTGCGCCCAGCCAGTCACCGCTCAGCGGCGCGGACACGCTCTCGCCGTCGAGCATGGATCGCACCTCGCCCCACCAGGCGGTGCCGCGGCGGTACCCCGGATCGTCGCCGCCCTCATGCGAGATCAGCTCGCCGTGGCCCCATGGCCCGAGGCCGGTATGGAGGTCGACCAGACCCAACCGCGAGGCGGATCCGACCAGTCCGGGAAGGTGCTCGACCAACCAACGATGCGACCACACCGGTCCTGTCCCGCCGTAGAACACCCCGGTCGGATGGGTGTACTGCCCGCCACTCACCACTTCCTGCAAACGCGAGAACCCGACCTCCTCGGCGTAGGCGAGCAGCCGCAGTGTCGTGGCCTGCTGCGTCTCGTCGTCCCAGTCGTCCGGCACGAGCAGTTGAGCGAGAGCGCCGTAGTCCTCGTTCGCCGGAGGAGGCTGCGACCAGTCGACGAAGTTGCGGTTCAGGTCGACGTTGTCCTCGTTGACGCGCCGGACCCAGGCGAACCCGTACGGATTCAGCGCGTGGATCAGCACGACCCGTACGTTGCCGGGACGCTTGGGTGCATGTTGCTGGAACCATTGATGTTGCAGCGCCGAACCGGTGAAGCCCTCGACGCCGTGGGTCCCCGACACGATGAGCAACACCGACTCGGCCTCGGCAGGGCCGACCGAGGCGACGTCGATTGCGAGGTCGTCGCCGTCGATCCCGTACAGGGGATGCTGATGGGAGGTGACCTCGGCGCCGGCGGCGTACGCCGAGTCGAGGAACCGCTGTCGGGATGCTGCGTAGGTGTCGGTCAGTCCTCGTGCCACCTGGCAGAGCATGCCACGGCCTGAACGAACTATCGTGCCTGCATGACGTACGTGCGTGTCGGGGCACTCGATCACCTCCATCGCACCAGGTTCGCAGCGCTGTCTTGCGGAAACGTGCCGGTCACGTGAAGCTGCTCTGTACGGCGGATCTGCACTACCGCCTGCCACAGCTCGATTGGCTGGTCGAGCAAGCGACCGACGTCGACGTTGTCATCGTGCCGGGCGACCTGCTCCAAGTGATCGGCGCGGCGCCACTCGACGTGCAGATCGTGGTTGTCTCCAAGTACCTCCGGCGGATGGCCGAACGCACCCTTGTGCTCGCATCCTCGGGGAACCACGACCTCGACGGCCCGGGAGAGACCGGCGAACAGGCGACGGCATGGCTGCGCGAGCTCGCAGACGACCAACTCGTGGTCGACGGTCACTCGATCGACGTCGACGAGGTGCGTTTCACGGTCTGCCCCTGGTGGGACGGCCCCGAGACCAAGCGACTGGTCGACGAACAACTCGCCGCAGCGGCAATCGATCGTCCTGGCCGCTGGGTCTGGGTGTATCACTCGCCGCCGTCGGACTCGCCGCTGTGCAACGCCGGTGAGCGTTCGTTCCCGGACCCCGACCTCGCAGCGTGGATCGATCGGTGGCACCCGGATCTGGTGGTCTGCGGCCACATCCACCAGGCGCCCTGGGTCGCGGGCGGCACGTGGTTCGACCAACGTGGTTCGACATGGCTCGTCAACGCTGGTCATCAATCAGGCCCGATGCCCGCACACGTCGTCATCGACCTCGACCCGGCGTCCGGCAGCGCGACCGCCGAGTGGGTTGCGCTCCCTGACAGAGATCTGGTCGACATGCCGTTCGCGACCTGACCTGCATCCGGTGCCTGACGCCGGAGGCACAGGCTCAGTAGTCGGGGTCGGGCAAGCGGGCCGAGCCAGGGGAGACCTGGCGGCCCTGATGGTGCATCAGCGTGCTCAGAACATCGTCGAGCATGCCGAGGTGGCCGCCCTCGTTGCCGTACTGGCGCTTCACGTCGACGAGATGACCGGTCAGGTTGTCGAGCCGGATCGCCAGCGTGCGAGCAACCTCGAGCAGGACCTCGGGGTGTTCTCGAAGGAACGCGGCTCCGTCGTGGGCCTCCAACAGCGTGGCATCGGTGATGGCGCGCACCGATGCCGACGCCGGTCGCCCGAGCACCGTTGACATCTCCCCCAGGAGCGCGCCGGGCGTGTCGAGCAACGCGAGCACGGTGTCGTCGCGCTCGATGCTGACACTGCCCTCCACCAGGATGAACACGGTGCCGCCTATGTCGCCCTGCTCGATGATCGTCGAGCCGGCGTCGATTCGTCGGCGGGGGAGATCCGCGCAGTGAGTGAGCAGGTCGGACACGGGGACATTGTCGCACGACCGAGTGGCCGCGTCGCCGGTCGAGCGGCGACGTAACCTGGAGTTCATGTGCGGCCGCTTCGTGTCCACCGCCGGCCCCGACCGTATCGCTGCATACTTCGACACCGTCCTGCCGACCGAGGCCGTCGCCGAGTCGCTCGGCGAGAACTACAACGTGGCCCCGACCCAGGACATCTACGCCGTGGTGGCCAACGGCGATGGCACCGCCCGCGTCGACGCGTTCCACTGGGGGCTGATCCCGAGCTGGGCGAAGGACCGCAAGATCGCGTCGCGGATGATCAACGCTCGCGGCGAAACGCTCGCCGAGAAGCCGGCGTTCAAGGGCCTGCTCACCAAGAAGCGATGCATCATCACCATGGACGGCTTCTACGAGTGGCAACCCGGTCGTGCGGACGGCCCCATCAACGCCAAGGGGCGACCGTTGAAGCAGCCGATGTTCATCCATCGAGGCGACGGTGGCCTGCTGACGGCGGCCGGTCTGTGGACTGCATGGAAGGACCCCGACGACCCCGAGGGCCGGTTCCTGCACAGCGCCACGATCATCACGACCGCTGCGAACGTCACGATGCGCCCGGTGCACGACCGGATGCCGGCCGTGCTCACCTCGGACCGCTGGGCCGAATGGCTCGATCCTTCGAATCAGGATCCCGTGGCACTCACCGCCATGCTCGATGGCGGACCCGTCGATCTGCTCACGATGGAGCCGGTGTCCACCGACGTCAACAACGTTCGCAACAACCGTCCTGAATTGATCGAACCCGTCAGTCGCTGACGCCGGCGGCGCACGCTGAACGGAGCTCACGTCGGATGGCGCCCGCCCACTGATCGAGGTCGTCGCGATCGACGCTCGCCGCCGCGTTTGCGAAGCTCAGCTGCGCCATCGAGGACGTCGGGATCACGTGCACGTGCGTGTGCGGCACTTCGTAGCCGGCGACGATGACTCCGATGCGGTCGCAGTCGAACGCGGCGCGTTGAGCGAGTCCGATGGTGTGGGCCACGGCGAAGAGATGGGCTGCCAGATCTTCCGGTGCATCGATCCAGTGATCGATCTCAGCGATCGGCACCACGAGCACATGGCCCGGAGCCAGTGGATTGATCGACAAGAACGCGACGCAGTGCTCGTCACGCCACACGAACGTGCCGGGAAAGTCGCCCGCGATGATCTTCGTGAACACCGTGCTCATGCGGGCACCCTACGCTGTGGCCCGTGACCGAGGACACTTCGCCGAACGCACGCGCTTCGGCAGCGGATGTTCCACCCGCGTCGATCTTCGACGACATCTGGACGATCCCGAACGCATTCACGCTGGTTCGTCTCTTGCTCCTGCCCGTCTTCCTCTACGTGCTGTTCGCGCTGGAGAACCGAGTTGCCGCGGCGTTGATGCTCGGAGCGCTGGGAGCGACCGATTGGGTCGACGGCTACCTGGCGCGACGGCTCGGTCAGGTCAGCGAGTTCGGCAAGGTGTTCGATCCGACCGTCGACCGTCTGATGTTCGTCGTGGCAACTGTTGCGATCATCATCGACGGCTCCATTCCGCTGTGGTTCGCGTTGGCCGTGCTGTTGCGCGAGGTCGCCGTGGGTCTCATGATGGCGATCGCGACGCTGGTGTACAAGATGCCGCGCATCGACGTCACTTACTGGGGCAAGGTTGCCACGTTCCTGCTGATGTTCGCCGTGCCTGGTTTCCTGTTGGGAAACAGCGACATCTCGAGTGCCGATGCCTTCCAGGTGGCAGCCTGGCTCGTCGGGATCCCCGGGCTGATTCTCAGCTACTGGACCGGCATCGCCTATATTCCGCAGGTGCGACGTGCGGTCGCCGCGGGCGACGCCGCTCGTGCCACTTCTCTCAACTCCGACTCGTGAACCCAGGTACCGTTGACTCATGAACATCCCCGCCGAACTCCGCTACTCATCCGATCACGAGTGGGTGCGCGTCGAGGGCGCCACGGCGACGATCGGTATCACCGAATACGCTCAGGATGCGCTCGGCGATGTGGTGTTCGTCGAGATGCCCGATGCCGGACTGGCGGTCGCTGCCGGCGAGTCGTTCAGCGAGGTCGAGAGCACCAAGTCGGTCAGTGACATCTACGCCCCGCTCTCCGGGGCGATCGCCGAGGTGAACGCCCAACTCGAGTCGCAGCCCGAACTGCTCAACAGCGATCCCTACGGCGCCGGCTGGATCTGTCGAATCGACATCACCGACCCGTCCGAGCTCGACGGCTTGATGGACGCCGAGGCCTATCGGGCCTTGACCGAGGGCTGATCGTGACGAGATGAGTACCTACGTGTTCTGCAATCAATGCGGCCACCGCAACCGTCCGACGAGCACGTTCTGCAGTAGTTGCGGATCGCCGCTCGACTCGCTCGACGATCGCACGATCACGCTCACGGCGCTCGATCCGCTGCAGGATGCGCCCGGCAAGGACGACGATGTGGTCGTCGCCGTCGGCGAGCTCCCCAACGAGATCGGGGTACTGATCGTTCGAGCTGGCGCGCAGGCGGGAGCAAAGTTTCCCCTGAGCGAAGATCTCACCCGACTTGGCCGCCACCCCGATTCCGAGATCAGCCTCGACGACATCACCGTTTCTCGACGCCACGCCGAGATCGAACGCACTCCGGACGGATACGTCGTGTCCGATGCTGGGTCGCTCAACGGCACCTACGTCAATCAGGATCGTGTCGACCGGATGGTGTTGCGCCACGGCGACGAACTCCAGATCGGCAAATTCCGACTCGTCTTCTTCGAACGTCACGATGGCTGAGTCGACTCCGCCTGATGTCGTTGCACCGCCCGTCGGCGGGCATCTGTCGATCGGTGAGGTGCTCGCCCTGCTGCTCGAGGAGTTTCCCGATGTCACGATTTCCAAGATTCGGTTCCTCGAGAGCCAGGGTCTGATCGACCCGGAACGGACGGCGTCCGGATACCGCAAGTTCTACGGCGATGACGTCGAACTTCTGCGTTGCATCCTGCGCGAACAGCGCGAGAACTATCTCCCACTGAGGGTGATCAAAGACCGCATCGACTCCGGTGAGATCGACCCGACGGGGGAGCAGCCCCGACCTCGTGGCATCAAGAACGTGAGCGAGCCGACTGATGTGCCGCGTCCCGCCGGCCACCCGAGCGCTGGACGAACTCGAACCGACCCTTCGTCGATCCCGGCATCCGACGGCTCCGGTAACGGTGCCGCCGCCGAACCGGTGACGGGTGCTGCAGCACTCTTTCAACGAACCGACGGCGGCGAGTCGATCCCTCAACCCGAGTCGGCGCCCGAGACGGCGCCCGCCCCGGCGGCAGCAACGTCAGAGGATCAGCGCGGCCCGATCGCGTCGTCGGGAGCCGTCCTGCCGGGCCTGCTGCTCACTGCCGACGAGCTGTGCGCGATGGCGGGGATCAACCGCAACCAGCTCGCCGAGTTGGAGTCGTTCGGGGTCCTGGCAGCGACGTCGGGCGGCGCTGACGGCACCTACGACGAGGATGCCGTCGAGATCGCAACGCTCTCGAAGCGCTTTCTCGATGCCGGCATCGAGCCCCGGCACCTGCGCGGTTGGCGTGTCGCTGCAGAGCGTGAGGCCGGTCTCTTCGAACAGTTGATTCAGCCGTTGTTGCGCCAGCGAAACCCAGAAGCTCGGGCGCAAGTCGTCGCACAGCTCGACGAACTCGAGCAGAACGGTGGCCGTCTCCGCGCCGCCATGATGCGCTCAGCTCTGCGCCACCACGCGCATTGACGATCACCCGACCGGCACAGCGCCGACCTCCCACGGCCGCCACCACCGGGGTACAGTGGCGACGTGGTCCCATTGGAACTGATCGGTGTCCGGGTGGAGATGCCCGCCAACACGCCAATGGTCCTGCTTCGCGAGTCCGACGGAGCACACCGGCTGCTGCCGATCTACATCGGTAGCCCCGAGGCGTCGGCGATTCACTATGCGCTCGAAGGCGTCGAGCCACCCCGACCGCTCACGCACGACCTGTTCCTGAACGTGCTCGGTGAGCTCGGCACCGAAGTCACGCGTGTCGTCGTCACCGAGATCGTCGACCGCACGTACTTCGCGGAACTCCACCTCAGCACGCCGGCGGGCGAGCGGGTCGTCTCGGCGAGGCCGTCAGATGCCATCGCACTGGCGGTTCGCTGTGGGGCGGGGTTGTTCGCCTCGACCGAACTGATCGACGCGGTCGGTCAGGAACCCGAGCCCGAGGCCACCGAGGACGCCGCCGAGATCATCGACGAGTTCAAGGACTTCATCGAGAACGTTTCGCCGGAAGACTTCCAGTAGCCCGACACGCTGGGGTTTGCCTGTTTCCGCAGGTCGCCGTCCGATAGCGGTTCTGATCGGACAGTTCTCGCGTTCGATCGATGGTCCTCGACCTGACGGGTCCGGGGCTCGTGTTTCGAGACTCAGGCAGCGGCGGTTGAGCTGTGGAGTCGGCGTTCGTAGTCGTCGGCCAATCCTCGGAGTGCGCCAGAGCAGTCGCCGGTCACGCTGGAGCCATGCATCACAGCGAGCGTGCTCGGGTCGAGATCGGCGAGGGTACGGATCGTGGGCGCTGTGGTGGGTGTGAGACAACTCGCACCGAAGACGTCCTCGGCCTGTGCAGCGGCGGCGAGCACGTCGTTCGAGGTGAGTGCAGGCCCCTGGCCGAGTTGGGTGAGGAGATCACCGCACAGGAGCGTCTTGGTGGTTTCCTCGAACAGCACGCGGGCTTCCCAGCCGTGCGGTACGTGGGGTGTGTCGATGTGTCGGACGCGATGCGTTCCGAGCTCGAGGACCTGGCCGTTCTCGAGTGGTACAGGCGGGCGGTCGGCGAGGTCGTTCAGTGACACCATGCAACCGAGGCCGCCGTGAGCGACCTCCGCGCGGGGTGCAGCGGCCAGGAACTGGTTCATCG
>DATLBC010000080.1:0-17081 GCA_035527095.1 Ilumatobacteraceae bacterium | reverse complement strand
AACGGTGAGATGGCGAGGCCCATGTCGCGCAGCATCTGGACGCGCGCCTTGAGAATGAACGCTCCGTGGCCGAGCGCCGGGAAGTAGGCCAGGCCGTGGTAGCTCGGATCGGGCTCGGTGAAGTTGGGGAAACGCCCCGATGCGGCGTAGTCGAAGGTGCCGCCATCGACGATCGCTCCGGCGATCGATGTGCCGTGACCACCCATGAACTTGGTGAGGCTGTGGAGCACGATGTCGGCGCCCCATTCGAGCGGACGGATCAGGTACGGCGTCGGCACCGTGTTGTCGACCATGAGCGGGATGCCGTTCGCATGCGCGACCCCGGCGATCCCCTCGATGTCGAACACGTCGTTCTTGGGGTTCGGCAAGACCTCACCGAAGAACACTTTCGTGTTCGGCTTGATCGCCGCCTCCCACTGCGCGAGGTCGTGGGGATCGTCGACGAAGGTGACCTCCACCCCGAATTTCGGCATCGTGTAGTGCAGGAGGTTGTAGGAACCGCCGTACAGCGATGGGGATGCGACGATGTGGTCGCCCGACTCGCACAAGGTCATGAAGGCCAGCGTCGATGCCGCCTGGCCGGACGCCACGGCGAGCGTGCCGGGAAGGCCGACGGCCGTGATGCAGCCGCCCTCCAGCGCGTTGACGCGCGCCTCGAGCGCACCCTGCGTCGGGTTCATGATGCGGGTGTAGATGTTGCCGATCTCGGCAAGGCCGAACAGGTTGGCCGCGTGGTCGGTGTCGCGGAACTCGTACGCCGTCGTCTGGTAGATCGGCACCGCCCTGGCGCCGGTCGTCGGGTCAGCGTCGCCGCCGACATGGATCTGCTTGGTTTCGAATCCCCAGGAGTCACTCATAGGCGCCGAACGCTACCCGCCGATTCCCGACCCTACAAGTCGGGTTTCGATCCATCACCCGCGCCGTGATGAGCGAACCGGCCGTATACGGTCGCTTGGCTCATCACAACGGAGATATCTTGGCGGCGATGAGCGAACCGACCGTATACGGTCCTCTCGCTCATCGCCACGGGGGGACTACAGGAGACTGGCGACGAGTCCGGCTTGGCCGAGGTGATAGGTGATCATGACCGTGACCGGCATCCAACGGGCGTCGGCAACGAACTGACGCCAGCCGAGGACCGAATCGGACGCCACGAACAGTGCGGCGCCGAGGATCGCCCACGTGTTGCCCGTCGCCATCGCCGCGCAGAACATGAGCGAGATCACGACGAGATAGCTGGCCACGGCCGGTCCGAGCATCCGTTCCTGCCGGCGCGCAGCGACCACGATCCGTAGACCGACAGCTCCCGCGAGGACCGCCATCATCAACGCACCGAGGACGAAGCCGGCCGACGACCAGTCGCCGACTGCGAGGAAGCCGAAGGTGTACGCGAGGTGAGCAAGCAGGAACGACACCAGCCCGGGCACGAAGTACGTCTCGCCGCACATCAGCAGCACGTCCCCCGCGAGCGAGCACACCAGTGCGACGACGAACCACGCCCGGACCAGTTGATCCACGGGGTCCAATGTCACCGCGACGGCGATGAGCGCCACCAGAGCGATCGGCTTGCTCCAGAGTTCGAGCCGGCGCCGCCCGTCGCCGATGCGACTCCACCAGTTGGCGGCCGCAGCGACCGCGAAGATCGTGGCGAACGTCCAGGCGGTGTCGTTCATCGCTCAGGCCTCGCCACGCACCAGCGATGAGCCGCACCGTTCACCCGCCCAGCGATGAGCGAGATGCCCGTATCCGGTCGGTTCGCTCATCGCAGCGGGTGGTGGTGCGTCGTCGGGATCAGCCGCCGGAGATGTCGGCGACCTTCTGCTTGCCGGCGCCGATGAACGGCATCATGTCGCGCAGCTCGCCGCCGATCTCCTCGATCGGATGGGCCTTGCCCTCTTCCTGCATGCGCTTGTAGTTCCCACGACCGGCCTCGGACTCGGCGATCCACTCGGCCGCGAATTGACCGCTCTGGATCTCGCCGAGGATCTTCTTCATCTCGGCCTTGGTCGCCTCGGTGACAACACGCGGGCCCCGCGTCAGGTCGCCGTACTCGGCCGTGTCCGAGATCGAATACCGCATGCCAGCGATGCCCTCTTCGTACATCAGGTCGACGATCAGCTTGACCTCGTGCAGGCACTCGAAGTAGGCCATTTCGGGGGCGTAGCCGGCTTCGGTCAGCGTCTCGAACCCGGCACGAACCAGCGCCGTGACGCCGCCGCACAAGACGGCCTGCTCACCGAACAGGTCGGTCTCGGTCTCCGCGGCGAACGTCGTCTCGATGACGCCGGCGCGGGTACCGCCGATGGCATCGGCGTACGACATTGCGATGTCGCGGGCGTGTCCAGACGCATCCTGCTCGACCGCAATCAGCGCCGGCACGCCACCGCCCTCGGTGTAGGTGCGGCGCACGAGGTGGCCGGGACCCTTCGGGGCGATCATGATCACGTCGCAACCGGCCGGCGGCTGGATGCGGTCGAAGCGGATGTTGAAGCCGTGGGCGAACGCCAGCGCCTTGCCGTCGACCATGTGCCCGGCGATGTGCGCGTCGTAGATCGCCTTCTGCTCGGTGTCGGGGGCGAGCAGCATGATCACATCGGCCCACTCGGCGGCCTCGTCGATGGTCATCACGCTCAGCCCGGCAGATTCCGCCTTGGCGGCCGACGACGACTCGGGGCGCAGGCCGACGGCGACGTCGACACCGGACTCCTTCAGGTTCAGCGCGTGGGCATGACCCTGCGAGCCGTAGCCGACGACGGCGACCTTCTTGCCTCGAATGATCGAAGGATCTGCGTCCTCGGCGTAGTACACGGTGACGGCCATGTCAGCCAGCCTTTCCAGTTGTGGGAGTGGGATGCACGGCGCGCAGTCGTGCGCCGCGATCGAGTTTCGGCAGCGCGACCCGTCCGGTGCGCTGGAGCTCAACGATGCCATAACCGTCGAGCAATTCCTCAAAGTCGTCGAGCTTGTCCGGATGGCCCTCGAGGCTCACGGTGAGCGCCGCTTCGGCGACAGCGATGATCTTGCCCTCGAAGATGTTGATCAGTTCGACGACTTTGCCGCGCTGTTCGTCGGGGGCCTTCACGGTGGCGATCAACAGTTCGCGCTCGACGGACCGACGCGGGTCGAGTTCCGAGATCTTGACCACGTCGATCAACTTGAACAGCTGCTTGGTGATCTGCTCGAGCGGCGTCGACTCGACGTCGACGACGATCGTGATGCGGCTCATCCCCTCGTCCTCGGCCGGAGCGACCGCGAGCGAGAAGATGTTGTAGCCGCGCCGGGCGAACAGGCCGGCCACTCGGGCGAGGACACCCGGGCGGTTCTGGACGAGCACCGACAAGATGTGGTGGTTGAGGGAATGACCCCCGTACTGGTTGATGGTGGTCATGAGCGAAGGCCTTCCGCGCGGTCCTGTTGGGTGGGGTGGAGGATCAACTCGTCGTTGCTGGCGCCGGCGGGCACCATCGGGAACACCTTCTCGGAGGCGTCGGTGCGGAACTCGATGACGACGGAACGATCGGTGATCGAGTTCGCTTTCTCGATGGCCGGGCCGACCTCCTCGGGCGACTCGACGAGGATGCCGACGCACCCCATCGACTCGGCCCACATCACGAAGTCGGGCACCTTGGCGTTGAGGTACACCTCGGAGTACCGCTCGTCGTAGAACATCTCCTGCCACTGACGGACCATGCCGAGGTAGCTGTTGTTGAGCAACGCCACCTTGATCGGCAGTCCTTCGACGGTCGCGGTCACCAGCTCCTGGGCGGTCATCTGGAAACAGCCGTCGCCGTCGACGGCCCACACATCGCACTCGGGCTTGGCGGCCTTGGCCCCGATCGCCGCCGGGATCGAGAAGCCCATCGTGCCGAGGCCACCGGAGTTGACCCAGGTGTACGGCTCGTTGAACTCGAAGAACTGCGAGGTGTACATCTGGTGCTGGCCGACGCCCGAAGCGACGATCGTGTGCGGCGAGGCCAACCGGTTCAACTCCTCGATGCAGTACTGCGGCTTCAGCGCGGCGCCAGGCTCAGACTGCTCGTAGGTCATCGGGAACTGCTCCCGCCAACCCGACACCTTGCTCTTCCACGCCGACGTGTCGGCTTGCACTGCGCCCCCCGCGATCATCGACTTGATCTCGGCGATGATCTCCTCGATCACGTACTTCGCGTCACCGACGATCGGCACGTCTGGACGGCGGACCTTGCCCTGCTCGGCGGGGTCGATGTCGACATGGATGACCTTGGCGACCGGCGCGAACGTGTCGACCTTGCCGGTGATGCGATCGTCGAACCGTGCACCGAGAGTGATCAGCAGGTCCGCCTTCTGCAGTGCCGTGACCGCGGTGGCGTTGCCGTGCATGCCGGGCATGCCGAGGCACAGCGGATGGTCGTCGGGAAATGCGCCGCGGGCCATCAGCGTGGTGACGACGTAGCTGTCGACAAGCTCAGCCAGTTCGCGCAGCGCCTCGGCCGCACGGGACTTGAGGATGCCGCCGCCGGCGTAGATCACCGGACGTTCCGACGCCATGATCAGACGGGCGGCCTCCTTGATCATCCGGGGGTGGCCCTTCACGTTCGGTCGGTAGCCCGGCAACGAGTCGAGCACCTCCTGATCGGTCGGCCAGTACCAGTCCATCTCGTTCTGGAGGCAGTCCTTCGGCACGTCGATCAGCGTCGGGCCGGGCCGGCCGGTCGATGCGATGTGGAATGCCTGGCGCACCGCCATCGGGATGTCTTGGGCCGACATGACGAGTTCGTTGTGCTTGGTGCACGACCGGGTGATGCCGACCGTGTCGCACTCCTGGAAGGCATCGCTGCCGATCGCTGCGGTGCCGACCTGTCCGGTGATCGCGACCATCGGCACCGAATCCATGTACGCATCCATCAGCGGCGTGACGAGATTCGTGGCTGCCGGCCCGGACGTCACCATCGCGACCCCCGGCTTGCCGGACACGTGCGCGTAGCCCTCGGCCATGTGGCCCGCGCCCTGCTCGTGACGCACGAGGACGTGGCGGATGGAGCTGTCCATCAGTGGGTCGTATGCGGGCAGGATGCAGCCGCCGGGATAGCCGAAGATGAGATCGACGTTCTCGTGCTCGAGTGCTCGGATCAGCGCCTCGGCGCCGGTGAGTCGTTCGGTCATGTCAGTGCCTTTGTGTCGAGTGTTCGATGGGGAGTCGGTGATGTGGTCGAAGGTCGGGGCCGGGTTGCAGGCGATGCCGAAAACGCAAACGACCTCCCGTCTGGGAGGTCGGAGCACGCGCAGCGGAAGGCCGTGCGTGCTATTGGATGAGTACTACGAGCAGGCTCGGGAATGCGGGGGTGGTCGTAGACACGGGGAACATCATAGTCCTCATCGGCGCGATGTTGGCAAGTCATGAATGGTGACGCCGGACGCCGCGGCGAGGCGGTACAGCCAGAGCGAGATCCAGTAGCGTCCCTCGCACATCGAGATGGGGGTCTTGACACCGTGGTGAACGCTCGGAGTTCGTGGGTGTGCGGAGTTGCGGCGTTGTCGCTGGTCGCCGCGGGGTGCGGCAGCGACGGGGTCAGTTCGGAGCCATCGACCACCGACGCGCCCGCCGTGAGCGAGGCCCCCGAAGCGACCGACGCCCCCGACGCGCCCGAGCCGACGCAAGCACCATCCGCAACGGATCCCCCGGAGACGTCTGAGCCGGTGTCGGAGGACGACTTCACTGCCCGTGTCACCGAGATGGGCCCGCCCACCGGTGCGCCGATCAAGATCGGCCTCGTCAACACCGAGGGGGTGCCAGGACTCGACTTCCCCGACATCCGAGAGAACATCGAGGCGACGATCGCCTACCTCAACGAACACGGCGGGATGGGCGGCCGTCCGGTGGAGCTGCAGTCCTGCCAAGCGAAGGGATCACCCGAGACATCGCAGGCGTGTGCGCAGGAGATCGTCGGATCCGACGTCGAACTTGTGCTGCTCGGCCTCGACCTGTTCCCCGGCTATCCGACCTTCGACGCAGAGGACCTGCCGGTTATCGGCCTGCTCCCCATTCTGCCGGGCGATTACACCGCGAATGCACTGTTCACGACCGGCGGCAACGCCACACTCGGCGCCGGGATGGCCGGCGTCGCCAGCGAACAGTTCGATGCGACCTCTATCGGGATCATCAGCGCGGACGCTGACGGGTCCAACGCCTCCGAAGCTGCCCTGACCGCGTCGCTCGACACGATCGGGATCCCATACGTCTCGATCAAGGGTGGAGTCGAGGAGACCGACGCCGGATATCAGGGGTTGATGCAGCAGGCCAACCAGGGTGACCCTGACCTGTTGATCACCCTGTACGACGAACCTGGATGCATCGGGATCATTCGGGGACGGGTGGCTTTGGGGATCGAGACTCCGGTCCTGGCATCCAGCGCGTGTGCCGCCAAAGAGGTCATCGAGCAGGTCGGCGACGACGCGTTGGGCTGGACCTTCCTCGGAGCGCAGACCAACGACGAGACGCCCGCCAACGCGCTCGTTCGCGAGATCATGGCGCCGACGCTCGGAGTTCCCGCCGACGAGATCGATCCCGCGTCGCTCGGCCTCGGCGGCCTCGGCATCATCCAGGCGATGACGCTGGCCAAGTTCGCTGACGCCGTGACCACCGCCGGCGAGGAGGTCACCGGCGAGTCGCTCTACGAGTACTTCTCAACGACCAAGGAGTCGATCTGGCCGTCGGGCCTCCCGGTCGAGTGCGGCAAGGCTGCCGCGTACCCGTCGATCTGCACCTTCGAGTTCCCGGTCATCGAGTACACCGACGACGGCACGTTGCAGCCCGCAGAGGGCTTCGAGGTGGTCTCGGCATTCGAGTACCTGCCCTGACTCGGAGGCCACGAACGAGCGGCGCGAACGGCGGACGCGTCACCTCTCCTGCGGAACACCAGGCTCTAGGGTTCACCTCATGACGGCAACGCTGATGGACGGCAACGCGCTTCGCGACGAACTGGTAGCTGGGATTCGCTCGCGAATCGAGGGCGCTGGCGCTCCTTCGATCTGTCTGGCGACGGTGCTGGTCGGCGACGACGGCCCCAGCCAGCGGTACGTGAAGATGAAACACCAGAAGGCCGCCGAGGCGGGATTGACCTCGCGGCATGTCGACCTTCCGGCGACCGCAACGCAGGCCGAAGTCGAATCGGTGGTCCGGGACCTCGCTGCCGAGGACGAGGTACACGGGATCCTCGTGCAGTTGCCACTTCCCGATGGCCTCGATCCGGAACCGGTGATCGACCTGATTCCGCCGGAGAAGGACGTCGACGGGCTGACCGAACGATCAATGGGACGGCTCATGCGCGGGCGACCGGGGCTGGTCGGCTGTACTCCGCTCGGCGTGATGCGACTGCTGGAGCGCTACGACATCGCGACCAGCGGCAAACGGGCCGTGGTGATCGGCCGGTCGACGCTCGTGGGGTTGCCCTTGTCGCTGCTGCTCGCCCGCAAGGGCGTCGATGCCACCGTGACCCTCGGTCACTCGCGCACGCCCGACATGGCTGGAGTCGTCCGTGAGGCCGACATCGTGGTGGGCGCCGCCGGCCAAGCGCGCATGATCACCGCAGACATGGTGAAACCCGGTGCCACGGTCATCGACGTCGGCGTGTCACGCACCGAGTCGGGCATCGTCGGCGACGTCGACTTCGGCCCGGTTGCCGAGGTCGCCGGATTCATCACCCCGATGCCTGGCGGCACCGGTCCGATGACGATCGCGTGCTTGCTCGAGAACACGCTCACCGCCGCCCAGCTCCAAGGCGCCTTCCCGGCGTAGATCATCCCGCCTCGCGAAGTCCCCCAGCCCGGGTCTCCGGGGGCGTTGTCAGCCGGCTTCGGAGTGGGTGACGGGCTGCTCGCCCATCCACTCGCGCAGGGTGTTCTTCAGCTTGGTCTGCTGAATGAACAAGTCGCTCTCCGCGGGCGACTCTCCAGCTGCCTGGGGCGCCTTGAGATAGAAGCTCAACCATTCCTGCACGCCGGACTCGCCGGCACGATGGGCGAGATCCATGAACAGCGCAAGGTCGAGCACGATCGGCGCAGCGAGGATCGAGTCACGGCACAGGAAGTCGACCTTGATCTGCATCGGGTAGCCGAGCCAACCGAAGATGTCGAGGTTGTCCCAGCCCTCCTTGTTGTCGCCACGAGGCGGGTAGTAGTTGATCCGCACCACATGGTCGATGTTGCCGTACAGGTCCGGGTACACCTCGGGCTGCAAGATGCCGTCCAGCACGCCGAGCTTGGAGACTTCCTTGCTCTTGAAGTTCTCCGGATCGTCGAGCACCTCGCCGTCGCGGTTGCCGAGGATGTTGGTCGAGTACCAGCCACGCAGACCGAGCATGCGGGCCTTGAGACCCGGAGCGAGGATCGTCTTCATCCAGGTCTGGCCGGTCTTGAAGTCCTTGCCGGCGATCGGCACGTTGCGGGTCTTCGACAGCTCGATCATGCACGGCAGGTCGACCGACAGGTTCGGTGCTCCGTTCGCGAACGGGACGTCGGACTGCAACGCTGCGTACACATAGATCTGACTCGGCGAGATGTTCTCGTCGTTGTCCTTCAGACCCTGCTCGAAGGCCGCAACGGTCTCGTGCACCGCCGACGGTTCCTGGTACGCCTCGGTCGAACCGCACCACACCATGACGAGCCGGTCGCAACCGTTGGCGGACTTGAAGTTCGCGATGTCCTCGATCAAGGCCATCGCCTGATCCCACTTGTTGTCGATCTTCTTGACGCGCACGCCATCGAGGCGAGACACCCACCGCTGGTCGAACACCGCCTCCATCGGCACGATTGCCTCGAGCTCACTGGAGATCTCGTTGAGGTCCTCGTTGTTCAACACACCCGCGGTGCGCGCCGCCTCGAGCGCGTTGGGTGAGATCGGATCCCAGCCACCGAACACGATGTCGTCGAGGCCGGCCAGCGGCACGAACTCGTTGATCTTCGGATTGCGGTTCTCGTCCTTCGTGCCGAGGCGGATGTGGGCCATCTGGCTGATCGACCCGATCGGCGGGTGCAGGCCCTTGCGAGCGGCGATCACGCCGGCGATGAACGTGGAAGCCACGGCACCCATGCCTGGCGTGAGAACACCGAGCTTGCCGGTGGCGGGAGCGATCTGTCGTGCGGTCATTCACAGGATGATAAGCCTTGTTTCACTTCGATAGATGATTGTGAAGCAAATCGGATGTATCTTCCGCCGGGTGCGACCGCTCCCCGATCTCTCCATCCGCCAGCTCGAATACCTGGTCGCCGTTGCCGATGCGCCGTCGTGGGCCTTGGCCGCCGAACATGTCGGCGTGAGCCCGTCGGCGCTGTCGCAGGGGCTCGCGGAACTCGAGCGCCGACTCGGCGTTCCTCTGTTCGAACGAGACGGGCGGCGGCGCCGAATTCGCGCAAGCGCCCAACCCGCGGTCGGCCACGCACGTCGCGTGCTCGGTCTGACCGGCGACCTCGCAGACTGGGCGAACCGC
Organism: Ilumatobacteraceae bacterium; assembly: GCA_035527095.1. Lineage (GTDB taxonomy): Bacteria > Actinomycetota > Acidimicrobiia > Acidimicrobiales > Ilumatobacteraceae > Sva-07. The sequence goes on along the minus strand of DATLBC010000080.1, from coordinate 7,617 downwards.
CTGACCGGAGCACGAGCGGGACGGCTGCGCCTCGGCATGATCGACGCCGCAGCCGTTGGCCACCACTCCGAACTGGTGCGCTCGTTCCGGCTGGAACACCCCGACGTCGACCTTCGACTGCGAGTGGCCCCCTCGGCACCATTGCTCGACCTGTTGATCTCGGGTGAACTCGACCTCGTCGTGTGCGTCGAGCCCCCGGTTCCGATCGACAGCATCGACACCGAACGATTGCTCACCGAGGAACTCGCCGTGTACGGGCCGCCCGACGGCGACATCGACACGCCGGCAGCGTGGGGTCCATGGGTGCTCTTCCCGGCCGGATCACACACCCGGGCCGTGGTCGTCGAGGCGCTGGCCCGACTCGGAGCACCACTCGACGTCGCGGCGGAGAGCCACCAGCCCGAGGTCGTACGAGAGATGGTCCGCCTGGGCTCTGGATGGACGGTGCTCCCGACCATTCAGGCCGAACACGGGGACCGGGCGCTCCCCCCCGGGCGGCCGCTCACCAGCCGCCAACTCGTGATCGCCATGCGCCGCGACTCGGTTCGCGATCCGGTCGTCGACGAATTCGCCGAACGGCTCAGGCAGGCCCCGCACTCACCGACGGCGTGATCCCGCGCAGCACGTCGAGGAACTGCGCAGTGTCGACGTTGCCGCCGCACAACACGAAGGCGCTGCGCTCGCCGCGCCGGTCGAGTGGTTCGCTGAGGAGCCCGGCGAGTGCGATCGCTCCGGCGGACTCGGCGACGTTGTGGGTAGTTCGGAAGATGATCCGCATCGCGTCCGCGGTTGCGTCGTCGGACACGGCGATGATCCGCTCGGCGCCCGCAACGATGCCGGCGATCGCCACCGGGTCCGGCGACCGAGTGGCGACCCCGTCGACGAACGTCGAGGCGGAGTCGGTGGCCACGACAGCCCCGTGCTCGAACGACAGGAGCGTCGACGGTGCACGCTCCGACACGACGCCGACGATGCTCGTGTCGAGGCCGAGCAGGTCGCGCACTGCGATCAGCGCGTTGATCCCGGACCCCATCCCGACCGGGACGTACACGGTGTCGAGCGGCCCGGCACCTTCGAACAGCTCGAGCGCATAGGTTGCGACGCCGAGTACGAGGTCGCGATGAAACGGCGGCACCGGTTCCAGACCGCGCTCGGCAGCGACCTCGAGGGAGCGTTCACGTGCCTCCTGGAAATCGGCGCCGAACTCGATGACCTCGGCGCCGAGCGAACGCATCGCTGCGTTCTTCTCGACGCTGTTGCCGTGGGGGACGAAGATGGTGACCGATCGGCCTGCGTGCCGGCCGGAGAATGCGAGGCTCTGGCCGTGGTTGCCACGGGTTGCGCTGACCACTCCCGTCACCTCGTTGCGTTCGTTGACCAAGCGGTCCATGTAGACCAGTCCTCCGCGGACCTTGAACGCACCGACCGGCGTGTGGTTCTCGTGTTTGACGATCACCCGCGATCCGGCAGCCTCGTCGAGCAGCGGCCACGAGTACTGCGGCGTTGGCGCAACATGACGTCGCACCACAGCTGTCGCCTCGTCGAGTTCGCGGCGCTCGAACCTCACCGGAGCACGCCTCGATCGGTGACGACGACGTCCATCGTGACGTCGTGAGGCTCGACCGGCAGCACGTCGACGACCTGTTCGGCGAAACACACGCCGATCGAGCTGCAGTCGGCGCGCACCTCCGAGAGGAACCGGTCGTACCAACCGCCGCCCTGGCCCAGCCGATCTCCGCCCTTCGTGAACGCCAGGCCCGGCACGATCACCACGTCGGGCCACCCCGGATCGACGTCGGCCTCGGGTGCCGCAGCGAGGCGGCCCGTGGCCGCGCACCACACCAGGAGCGAGCGCGTTTCGGGTTCTCCAGGCACCGTGTCGAACACGAGCAGCGTCTCGGCGACAGCGACTTCGGGCAGCGCCGTCACGTGACGCCAGAGCTCCTCGGAGCGGTCGGCGCGGTCGGAAAGGGAACGCCGGAGCTCGCGCATCGCCCCCCGCAACACCGACTTCGACTCGGGCTGCGGGGCCGGCGCCGTGCGATCGGTCATCGGTGCGCAGCGTACAGTTGGCCTCGATGAGCGAACCGACGCAACTCCCCGATGCCGCTGCAGACCCCTTCGACGCGAAGCACTTCCGCACCGTGCTCGGCCACTTCCCCACCGGTGTGACCGTCATCACCGGCATGGCCGAGGGCGACCGGCCCCACGGATTCACCATCGGGTCGTTCACGTCGGTGTCGCTCGATCCACCACTGGTCGGGTTCCTCCCTCAGACAGATTCCGAGACGTGGTCGTTGATGGCCAACGCGGGCAGCTTCTGCGTCAATGTCCTCAGCGAGAAGCAGAGCGACCTGTGCTGGAAGTTCGCGAAGAGTGGCACCGAGACGACCCGATTCGACGGTGTCGAGTGGCATGGCGCCCCGTCAGGAGCGCCGGTGCTCGAGCGGGCCGTTGCATGGATCGACTGCCAAGTCGAGCAGGTCTACGAGATGGGCGACCACTACTTCGTGCTCGGTCGGGTGACCGCGCTCGACGCCGACGCCGACCACGACGGCCTGCCTCCCCAGCCCCTGGTGTTCTACCGCGGCACGATCGGCGGATTCGCCGCCGAAGGCTGACGTCCATCCAGTGCTCGGCACCAGATGGACCTGGGTGCGATCGGGGCCGCGACGGCCGAGACTGGCGGCATGGATCGACGTGTGCCGCTCGCTGTCGGAATCGACGTGTTCTCCGTCACGCTCTTCGTGGCCGTCGGCCGACGCGAGCACGATCGAGACTCGGCGATCGCCGGGTTGATCGACACCGCCGCACCGTTCCTGTTCGCGCTGGCGCTCGCTTGGTTGCTGTTGCGAGCCTGGCGACGACCGACCGATTGGCGCACAGGCATTGGCATCTGGGCGATCACTCTGATCGCCGGGATGATCCTGCGCAATCTGGTCTTCGGAGATGGAACGGCGACGTCGTTCGTGATCGTCGCTGCGTCGTTCCTGGCGCTGTTCCTCGTCGGATGGCGAGTCGCGTTCGGGTTGATCGCGCGACGCTCGACTCGAACACCTGCGAGCACTGCCTGAAGGCAGATCGAAGGCCGCTCGGCCTCAGATGGGGACGACGCCGTGCGCGGTCCAGTAGTCGTTGATCGACTTCTGGATGCGCACGTACCAGATGATGTTGCCGATGATCGGCAGCAGGAACCACAGCCCCCAGATGGTGGTGATCGGCGGCTCTTTGCCCTCGCGCCGGTAGAGCTGCTCGACCTCGCCGGCCATCAGGAACATCGTGACGGGCGAGATCAACAACGTGATGAACAGATAGGCCACGCCACCGAGACCCTTGTTGGCATGTCGCTTGAGCTCGTCGCCGTTCTGGTACGACCACACGAGCGTCCAGATCCCGAGCGTGACGATCGTGAGGAAGATGACCATACCGATCGACCGCTGCGTCCCGAGCGGTCCGGTCGCTGAGGAGCCAGCGGGCGGCGATGGCGGCGGGGACATCTCGGAGCCGGGTCGGGTCTCGGACGGCGGTGGCATGTCGGTCATGGCAACAACGTAGACGCCGGACGGTCGACTGGTCGGTGATCCCATCGCCACGTCGAGCGCGCCGCGCGACCGCATGGAGGCGCGCGATCGGCCCGCGTGCGGAGGCGCCGCGAACACGATTCGCTGAGTCGACCCGACGCAGCAGATCGTGGCGCTGTTCGTCGACCGGGTACATCAGGGGTTGGGCCCCCGGGACTCAGAGCGTGTTGGTGATTGCGCCCGTTTCGGCGCCTTGGACGAGCTTGGCGTACTTGCCCAGGACGCCGGTGGTGTACCGGGGCGAGTTCGGTTGCCAACCATCCATCCGGTTCGCCAACTCTGCAGTGTCGACCAGCAGATCGAGCGACTTCGTCGGTACGTCGATGCGAATCAGATCGCCGTCGCGGACGTAGGCGATCGGGCCACCGTCGGCGGCCTCGGGGGCGACGTGACCGATGCAGAATCCCCACGTGCCGCCCGAGAAGCGACCGTCGGTGATCAGCGCGCAGTCGGAGCCACGGCCGGCGCCCTTCAACGCACCGGTGATCGCGAGCATCTCGCGCATCCCCGGCCCGCCCTTCGGGCCCTCGTAGCGGATCACGATCACGGTGCCCGGCTGGATCGACCCGGCGAGGATCGCCTCCATCGCGAACGACTCGTCGTCGAACACGCGGGCAGGACCCTCGAAGTGCATCTGCGCATCGGACAGTCCCGCAACCTTGACCACGGCACCCTTCGGTGCGAGCGTCCCGGTGAGGATGTTGATGCCACCCGCCTCATGGATCGGAGCGTCGAGCGGATGGACGACCACGCCGTCAGCACCGGGCGGATCGATCTCCGCGAGGTTCTCCGCCATCGTCTTGCCGGTCACCGTCATCACGTCACCCTGCAGCAGGCCGGCGTCGAGCAGCATCTTCAACACGACGGGAACGCCACCGACTCGGTCGAGGTCGCTCATGTGGAACTTGCCACCGGGCTTCATGTCGGCGATGTGAGGCACCTTGTCAGCGATGCGATTGAAGTCGTCGAGATCGAGATCGACCCGAGCTTCGTTCGCGAGTGCCAGGAGGTGCAGCACGGCGTTGGTCGAACCGCCGAGCGCCGACGTCAGTGCGATCGCGTTCTCGAATGCCGCCTTGGTCATGATCTGGCGCGGCGTGATGCCGAGACGCAACAGGTTGACGACCGCGGCGCCGGCTCGCTCGGCGTCGCCCTCACGGCGCCCGTCGATCGCCGGCGGCGACGCGGTGCCGGGCAGGCTCATCCCGATCGCTTCGGCGATCGAACTCATCGTGTTGGCGGTGAACATGCCACCGCACGCGCCCTCGCCAGGGCAGGCGGTCGCCTCGATCTCGTAGAGCTCCTCCTCCGTCATGGTGCCCGCAGCGCACGCCCCGACCGCCTCGAACACGCTCGTGATGTCGGTCGCCACACCGTTGTGTTCACCCGGCATCGTCGAGCCGTTGTAGACGAACACGCTGGCGAGGTCGAGCCGAGCGGCAGCCATCAACATGCCGGGGATCGACTTGTCGCAACCGGCGAGGCCAACGAACCCGTCGAAACGCTCGGCGTGCATCACCGTCTCGACGGAGTCGGTGATCACCTCGCGGGACACGAGCGACGCCCGCATGCCCTCGTGACCCATCGAGATGCCGTCGCTGACGGTGATCGTTCCGAACTCCATGGGGAAGCCACCCGCCTCACGCACGCCGACCTTGGCGTGCTCGGCCAGCTTGCGCAGCGTCATGTTGCACGGCGTGACCTCGTTCCACGACGACGCGATCGCCACCTGGGGCTTGTCCCAGTCGGCGTCGCCCATTCCAACTGCGCGCAACATCGCTCGGGACGGCGCCTTCTGCATGCCGTCGGTGACGTCACGCGACCGGGGCTTGACGTCGACCGGGGTGCCAGGTTGGTTCGGGGCATCGCTCATCTAGAGCACGGTAGTGGCGTCGGCCCGCGCGGTGCCTGGTGCTCTGCCCACCACTCGCTGCCAGAATGAACCGATGGCCGACGTGCGCGAGACCAAACTGCCGGGCGTCGGGGTGCGCCACGATTTCACCACCGAGGAAGGCGACGACATCGGGGTGCTCGTCCACCACGACGGTCGTCGCGAGATCCTCGTGTACGACTCCGATGATCCCGACAAGTGCTCGTCGCTGGTGAGCCTGTCTGCGACCGACACCCGCACCGTGTCGGAACTGCTCGGGGCGAGCCGGGTCACCGAGGCGGTCGCCGCGGTCCAACAGGAGATCGAAGGGCTGGCGATCGAATGGATCGAGTTGGCCCCGTCCTCACCGGCGTCGGGCGCCACCATCGGTGACGGCATGTACCGAACGAGGACCGGGTCGTCGATCGTGGCAGTCATTCGTGACAGCCAGTCGATCCCCGCTCCCGGGCCGGAGTTCTCCCTTGCAGCAGGCGACGTGATCGTCGCCGTCGGCACGACCGAGGGTCTTGCCACCATGCGCGACCTGATCCGCGACTGACACCGAGTTCGATGTTGTTCGCCGCTGGGACCAGCGAGACCGCCCTCGCCTTCGTCGAGATCGGCGCGCTCATCCTCGGCCTGGCCCTGCTGTCACGAGTGGCCGGCCGTTTCGGCATCACCGCGGTGCCGCTGTATCTGATCGCCGGCTTGGCCATGGGGGAAGGCGGTGCGGTGCAGCTCGACGTGTCACGCGACTTCTTCGAGATCACGGCGGAGATCGGCGTGCTCCTGCTGTTGTTCGCGCTCGGGCTCGAATACTCCGAGAGCGAGCTGCGCGACGGCCTGAAGACGGGCATCCCGCCAGGCTTGGTCGACATGATGCTCAATGCATTGCCGGGCGTCGCCCTCGGGCTGATCCTCGGCTGGGACCCGTTGGCGGCCGTGCTCCTCGGCGGCGTCACCTGGATCTCGTCGTCCGGTGTGGTCAGCAAGGCGTTGTCGGACTTCGGGCGGCTCGGCTTCCGAGAGACGCCGGCCGTGCTGAACCTGCTCGTGATCGAAGACTTGGCGATGGCGGTGTACTTGCCGGTGGTGGCGGCGCTGATCGTCGGCGGAACCGTCGTCGCAACGCTCACGAGCGTGTCGATTGCGCTCGTGGCCGTGTCGGTGATCCTCCTCGCCGCGCTGCGCTACGGCCGTCGGATCAGCAACCTGCTGGCGGGCGGCAGCGACGAGGCGTTCCTCTTGACGGTGTTCGGCATCACCTTGCTCGTCGCCGGCATCGCACAGCAGCTCGAGGTGTCCGGAGCGATCGGCGCCTTCCTCGTCGGCCTGGCGTTGTCGGGGCGCGCCGAGGAACGGGCCAATCAACTGATCTCGCCGCTGCGTGACCTCTTCGCTGCGACGTTCTTCCTCTTCTTCTCGTTCCAGATCGACCCCGCCGACCTCGTCGACGTCGCGATTCCTGCAGTAGTGCTCGCCGTGGTCACCGCATTCACCAAGGTGGCGACCGGCTGGTACGCAGCGGGGCGGGTCGGCGCTGCGCCGAAGGGGCGCCTCCGAGCCGGGACGGTGTTGATCGCACGCGGCGAATTCTCGATCGTGATCGCCGCGCTCGGCTCCAGCTTGGTCAATGGCCCCGAACTCGGCGCGCTTGCGGCCGGGTACGTGCTCGTGACGGCGATCATCGGGCCGATCGCCGCGAAGTTCGCCGACGAGATCCCGCTTCCGCCTCGGTTGATGCGGCAATCCGCTTCGGCACGGCCGTGAGCCCGGACCGAAAGTAGGTTCGAGCGACGGATCGATCCGACCCGCTCGCTCTGCGCCGCTCGAACGGCACGATCATCCAGATGACCCTCCGCGGTGCCCCACGACCTGCCGGGACACTTCCGACCCGCCGACTTCGACGCGTACTTCCGCGGCAACATGTTCGGCGCGGTGTCCATCGGGCGACGGGTTCCCGACACAGAGAGCCGAGCGCTCGCCAAGGAACACCGCGAGATGTCGAGGTCGAACCTCGAGGCCTGGGAGACCTGGCAGCCCAACACGCGGTGACCCGGATTACATCAGGGGTCAGACCCGCGATGTAATCGCGTGGATCTCGAACACCGGGTGCTTCGGGGCGACGGCCGCGAGTTCGCCGTCGGTGCTGTCAGGTCCGGTGCC
>DATLBC010000079.1:0-10829 GCA_035527095.1 Ilumatobacteraceae bacterium | reverse complement strand
GCGCCCGCAAACCTGTGCACATCATCGAAGAGCCGATGGCGGCCGCGATCGGCGCCGACATGCCGGTGCACGAGCCCAGCGGCAACATGATCGTCGACATCGGCGGCGGCACCACCGAAGTCGCGGTCATCTCGCTCGGCGGCATCGTCACGGCCCAGTCGATCCGGGTCGCCGGCGACGAACTCGACGAGGCGATCCTTCAGTATGTGAAGAAGGAGTTCTCGCTCGCCATCGGCGATCGCACCGCCGAGGAGATCAAGATCCAGATGGGGTCGGCCTGGCCGTTGGAGGAGGAGCTGACCGCGGACATCCGTGGGCGCGACCTGATCTCCGGTCTTCCGCGCACGATCGAGATCACGACCGAACAGATCCGTGAAGCCGTTGCCGAGCCGATCTCTGCCATCGTTGACGCCGTGAAGACCACACTCGACAAGACCCCACCCGAGCTGGCGGCCGACATCATGGAAGACGGCATCACCATCACCGGTGGTGGCGCGCTGCTCGGCGGGCTCGACCAGCGCCTGGCCCACGAGACCGGCATGCCGATCCGCATCGCCGACGAACCGCTCTACAGCGTCGTCATCGGGTCCGGCCGCGCGCTCGAGAACATCGACGCGATGCGAGGACTGATGTCGCTGGGTGGCGAGGACTGACGCGTCCACGACGTTCGTCACCACCATGGCCATCTATTCCGTCGGCCGCAAGCGGGTCATTCTCGCGTTGCTGCTCACCACCGCGCTGCTGCTCACCCTCGATTTGCGCGGGAACCCTGTGATCGACGCCGCTCGTGAGGGGTTCACCCAGGTGATGCGCCCAGTCGAGACAGCGACGGGTGTGGTCACCAACCCGATCGAGCGGATCTGGCACGGCATCACGAACTACGACGATCTCGAGCAGGAGAACATCGCCCTGCAGGAGCAGGTCGACCGGCTCATCGGGACGCAGGCAGCTGCCGAAGCGGCCGTGATCGAAGGCAAGGAACTCCAGGCGCTGTACAGCCTCCCGTCGCTGTCGGGCATCGACACCGAAGTGGCTCGCGTCGTCGGCCGAGCAGCGAACAACCTCGACCAGGTGATCGAGATCAACAAGGGCAGCACGAGTGGCATCGAAGTCGGCATGGCTGTGGTCAACCAGGCAGGGCTTGTCGGCAAGGTCACCCAGGTGTCTCGAACGTCCGCTCGCGTCATGCTCGTCACCGATCTTCGCTACAGCGTTGCGGTGAAGGTGACGTCGTCGGCTGATGCCGATGCCGATGCCGGACCGACCAACACGTCGCCGTCCGGGCTCAGTGAATCGGAGATCGCTGCGGCCGGCACGACGACGACGACGGTGCCCACCGTGGCCGGCCCGATCGTGCCGGGCCTGACACTTCCCGACGGTTCACCAGTGCCGGACACGACGCTGCCGGGAACGGCGCTCGGACCCGACGGTCAGCCCGTGTTCGATCCGGTGACGGGCCGGCCGCTCACCGCGGACGAGATCGCGGCCCTGCTCGACGCGTTGACCGGCGCGTCGTCGACCACGTCGCCCGGCGACCCGGCGGCCGACGAGGAGGTCACCGTCGCCGCGTCGGCCGCAACCACCACGACGACGACCACTCTGGCCGAGGTGATCGAGAAGGAGTACGGCGCCCTCGAGGGACGCGGTCGGCGCCGCCTGCCGCAGATCAAGTTCCTCCAGGATTCCCCGTCGCTGTCGGAACTCGTCGCCGGTGACCTGGTGGAGACCGCTGGTGGGTCCGAGAGTCTGGCGCCGACGGGCATCCCGGTTGGCCGTGTGCTCAACCGGGCCGATCGTCCGGGTTCGGGCGGCCCGCTGCTCGACGTCGAGCTCTATGCCGACCTGGCCCGGCTCAACTTCGTGCGAGTCGTGCTGTACAAGCCGCTCTCCGAAGTCGATCAGTAATCCGGATGTTCGCATCGTTCGTCCAGGGCCCGCTCGTGCGGGTGATTCCCCTCGGCCTGATCCTGCTTGCGCTCCAGCGCACGCTCTTCGTCGAGATTCAAGTCGGTGGTGTGATCATCCAGATCATGATGGCGATGGCCGCTGCTGCGGGAGTCGCCGGCGGGAGCGAGCGTGGAGCGGTCGTCGGGTTCACCCTCGGTCTCATGTTCGACCTCGCGGAGGGCACACCGCTCGGTTCCACGGCGACGGCGATGACGATCGCCGGAGCGGTCGGCGGGCTGTTGGCGCTGATCGCGGCTGATCCGCACTGGTGGCTCGAGGCGATCTTCACGGCTCTGGGCACCGCCGCCGGGGTGGCGATGATCCCAGTCCTTCGAGCATTCATCGGCGAATCCGAGCCGTTCCAACAAGAACTCGGCATCGTGCTCGCTGTGGTGTCGGCCGCTGCGGCGCTGATGAGTCCGGTGCTGGTGCCTCTGGCGCGATGGTGTCTTCGCATGCGTCGGCCCGAATGGAAGCAACCGGTCGGGAGCGAGCCGACGTCGTGACCGGCGCGGTCGCGGCCCGGAGGCGCATTCTCACCGAGTTCTCGGGGTCGCTGACCCACCTCTGCCGCAACACGTTTGTAACATGCGGGTCGTCATGATGGTTCCGATGCCGAGCAACGAGCAGACGCCGCGTGGCCGCTGACAAGCGCGCCGCCCGCCTCGGCATGCTCGCGCTTGTCGGCATGATGCTATTCGGGCTCGTCGGCGCCCGTCTCTGGTTCCTGCAGACCGTCGAGCAGGAAGCGCTCCAGGCCAAGGTCGACACCACGAAACTGCGCACGGTCCCACTCCTGCCCGAGCGCGGGCGGATCTTCGACGCGGAAGGACGAATCCTCGCTGACAACGACCGAGTGCTCACCGTCGCTGTCGACTGGGAAGTGATCCGCAAGAGCGACAACCGCGCCGAGATCTTCCGTCGCCTGTCCGGTTGGGTCGATGTTCCGGTCGAGGAAATGGAAGACCGGTTCGACAGCCAGGTGTACAGCCCGTTCCTGCCGATGCCGGTCGCCGAGGACATCGACGAACGCACTGCCATCGCGATCAAAGAACGTGTCGAGGACTTGCCGGGCGTCGAGATCCTCGAACAGTCGCGACGGGTCTATCCGTATGCGCCGCTCGCCAGTCATGTCATCGGCTACATGGGACGCATCACCGCCGAGACCAAGGACTTCTACCAGGGCAACGGCTACTACCTGAACGAGCGCGTCGGGCAGTTCGGCATCGAACTGAGCATGGAGCAGGAACTCCACGGCACGTGGGGGTACGTCACGTACGAGGTCGACAACGCGAGCCGCATCGTGCGAGAGGTGCGACGCGTCCCGCCGATCAACGGCAACGACGTCCAACTCACGATCGATCTCGACCAGCAGCAGTTCGCCGAGCAGGCACTCGAGACCAAGCTGCGCGACCGTCAGCGGCAGGTGGCGGTCAACCCTCGCGACCCCGAGAAGAACTTCGAGCAGCTGGTGTTCCCCGGGTATCCGCGCGAGGTGCCCTACAAGGCACCGGCGGGTTCGGTCGTGGTGCAGAACTACCAGAACGGCCAGATCATCGCCCTCGCGAGCTATCCCACGTTCGACAACCGTTGGTTCGAATCCGACCTCGGCGGGGGAAAGTTCGACGAGATCTTCCCGTCGGTCGACGCCAACGGCGAACCGATCGACCCCGACGAGTCGATTCTTGTCAACCGGGCGATTCAAGGTCGATACAACCTCGGCTCGACGTTCAAGCCGTTCGTGGCCTTCGCAGCCCTCGACACCGGGCTGATGGGCGTCGACGACTACTACCGCGACCAGGGCTCGTACCGCATGGAGTCGGTCGAGGAAGACAAGTGCAATGACGGCCTGGTTCGTTGCGTGTACCGAAACGCCACGTGTAGCGGCACCGGTCGACCCTGCGTGTACGGGGGAGTCGACGTCGAAACCGCGCTGGCGGTGTCGTCGGACGCGTTCTTCTACCGCATCGGTGAGTTGATCATGACCGAGAACGACTACCAGCCGGTGTTGCAGGAGGAGCTGCGGAAGTTCGGTTTCGGCTCCGACCCCGGAATCGATCTGCCCTACGCCTTCGACGGAACCGTCCCCGACGCGGAACTGAAGGCCGAGTACGGCGAGCGCGGCGTGATCAGTGAGTCCGAGGCGTCCGGCTACTTCACCGGCGACAACGTCCAGCTCGCCATCGGTCAGGGGCTGTTGTCGGCGTCGCCGTTGCAGCTCGCCATGGGGTACTCCACGATCGCCAACCAGGGGTATGTGATGAAGCCCGAGATCATCAAGGCGGTGTACCAGCCGGGTGTGCCCGACTCGGCGATTCAGGGCTATGTCGATCTCAGCCAGGCGATGCTGGCCGCGGAACCCAACATTGCCGGCGAGGTCGTCCGCCAACTCCCACTCGACCAACAGTCGTGGGACGAGATCGACCGTGGGCTGTCACGGGTGATCACCGGGCCGGGAACCACCAGTGACTACTACCACTCGACGACGGGTGAGAACCTCTTCTTCAACTACCCCAGCAGCGCGATCCCGATCGCGGGCAAGACCGGCACAGCCCAGGGTGCCGGCAACTACCCCTGGAACGACTCGTCGGCGTTTGCGGCCTACAGCCGTGACCCATCGAAGCCGTACACGGTGAGCGCCTATCTCGAGAAGGCCGGGTACGGCTCGCAGGCAGCGGCACCGGTCGTGAAGTGTATGTTCCTGCAGATGTCCGGCATCACGCAGGCCGATCCGGTGCGCCTGTCCGATGCGCTCGACACGAACTCGACGGTTGCTGCGCCGGCCCAACAGCTCTCGGATACGAGCTGCTACGACGGCCGCTTCTCGAACGTGCGCACGAACGAGTAGCCGCTCGTGGCAACCTCGTTCCTGCGTCGAAAGCCCGACTCCGGCCTCGGCAACATCGGCGCCAGTCCGGCCGACCCCAGTCGCAACGTCGACTGGGTGCTGATCACGGTGCAGTACGCGCTCACGATCATCGGATTCTTCGTCGTCTATTCGGCGTCGAGGACCCGCATCTCCGCTGATCCCTATGCGTTCGCCACTCGACAGGTGGTCTTTGCGATCATCGCCACCGTCGTGATGCTGGTGGTGATGTCGGTCGACTACGAGTGGTGGAAGGACCGGGCCCGCTTCCTGTACGGCCTGACGCTGGTGGTCCTGACGCTGCTGTTCCTGCTCGGCATTGCGGCGGGCGAGGATCGCATCTCGTTCGACCTCGGCCCGTTCAACTTCCAGCCGGCCGAGATGGCCAAGTTCACCACGTTGCTGATGCTCGCGTCGTATCTCGCCGAGGAACGCAGCGACGAAGTGTCCTACGCCCGATTCCTCGGTGGGTTGATGATCGTGGGAGCGCCTGCGGTCCTGGTGATCATCCAGCCCGACCTCGGCTCGGCGTCGGTGCTGGTGTCGATGGCGATGGGGGTGTTGCTCGTCGCCGGTGCCAAGGCACGGTACATCGCGCTGATCACGGTGCTCTCGGTCGCCACCGTGCTCGCCGCGTTCGTCGGCCGCCTCGTCAACAGTTATCAGGCCGCTCGAATCCGGGCGCTCGTGAACCCGGGCGCTGCCGACGCCGACGACCTCTACCAGGCCGAGAATGCCATGCGGGCGATCGGAACCGGCGGTGTCTGGGGCAAGGGCTGGTTGCAGGGACCGCTCACCAACGGCCGCGACATCCCTGTGATGTGGGCCGACTTCCCGTTCGCTGCGATCGGTGAACAGTTCGGGCTCGTCGGGTCGTCGGCCGTGCTCGGTCTGATCATCGTCGCGCTGGTGCGCATCTGGCGTATCGCCCATCTGTCGCGCGATCTGCTCGGCACGTATTTCTGCGCCGGCGTGTTCACCATGCTGCTGTGGCAGACCTTCCAGAACGTGGCGATGACCGTGCAGATCATGCCCGTCACGGGGCTCCCGCTGCCGTTCATCTCCTACGGCGGTTCTGGGCTGATCGTGTACTTCGCGCTGCTCGGGCTCGTGCAGTCCGTCCACATGCGTCGGATGCGCTGACGACCGCGCCGCGTGCCCTCTGGCCCCGTCATTTCCCGCCCATCCCGCTGCGAGCGATTCGACGGCGTAGAATTTCCAACCCAGTGGCCATCGACATCGGACAATCCCCCAGCACGAGCGCCGAACCGGAGTCTTCCGGTGACGCGACGCCCGTGATGCCGGTCCGTGTCGCGGCCTGGTCACCGACGGCCTCGCTGGTCGTCGTGTTGCTCGTTGCGCTGACATCCGGCGCATGCAACGGGTCCGTCAACCGGCGGATCCGACGTTCACGACCGGTTCGTCCCCACTGCACCGCGCAGACGGGTCGGACCACGCAGAGCGCCGTCGCGGCTGCTCCGCCCAGAAGGGATCGCTCCAGCCATGGATCACACCGAATCCGAGCGTTCGACCAACGACAGCAACCTCGCCGACGCCAGCTCACCTGAGGGCTCTGGCGACGAACCGACGACCTCGACCGGTTCCAAGCGTCGGCGAGGGTCGCGCGGCGGCCAGCGTCGCCGCGGAAGTGGCCAGGCAAGTACTGCTTCGGGCGGTGATGCCGACACGGGTGGCGTCGAAGACCCCAACGACATCGAGCTTCCGAAGCCGATGAGCGAGGGGCGCCCATCAGCCGAAGCAGCCGAGAAGGCGCTCGTGCGCAAGCCGCAGATCGGTGACACCATGCCGATGCCGTCCGCGCCGCCGCCGGGTCCAGCGACCGCCAAGAGCGCGGGCGATGACGACGATCGTTCGGGCGGTGGCCCCAAGCGCCGTCGCCGGTCTGGCTCGAAAGCTGGCTCCGGTTCGAAGCCGAGCGATGGATCTGGTGGTGCTGGTCGCGGCGAAGCCCGTTCGGGAGGTGGATCGTCGGGTTCCGGCAAGAGTCGGCGAGGTCGTGGTCGCGGAAAGGGACGCTCCGACGGGCCTGAACTCGATGCGGCGACGCTCGAACAACGCCGTGGTCGCGAACGCAACGGCAAGCCCATCGGGCGGTACTTCATGGCTGTGCAGGTGCGTTCGGGCATGACGCAGGTGGCCGTGCTCGAAGGTCGCAGTCTGATCGAGCACTACGTGAGTCGACCGGCCGACGACGTCAGCCAGATCCACGGGAACATCTATGTCGGTCGTATCCAGAACGTGCTGCCCGGCATGGAGGCGGCCTTCGTCGACATCGCCACGCCGAAGAACGCGGTGTTGTATCGCGGCGATGTCCAGTACGACCCCGAAGACGTCGAGGAGGGCGGCAAGGATCCGCGCATCGAGGACATCCTCAAGAACAAGCAGCTGATCACGTGCCAGGTCACGAAGAATCCGATTGCCCACAAGGGAGCACGGCTCACCCAGGAGGTGTCGCTGCCCGGGCGCTTCGTGGTGTTGATCCCGAACTCGAAGACCTACGGCATCTCGAAACGGTTGCCCGACGATGTGCGCAAGCGGCTGCGGGGAATCCTCGATCGGGTGAAGCCGGACGAACACGGTCTGATCGTTCGCACAGCCGCCGAGACGGCAACCGAGGAGGAACTCGTCGCCGACATGACCATCCTGCTGCGACAGTGGGATGAGATCGCCGCGAAGGTGTCGAAGACCCAGCGCCCGGCCCTGCTGTATCGCGAGCCCGAACTCGCCGTGCGGGTGATCCGCGAGGAGTTCAACGCCGACTACCGCGGTGTCGTGATCGACGACGAACGGCTGTACCACGAGATCCGCGACTACGTGGGGGCCTTCAATCCCGAGCTCGCCGATCGGATCGAGTACTACGACGGCGGCGACGCGGAGGGGGCGCTCTCGGTGTTCGAGAAGTTCCACATCCACGAGCAGGTCCACAAGGCGCTCGATCGCAAGGTGTGGTTGCCGTCGGGTGGTTCGTTGATCATCGAGCACACCGAAGCGCTCACGGTGATCGACGTCAACACCGGCAAGAACGTCGGCAAGTCCAACCTCGAAGAGACGGTGTTCCACAACAACATGGAAGCGGCCGAGGAGATCGCAAAGCAGCTGCGGCTGCGTGACATCGGCGGCATCATCGTGATCGACTTCATCGACATGGAGATCAAGGGAAACCGGGCCAAGGTGATCGAGAAGTTCCGCGGCGCACTTGCTCGCGACAAGACGCGGTCGCAGGTGTTCGACATCACCGAACTCGGCCTCGTCGAGATGACCCGCAAGCGCATCGGAGAGGGGTTGCTCACCGAGTACTCCGAGATCTGCCCCGACTGCGAGGGCCGCGGCGTGCTCGTCGACTACGGCCTGCTGGAGTGATGCCCACATGAGCATGAACATCGAGATCACCGACGACGCCCGTGCCCTGCTCGAACGCAAGGGCGGCACCATGTCGATCGACTTCATCCGGCCCACCGGTTGAGGCAAGGTCGCTGAGGTGTCGGTCGACACCAACGTCAAAGGCAAGAACACTGCCGCCTACCGCAAGCTGCGCCACGAACGCTTCCAGATCCTGATCACGCCGACGCTGATAGGGATGGCCGAATCGATGCGGGTGGTCACCAAGGGCCGCCTGTCGAAGTCGCTCGCCGTCGAGTTCCGCGCCAGCGGCCCACCCGACGACACCTGCGAGATCTAGCGTTGCTTCAGGCAACGTTTGCGCGACTGATTCGGTGATCAGTTGCTGGTGGATCTGAGATGCCGCGTCGAAACGGCATGGCTGACGACCTCGCCGGTTGCACTGCGCAGACTTGAGCGTTCTCGCCCGCAATTGCGAGCAGGTGCCGGTCACCGATCGATTGATCCGAGGTGCCACTACGAGCGAGTCGCGCGTGATGTTGTTGTCGCTTGATACGAGCAACCGGCTGCGCTGGAGCGGTCCCTACATCGGGGCACACTCATGTTTGGTCTGTTGGTTCGATCCAACCTGCAAGTCCGGGTTGCTTTTCTGGGAACTCCCGACTCGGGTCGCCGAACACGGTGAAGTAGCGGTAGCGAAGGCCCTCGTAATCGCCGGTACCAGTGAGCATCTCGTATGTCGTGTGGGTGCCGTCGCCATGAATTGATCCGACCCACTCACCCTCCCACGTGCCCCCGTCATTGGTGAGCACCGTCGTGCCCCACATGTCTGCGATCCCGGTCGGATGCATGTCGTAGTTGATCGTGACCGTCGCGGTACCGCTGACCCGTTCGTCCGACATCGCATTCTCGTAGATCCACACCAGGTCGCGTGCCTCCAGGACGTCGCCGACTTGGGTTTGAGTGGAATTGGCATCCTCTCGGACGAACGTGCTCGTCCCGACCACAGGCACTCGACCGTCGTCTCCGACTGAATCACTGTCGCTGCCACATCCGGCGAAGACGGTCACCGAGCCTGCGAGCAACAACGCCGCAAGACCTCTGATGCACTGCATGGCACCCTCCTGTCTCGAGTCCTCACGGGCCATGTCGTCGCCGAACTCCCGTCGGTTCGTGACTGCGCATCGTCCGCCCCGGCTCTGTTTGTGTGTCCGCTTCCAGTGTTCGCCGGGCGTCTGTCACGGAGGAGAGTCCAACGTCCCAAGCCCAGTCGTCAACTGCAGCGCGTGATCGAGTATGGCGCCCAGCAAGCGTTCGAAGTTCGCGGGCTCCCACAGGCCCCGGTAGAGGGATCCCTACCGGGCGAGGCCGTTGTCGATCGGCCGACGCTGTGCCGGCGCAGCGATAGGCATGCCCGGAGCGGGGCGTGTGGGCGTGCCGTCTGGGAGAATGGCGCGATGGACGCGACGATTTTCTTCTTCACTGCCGACGATGGTGTCGAGGTGGCCGCGTACCGCTGGGAGGGCGATGGCGTGCCGCGTGGAATCGTGCAGATCGTGCACGGCATGGGCGAACACGCGGGCCGCTACCGTCGGTTTGCCGGCGCACTCACCGATGCGGGCTACGTCGTGTACGCCGGAGATCACCGCGGGCACGGTCGGACGGCAGGCTCTGTCGAGCGTCTTGGCGACTTCGGTCCCATTGGCTGGCCCGGTCTGATGGCCGACATCGGACAGCTCGCCGGCATTGCGCGGAACGAGTTCCCCGGACTGCCGCTGGTGATGGTGGGTCACAGCATGGGATCGTTTGCGCTCCAGCAATACCTGCTGGATCACAGCGTCGAGTTGGCTGGTGCCGTGCTCTCGGGCACGAGCGCGATCGATGTGATCGCGGCCGGGATCGATCCGACGCAGGAGGTCGATCTTTCCGCCTTCAACGCCCCGTTCGAGCCGGCCCGCACCGAATCCGACTGGCTGACCAGCGATCCCGACGAGGTCGATCTGTACATCGCCGACGACTACTGCGGTTTCGGCGTCGACGCTGCGGCCGCTGCGAGCATGCTGGACTCGCTGACGGTCTGTTCCGACGCGGATCGTCTGGCTGCCATCCGATCCGACCTCCCGATCTACCTTGTTTCGGGATCCGCCGATCCGCTGGCCGGCGGCGGTGAACTGATCGAGCTCGTCGCCGGCCGCTATCGGGACGCCGGCGTCGACGACGTGACGGTCGCCGTCTATCCCGACGCCCGCCACGAGGTGTTCAACGAGACCAATCGCAACGAGATCACCTCCGCCCTGATCGCGTGGGTCGATCGCGTGATCGCGGGCTCCTGACGAACACTCGAGCGGCTCGGAAGGCGATCGTCGTCTGACATGCCTCGAGTCTCGCTATCCGCATCAGCAGCACCGGCGAAACGTCCGATGGGAGTTCCCCAACCGGGCAGTCATGCGTCCGCGGCAACGCCTCCGGAGGAGCGTGATCATGTGCGGCGTTGAGTCGTGCCGAGCCCGCACATTTCGGCTCCTCTCTGTCAAGAGGTGGGTTCGGGATGGGCAGATGAGGACGTCTGTTGGACCTTGCGGTCTGCCGGCGTGATCAGCTTGCGCCTCGGTGCTGATGCTTCGGTGAGGCCACATCCCGAACCCGGTATCGAGGT
>DATLBC010000078.1:0-8479 GCA_035527095.1 Ilumatobacteraceae bacterium | reverse complement strand
GTCCGGTACGGTCCGGCTCGTCGAACCGGTACCGACGTGGGACGACTACCTCACGCTTGCGTTCACGGAGATCCGGCTCTACGGGGCGAGTTCGCCGTTCGTTGCCCGCGAGATGCGCCTGGCTCTTGCGTCGTTGCGTCGAGGGGCACCGGCGCCTCGCCAGTCGGCGATCGAACGGCAGGTCGGACTGCTCGAGCACGCAGTACGGGGCGGGGACAGCGCCCGATCGTGAAGATCGGTCTCCACTGGGCGAATCCGGTCGATCCCAGACCCCGCCCCTCGGCCATCCCCGGTATTTCCCCTGGTAGATGCAACTTTTCGTGGAGCTGGGGGGGGAATCGAACCCCCACTCACATTTCTTCCCCCAGCCTGGTCAGAGCATTGCGCTCCTGGTCAGCGCCGATTCTTCGAGTGACCGCAGTTGGCCGTGGGCAATCGCTGGTGACCGGTGCTTCCCGTCCTTCTCCCGTCCGTCCGCGCGATTTCGTCAGACCTGGTCAGCGACCATCGGGCTTGCGCACCGGGGTCGGTCGGCGTCCGGCCGACGTCAGGCGAGAGCGCCCCCGGGACGCCGAGTCCGAACGCGGTTCGTGCCGGGAAGGTTCTGGGAAGGCGGCCCATTCATGATGCTGGCATGAACGACACAACGCCTCCTCCCGACGACCTGGTGACCGATCTCGGCATCGACCGCGATGAGCTCCGAGCCGAGGTCAGCGCCAAATACGCCGCTGTCGCCGCCGACCCGGGTGCCGATTACCACTTTCACACCGGCCGCATCGCAGCCGAGCGCTGCCGGTACGACATGGACGCCGTCGCCGCCCTGCCGCCGGTCGCGGTGGAGTCGTTCGCCGGTGTCGCCAACCCCTTCGAGTTGCGATCGCTCCGAGCCGGTGAGCGGGTCGTCGATCTCGGTTCAGGCTCCGGCTTCGATTGCTTCATGGCGGCGCGGACCGTCGGTCCCTCTGGTCACGTGATCGGTGTCGACATGACGACGGAGATGGTCGCCAAATCACGCGCCGTCGCTGCGACCGTCGGCGCCGGCAACGTCGAGTTTCGCAGCGGCTTTCTGGAGGAGTTGCCCGTCGAGGACGGGTGGGCGGACGTGGTGATCTCCAACGGCGTGATCAATCTCTGCCCCGACAAGATCGCGGCCTTGACGGAGGCGTTCCGAATCCTTCGACCCGGAGGCGTCCTCCAGTTCGCCGACATCGCAAATGGGCGCCCAGTTCCGATCGAGGCGCAACGGAACATCGATGTCTGGACCGGTTGAATTGCCGGTGGCCTGCCGTGCGCAGGCTGGAAGGCTCTTCTCGAAGGGACCGGGTTCGGGAGCATCGAGATCGGGCCGCCCGTCGACACCTTCGGAGGCGCCGGCGGTGAGGCGAACGCCCGAGCGTTCGATGTGAGCGGCCACCCGTTCCTCGCCCGCAAGCCCTGACCGATCGCGACGCCAGGCCGTGATCGAACCATCTACCCACACCAACACCCACACCCACATCAACACAACAGGAGAGACAACCATGAGCATCACCAGCACACCCGACAGCAAGGTTTTGATCGGACTGGCCAACGCCGAGAACGAGCCCGAGAACGTACTGATCGCCTATCTGATGGGAGTCGAAGCACTCCGTGCCGGCAAGGAGGTCGTCATGTGGCTCACGAAGGACGGCATCGATGTGGCAATCGAAGGATTCGCCGACAAGATCGTTGTTCCGGGGGCTCCCTCGGTCGCCGACCTCCACGACGAGTACGTCTCCTCCGGTGGGCGCTTCTTCGCCTGCCCGGTGTGTGTCAAGCTCCGCGACAAGCAGGACGCGAGCTGGACCCGCAACGCCGAGGTCAAGGGCGCCCCGTCGGTCTACGAGTTCACCTCCGGCGGTGCGCTCGTCTTCAACTACTGAGCACGAGCCGGTTCGAGCGTTCCGTTCGTCGATCCCGATGCACTCGTGATCGACGAACGGTTCGCCGCGCTCCGCTCCGGACCGGTACGGGAGGTTCAAGTACTGTGGAGTGGTGGGGCAGGTTCGGCTGCGGCTGCTCGGGGGATTCGGTGTGGAGGTCGAGGGCCGCGTCCTCGATGAGTCGGCGTTCGAGCGCCGGCAGGCCGCTTCCCTCGTCAAGTTGCTGGCGATCGCCGGTGGGAGACGGCTCCACCGGGAGCAGGTGATCGACGCACTGTGGCCCGACGTCAGCGTGGACGATGCCGCACCCCGTCTCCACAAGGTCGCCAGCTACGTCCGCAGCGCGACCGGCGACAAGACCGCGATCACGTTGCGCGACGAAATCGTCCTGCTGTGGCCCGGGGCCGATGTGTGGATCGACGTCGAGCAGTTCGAGGCCGCCGCCGACTCGGACCCAGCGGCGGCGGCCGATCTGTACGGCGGCGATCTCCTGCCTGGTGATCCCTACGAGGACTGGGCCATGGAGGCCCGTCAGCGACTGCGGATGCGGCACCTCGACGTGTTGCGCTCTGCAGGCCGATGGGAAGCTGTGCTCGCAGTCGAACCGGCCGACGAGGAAGCCCATCTCGAACTGATGCGGAGCTCGGCCGCGAGAGGCCAACGGATCGCCACCCTTCGACAGTTCGAGCGGCTCGAACGAGCGCTCAGCGACGAGCTCGGGGTGAGTCCGAGCCGGGAGGCGATCGAGCTGCGCCTCCAGGCGCTCGATGGCCAACCGGACCGGATCGAACTGGTCGGTCGGACGGACGAGCGACACACGATCCAGGAGACCCTCGACCAGGCACGCCAGGGTTCGGGCTCGTTGCTGCTCCTGACCGGCGTCGCCGGTATCGGCAAGACCACCTTGTCCAACTGGACGGTTGATCGGGCGCGCCAGCACGGATGGATCGTCGGCCGAGCTGTGGCGGCCTCGATCGATGGTCCGTGGCCCTACGCGCCGGTGCTCGAGCTCATCGACGACCTGCTCCGTCATGCGCCCGAACTGCTCGACGAGCTCCCGACCTCGCATCAGGCCGAGCTGCGCCGGGTCCGCGAAGCCCCGGACTCGTTGCACGACACGCCGGCCGACGATGACGGTCACCAACGCCTGTTCGTTGCCGTCGACCGCCTTGTTCGCAACGCTGCGAGGTCGCGCGGCCTGCTGCTCTTCGTCGACGACCTGCATGCAGCCGACGATGCCAGCCTCAGCATGTTCCACTACCTCGCCCGCCAGGCGACCTGCGAACGCCTGGTGTTGTTGGCGACCGCCCGATCAGGATCGGTCACGCCGGCGTTCGAGGCGCTCCGCTCCCTTCTCGGCCGAAGCGGCGCCCGCGAGATCCGCGTCGGGCCGCTCGGCCCGGCCGAATCGGCCGAGATGATCCGAGCTGTCGTCGAGCAACCCCTCGACGTCGCTCAGATCGACAAGATCGTCGCGCTGTCGGGCGGCACACCGTTCTACGTCGAGGAGATCGCCAAAGCCCTCGAGGCGGGTGCGATGGCGATCCCCAACCATCTGGCGAGCCTCGTCACCGCCTCGCTCAGCGTGATTCCGTCAGAGCTTCGAGACGCCCTGGCCCGAGTAGCGATCGCCGGAACCCGGTTCGACACCGATCAGTTCATCGCCCTCTCGGGCGTCGACGACGCCGACGCCTTCGACCTCCTCGACCACGCCCTCGCGCTCGAGATCCTCGAGTACTCATCGGGTGGGTATCACTTCCGCCACGCGCTCCTGCGCGACAGCCTCGTCGAGGAACTCGCGCCTCACCGCCGAAGGGCTGTGCACCGTGACGCCGCCACTCGGTTCGAGGCGATGGGGGCGCCGGCGTCCCGGATCGCCCACCACCTGATCGCTGCTGACGATCTTGTACGAGCCGCCCCATGGGCGCTGCAGGCGGCCAGGGCTGCCCAGGCTGTCGGTGCGCTCAGCGACGCCGCGCTGATGATCGATCCCGTGCTCGACCACGCCGACGTACACACTCGGTTCGAGTTGCTCTCCTTGCGGGCCGACGTACTGGCCGGCATGGGAGACCCCGGCGCAGTCGGCGCGTTTCAGCGGGCGTTGCAGGAGGCCGAGGGCCCGAACCGACGCGTGATCCGCGCCAAGATGGCTCGGGCCGCGATGTTGGCGGGCGATGTCGAGTCGGCTTCGGTGATCCTCGACGGGCTCGAGCCCGACGGAGGCCCATTCGACGGTCCGGTGTTGTTCGCCAAGGGAATGCTCGCCTACATGACCGGCGATCTCGAGTCGGCCGAACGAGCGGCCACCGAGGCTCGCAAGCACGCGCTCCACGAGTCCGCTCCCACCAGCATGCTCGACGTTCTCACATTGCAGGGCATGGTCGCACACAACAAGGGCGAGTGGTTCGAGCGCATGCGCAACGAGCTCACGGCGACCGAAAGCTCGGCCGAACTCGCGACCACGGTGTTCGACTGTCATCTTTGAGTGGCCGAATACCTGCTGTACGGTCGTACGGATTACAGCGAAGTGCTCGACTTCACCGCCTCGCTACGCGAGGCCGGCGAGCGCGGCGGCTCGTTGCGTGCGATCGCCTTTGCCGCGACTGTCGCTGGCGAGGTTCGGTTGCTGTCGGGCGACCTCGAGCGGGCCTTGGTCGATCTTCGTGAGGGTGTCGAACTGCACCGTCAGATCGGCGCCAACGCCGGCGAGGCGCTGTCGCTCCAGAGGCTGGCCGAGACCCACCTCGAGCTCGGTGACAACGACGAGGCGTTGCGGCTCCTCGACGAAGCGCTGCCGCTCGCCCGCTGGTCGGCTCTCGCACATCACCTGATCCAGCGCATCTACGGCACGATGATTCGCGCCAGCCCGTCGTCGGAGACAGCGCGCCTGGTGGTCGATCGCGCCAACACGGCGATCGGCCCGTCGGACATGTGCATGTTCTGCACGGTGATGGTTGCGGTGCCGTCCTCGATCGCATGCTCGGCGGTCGGTGATCTCGACGAGGCGCGACGTCACCTCGCGATGGCCGAACAGTCGGCGATGGCGTGGCAGGGCACGGCCTGGCAGGGAGCGGTCACAGAGGCGAGAGCCCACCTGGCGCGCGCTGAGCAGCGCTCCGAGGAGGCTGGCGCATTGTTCGCCGAGGCAGCGGAGTTGTTCACCCGGGCCGGGCAGCCCCTCGACGCCCAGCGATGCCTGCAGGCGTCCGCCGCCTGACAGAACGCTCACGCGATCGCACGGATCGATGTCGCGGGAAGGTTCTCGGAAGGTTCAGAGACGATGGTGGTCCGCATGCACAACATCACACGCTCGACGACATCCACGACACCATCCACGGTGACTCCGACTCCGACCGGACCTGGTCGCCGGCCGCGCCCGGGTCGCCTGGGCGAGCTCACTGCGATCCTGAGCGACCGGACCGTCGACAGATCCGCGCGGCTCCTCACACTGCAGGGATGGCGCGGTGTCGACCTCGTGGCCGCCTGCGCCGCTGGCCCGAGTGCACACCGTCTGGCGCCCGCAGCGTGTGCCGCTGGGTCGCTGGCCGTCGGGATGACTGGTTCGTTCGCATTGCTCGCCATGGTGTGGAGTACCGCTGTCGTCGGGGTGTTTGCCCTCAACCACCCGATCGAGCTCGGCTACAACCGGCTCGCCCACCTGGTCGGCATGACGCCGATCCCTGCCAATCGGGCGGGCAAACGGTTGGGTTGCGTGATCGGCGCCCTGATGCTCGGGGCTTCGGGCGCCGCGTTTCTGGCGGGTCAACCGACGGTCGCCCGGGGTCTCGCTGTCGCCATGGGAAGCGTCGCGGCGTTCGTCGCGATGACGAACGTCTGTGTGCCGTCGATGGTCTTCACCCTGATCTGGGGCAGCGACCGTGCAACTGCTCCCAGTTTGGCAGCCGCTGCGCGAGGCCGTATCGCGCGCACCCGGGCGTCCGCCGCAAGCTGAGTGACCTCCACGTCGTCGAACCGGTACACACGATGAATGGGTTTGACCTCGCGCCGCACTGCGACCCCAGTGCAGTGCTCGGTGATCACCGCGACATCGTGGAGCCCGACACGCATCGTGACGGTCCTACGGCGAACCATCGCTCGGCCGGGCGGGGAGGTGTCCGTCCAGAGTTGGAGGTCACACGAGCCCAATCGGGCCGGGTCGCCACGTGGTGTCGATGTTGTCATGCGCCCGTCTTCCGCCGTCGGACCCTGGACGACGAAGGCGCATATGCCCTGAGGAGGGCATATGCGCCGAAAATCTTGTGGAGCTGGGGGGAATCGAACCCCCGTCCATCAGCCGGTGAACGAACTTGCTACGACCATTCCCGGTGTTGCCACTGACGCTGTGACACCGACGGGTCGGCTGTCCGCTCGAGGCGGACCACGCTCAGTCTTTCCTGTGAGTCAGCAGTCTTTCCTACCGTCAGCAGTCTTTCCTGCGGTCATCCCTCACTTCTGTTGCCGGGCTGTGATGGATTGGCCCCGTGCGGCATTGCTGCTCACGATGTTTCACACTCAACCTGACGGATCAGGCGGCGAGGGTGAACTCAGATTGCTCTGCGGCAATTCTGTTGGTTCCCCCGTTTAGCGAGTCTGAGGAACTCGGGTCGCAAACTCGAACAGCGTTACTGACGTCGAAACCAGTCAGCCCCATGTTCGATATGTAGTGGCGCCGTCGGCCCGAAAGCCGTCGACACCAACCTCGATTGTACTGGCCGCACCCGCCTTTCGTGGGCGGACGGATGTGGCGGGGCGACAGCGTGTGGGCCAACATGCTGTCGCCGACGCGAGCAAGGAGACGCCATGTGGGACGAGCGCTATTCGATCGACGACTACCTGTTCGGGACCGAACCGGCAGCGTTCCTGGTGGCACATGCGCACCAGCTCGAGCCCGGGTCGCGGGCGCTGGTCGTCGCCGACGGTGAGGGCCGCAACTCGGTGTTCCTCGCGGAGCAGGGCGTCGAGGTGGTGGCGTTCGACACGTCCGCGGTCGGCGTTGCGAAAGCGCGGAAGCTCGCCGACGAACGGGGTGTCGAGGTCGACTTCCGGATCGCCGACATCACGACCTGGGAGTGGACGCCCGATGCCTACGACCTCGTGGTCGCGGTCTTCATCCAGTTCCTCACGCCGCAACAGCAACCGTCGGTGTTCGACGGGATGCAGCGCACCCTGCGGCCGGGCGGGCGGCTGCTCCTGCACGGGTACCGGCCCGAACAGGTCGCGCTCGGAACCGGAGGTCCGCCGGACCCGACGCACATGTACACCGAGGAGCTCTTGCGTGACGCGTTCGGCGCCATGGACGTCGAGCGACTCGCGAGCTACGACGCCGTGATCGAAGAGGGAGTGGGCCACAACGGCACCTCGGCGCTGATCGACCTCGTGGCCGTGAAGCCCTGACGTCCCGACGGTTACGCCAGGCTGTGACCCATGCGCTCGCGCTTGGTGCGGAGGTAGGCATCCGTGGTCGCCGTCGGTTGGATCACGATCGGCGCCCGCGCCACGACATCGATGCCGTGCTCGCACAGCGCGTCGGTCTTCGCAGGGTTGTTCGTCAGCAGCCTGATCGACGTGGCGCCGAGGTGCCGGAGGATCTCGGCAGCGTCGGCATAGTCGCGTGCGTCCGCGGGATGTCCGAGCGCAAGGTTCGCATCGACGGTGTCGTAGCCCAGTTCCTGGAGGGCGTACGCACGGATCTTCTCGCCCAGCCCGATGCCACGCCCCTCCTGGCCGCGTAGGTAGATCAGGGCGCCGGAGTTCTCCGCGGCGATCATCTCGAGTGCGAGGTCGCGCTGGGCACCGCAGTCGCACCGCGCCGACGCGAACACGTCGCCGGTGAGGCACTCGGAGTGCACCCGCACCAGTGGGGTGCCGGCGAGATCTCCGAGCACGAGGGCAAGGTGCTCGATGCCGTCGGGGCGTCGATACGCGTGGCAGGTGAAGTCGCCCCACTGGGTGGGCACGGTCGCGGTGGCGATGTGGTCGATCATGCCCGCGCCCGGATCTCGCTCGGCCCGAACGTGGTGGCGCACGTACGGCACCAGAATCCCTGCTCGAACTCGTCGCCGCAGTCGGCGTGCACGAGCACCGCCGTGCGCTCGTCGCCGCCGAACCACCGGTCGCCCCATCGGATGAGCGCGACGAGGGCGGGGGAGAGCTCGAGGCCGGCGGGGGTGAGGACGTAGTCGTATCGAGGGGGGTGGTCCTGGTAGCGGGTGCGTTCGAGAATGCCGGCGTCGACGAGCCGCTTGAGCCGTCCGGCCAGCACCGGGCGTGAGACGCCGAGGTCGTCGTGCAGCGCGTCGAAGCGCCGGATGCCCCGGAACACGTTGCGCACGATCAGCATCGACCAGCGATCGCCGACGATCGCCGCGACGGCCTCGATCCCCGGACCGTGATCGGCCGTCGCAGTCGGGTTCGGCGTCGGCGTTGTGGGGAGTGCTGCTGGCACCCGAGCGACCCTAGCAGTGGGTTCGTATTCCACACTCACTCGCGGCTACCGTGCGGCGATGCCGCATCGCGACGACGCCGAACTGCTCGCCACACCGCTCGAGGAACTGATGGCGGCCGCCGCCCGGATGCGC
>DATLBC010000077.1:0-54972 GCA_035527095.1 Ilumatobacteraceae bacterium | reverse complement strand
ACCGAGATGCAGGAGTACGTCGACGGCCTGCTCAACGACCGTCTCGCCAATCCGCAAGACGACATGCTGACCATGATCGCCAACGCCGAGATCGAGGGCGAGCCCGTCGACTGGAACCTCAAGGTCGGCTACATCAACCTGTTGATCATCGCCGGCATCGACACCACGTGGAGTGCGATCGGATCGGGGCTCTGGCACTTCTCGCAGCATCCCGAACAGGTCGAGCGCCTCGTTGCCGCCGACAACGACGACATGCTCTGGAACACCGCCACCGAGGAAGTCCTGCGGTACTACGCGCCGGTCACAATGGCACGCAAGGTGATCGGCGAGACCGAGGTCAGCGGCTGCCCGGTCCATGTCGGCGACCAGATGCTGCTGACGTTCCCGGCCGCCAACCACGACCCGGCAGCCTTCGAGAACGCGGATGTGTTCGACATGGACCGGTTGAACAACCGTCACGTCGCATTCGGTCTCGGCATCCACCGCTGCGTCGGATCGAACCTCGCCCGTCTCGAATGCACCGTGGCCTTCCAGGAGTGGCTGCGGGCGTTTCCGAACTACTCGCTCGACACGAGCAAGCCGACCACATGGGCAAACGGCCAGATCCGCGGACCGCGCAACATCCCGGTGCTGCTCAACCGGTGACTCACCCGCCGAACACACGTCACCGCACGAGGGCTGAGGCAGTCGACAAGCCGGCGGGTCGCGACGCCGTGATGGCTGCGCTGGTCGAAGCGACCAGCGAGCTGATCCTCGAACAGGGCGTGACGATGTCGGTACGCGAGATCGCCCAGCGTGCGGGCGTCAACCACGGCCTCGTCCACACGTACTTCGGCAGCAAGGATGCGTTGGTCACCGCTGCCTTCGGTTCGATCACCGATCGGGCCGCCGCGGAGGTCGACGAGACCGGGTTCCCTCCCCCGGACCTGGCGTTCCGTCGCGGCGGCGAGGTGGCCAGGGCCCTCGCTCGAGTCATGCTCGACGTCGGAGACGATCCGTTCCCGACCCATCCGATCCTGCCCGCCTGGCGACGGGCGCTCGCCGCGGATCGTCCAGGGTCCATGGGCACCGAGCTCGACGAGGCGGTCATCGTGGCGGCCACCCTGGGGCTTGGTTGGGCGCTCTTCGCGAACCACCTCTGCGGCATCCTCGGAGTCGACGCCGAGCAAGCCGACGTCATCGAGCACCGGGTGCTCACACTCGTCTCGGAGATCGGCGGTCTCCCAGGCTCGGATGCCTCGGGATCCTCCGCCGAATCGTCCTCCGATTAGCGTCATACGTGAAGAAGGGGGACATGTGACGAACCAGTCGACGGCGATTCCATCCGAGGGCACGACGGCAGACGATGCCAGCGACAGCTTGACCGAACTGATCGTGGCCGCGGTGAACGAGGCCTGCGACCCGTTCACCGACACCACTGTCGCCGACGCCATCTTGCGCATACCGGCAGCGGAGCTCTCGACGTTCATGCACGCCCGGTTCGATCCGAACGGCGACTACACCATCCTGACCACGGGTTTACCGGCGTCACCGGGCGCGGCATCCGGGCGCATCGTGACCAGCGCAGAGGCCGCCGTCGAGGCCGCCGACCGTGGCGTCGACGTGATCCTGGTGCGCACCGAGACCACGCCCGATGACGTGCTCGGCATGCAATCGGCCCGCGGGATCCTCACCGCCCGCGGCGGTCTGGCCAGCCACGCCGCCGTCGTGGCCCGCGGGTGGGGCATTCCCGCAGTCGTCGGGGCCGGGGACGTCGTCGTGGTCGACGGCGGCATCCGGATCGGCGACGACTTCCACGCCGAGGGAACCGAGATCTCGATCGACGGACGGACCGGCAACGTGATGGCCGGCGCCGTCGTGGCGTCCACACGGTCGGCGCCGCCAGAACTCGAGACGTTGCTGCGGTGGGCCGACCTGATCCGTTCCGGCCGCGTCGGCGTACGTGCCAACGCCGACACCGCCGACGACGCCGCGCATGCCCGCCACCTCGGCGCCGAGGGCATCGGGCTGTGCCGCACCGAGCACATGTTCCTGGCCGAACAGCGGCTCCGGCTGGTCCGGCGACTGATCCTCAGCGATGACCCCACCCACGAGCGCGAGATCCTTCACGAGCTCGACATCGTCCAGCAGGCCGACTTCGCGTCGATCATCGCCGCGATGGACGGCCTGCCCGTGACCGTGCGGCTGCTCGACCCGCCGCTGCACGAATTCCTCCCCGACTACGAGCGCCTCGTGGTCGCCGAGGCGACCGGAACGCTCGATGACGAGTCACGCGCCGAGCTCGCCGCGGTTCGCCGGCTGCGCGAAGCCAATCCGATGATCGGGACGCGCGGTGTCCGCCTCGGCGTCGTCAAGCCCGGCGTGTACCAGATGCAGGTCAGAGCGTTGGCCCGCGCGGTCGGCGACGCACTCGCGGCGGGGCGCGACCCCAAGGTCGAGATCATGATCCCGTTGGTGATGGGCGCCGACGAACTCGCGATGGCACGGGGCTGGGTGCTCGAAGCGCTCGACGAGTCGGGAATGGCGAACTTCGAGGCCGTCAGCATCGGCGCCATGGTCGAAACGCCGCGCGCCGCCCTGGTGGCCGCCGACCTCAGCACTCACGCCGACTTCTTCTCGTTCGGCACCAACGACCTCACTCAGCTCACGTTCGCGTTCAGCCGCGACGATGTCGAGGTCCGGCTGCTCCCGGCATACCTCGAAGCGGGTGTGCTCCCCTTCAACCCGTTCGAACAGCTCGACCAGCAAGGTGTCGGCCGCCTGATCGAGATGACGTGCACCGATGCTCGTGCGGTCAAGCCGGAGATCAAGATCGGCATCTGCGGCGAGCAGGCGGGCGACCCGGCGTCGGCACGATTCCTCGTCGATGCCGGAGTCGACTACGTCAGCTGCTCACCGTACCGGGTACCGATCGCCCGGCTCGCCGTGGCCCAGGCACTCCTCGACGCCGGCCGGGTTCCCGACAGCGAGATCGACCGGCTCACCGCCGACGTCGCCAACGATCACGCCGCGCCGCGCACGGATGCGACGGCGAGTGCCTCGAGCGAGATGAATGACGACGAGGCTCGGTTCCTCGTGTTGCACGCCCTGCGGATCAAGGGATTCAGTTCAGCAGCGACGGTCGCCGAGCTGTCGACGGTCGACGCCGATCGCACCGCGACGATCCTGAACGAACTCGCCGAGAGCGGACACACCAAGTTCTTCGAGGCCCGCGAGCTGTGGCAGCTCACGCCGGAGGGCAAGGAGCGCCACGCCACCGAGATCGTCGACGCGGCAGCCGCACACGGCACCGGCCTGCGAGCGCACTACGAACCGTTCCTCGAGCTGAACACCCAGCTCAAGCAGTTGTGTACCGCGTGGCAGACCCGCGGCGGTGAGCCGAACGATCACACCGATGCCGCCTACGACGGCGAGCGGCTGAGCGAACTCGACCAGTTCAACGCGCGTTGTGCCCCGGTGCTCGACGGGTTCGCCGACGTGATCCCGCGGTTTGCGGCGTATCGCCACCGGCTCACGGGAGCGACGGCACGCGCCGTCAACGGCGAGACGAAGATGTTCACCGGCGTCATGTGCGGATCGTTCCACGACATCTGGATGGAGCTCCACGAAGACCTGATCCAGCTGCTCAGCATCGACCGCAACGCCGAAGGCAGCTACTGACGACCGCCCGTCCCGTTCACCGATGAGCGAAGCGACCGTATGCGGCGGGTTCGCTCATCGCTGGGTTCGTGTGGGGATCACCAGCGGGATCGCGACGATCATCACCCCGGCCACGGCGACGGCGATCGCCGAGTAGAACCATGCCGGGTCCCAGAACAGTTCGAGCGCGAAGTAGTTGCGGATCCACGGCACGGCGAACACGACGAGGTAGGCAACCGCCATGGCGACGACCAGACCGAGTTTCCAGGACCGCACGGGGCGGCTGGCCACGGCGAGTACGACGAGGCCGATCGCCAGCAACGTCACGGTGGCAAGCGTGCGCGACTCGTCGAGCCCGAGGTCGGCGACGTGGAGCGCCGCCTCGTAGGCAGCGAGCGTCGCCGAGCCGGCGATCACTCCGGCAGGGACCGAGAACCACAGGACGCGTCGCAAGAACCCGGGCCGGATCAGATCGACCTCCGGGGCGAGGGCGAGGAAGAACCCCGGGACACCGATGCTGAACGTGCCGATCAAGGTCAACTGCCGCGGCAGGAACGGGAACGGGCTGTTCAACAACCCCACCGCGAACGTGAGCAGGACGGCGTACGCCGCCTTCGTGACGAACAGGTTGGACACCCGCTCGATGTTGTTGATGACCTTTCGGCCCTCGTTCACCACCGTCGGCAGACTGGAGAACGCGTTGTCGGTGAGCACGAGATCGGCGACGGCCTTGGTCGCCTCGCTGCCCGAACCCATCGAGATGCCGAGGTCGGCGTCCTTGAGGGCGAGGACATCGTTCACTCCGTCGCCGGTCATCGCCACGACATGGCCACGTGACTGCAACGCCTGCACCATCGCCTGCTTCTGCTGCGGCTTGACCCGTCCGAACACGGTGCTGCTGTCCATCGCCGTTGCGAGTTCACCGAGGTCGGTCGGGAGCTCACGAGCATCGACCGGCGGACCTGCCACGGTGAGGCCGGCCCGATCGGCGATCGCTGCCACCGTGTCCTGGTTGTCGCCGGAGATCACCTTGAGGGTCACGTCCTGCTCGGCGAAGTAGGACAAGATCTTCGCCGCGTCGGGACGGATCTCGTCTTCGAGTTCGACGATCGCAAGCGTCCTCGATCCTTCGGGGAGACGGTCGCCGGCAGGACCATCGAGCGAGGTCATCACGGCCAGCAGCCGTTTGCCTCCGGTGCTCAATCGCTCGACGAGGTCCCGAGCGGGATCATCGGGTGCGAGCAGGAAGTCCGGCGCTCCGAGGTAGACCCACCCGCGGTCGACGAAGGATGCCGCCGACCACTTGCGTCCGCTGTCGAAGGGCTCGACACGATCGATCTCCCAGGTGGTGTCGGTTCCGACCGCCGCGACGATCGCCGCCATCGATGCGTTCGGATCCCGGTCGGACGAGGCGAGTGCAACAAGTCCATCCCGGGCTTCGTCGTCGGTGCGACCTGCCGCGGTGTGGGTGGCAGCGAACGTGATCTCGCCGGTGGTGATCGTGCCCGTCTTGTCGAGGCACAACACGTCGACGCGGGCGAGCACCTCGACGGTCGAGAGCTGCTTGGCCAGCGCGTTACGACGAGCGAGCGCCACGATGCCCGCCATGAACGACAGACTGGTCAGCAGCACCAATCCGTCGGGCACCATCGCGACCGCGGCCGCCACGGTGCCGAGCAGCGCGTCCTGCCAGCCGTCTTCGGCGCTGAGCAGATTGATGAACAGGAAGATCGACGCGACCGGAATGATCACGGTGAGCCAACGCAGGATGATGTCGATGCCTTGACGGAGCTGCGATTGCGCCGCGGTGAACTGTTTCGCCTCGGTCGCGAGCGTGCTGGCATAGCTGTCGGCGCCCACCGCGGTCGCCCGGAGGCGTCCGTTGCCGGCGACGACGAAGCTGCCCGACATCACGGGGTCACCGATCTCCTTGGGAACCGGCAGCGATTCGCCGGTGAGCATCGACTCGTCGAGACGGAGCGCGGTGGCCTCGAGTAGCTCTCCGTCGACAGCGACCTGACCTCCGAGGCGGAGCTCGACCACGTCGTCGAGCACGATCTCGTCCGACGGGATCTCCACCGTCGCGCGGTCGCGGATCACCGTCACACGTGGTTCGGTGACCACCTCGAGGCGCTGCAACTCACGACGGGCGCGGACCTCCTGCACCACTCCGATCACGGAGTTCGACACCACGACCCCGACGAACAGCGCATCTTTCGGATTGCCCGACACGAGCACGAGGACGAACAGTGTGAGCATGATCGCGTTGACGACCGTGAACACGTTGGCCGCCACGATCTGTCCGAACGATCGTCCGGGAGGCTCCGGGGTGACGTTGACGTGGCCGGCGGCGACACGGTCCACCACCTCGGCGGCGGTGAGCCCGAGCTCAGCGGTGACGTCGGCTCGCTGCTGGTCCATCTCGACAGGCAGCGTAAATGAAACCGGCGACGCCAGCCCCTCTCACCTCGAATCGCTGGTTCACTGGAGGCGTGGCCACCACCGACCCAGACGCTCTGATTGCGTATGTCCGCGAGTCCGTGATCGGGCGCGACGACGTGATCGACGGCCCGTACGGGCCCCGGCCGATCATCTATGCCGACTACACCGCGTCGGGCCGGTCGCTCAGCTTCATCGAGGACTACATCCGCGCCGTGGTGCTCCCGCTGTACGCGAACACGCACACTGAATCCTCCGGCACCGGCCTGCAGACCACACGGCTGCGAGAGGAGGCCCGGGAGATCATCGGGCGCTGCGTCGGCGCCACGCGCGCCGAACATGCCGTGGTCTTCTGCGGCAGTGGCGCCACGCACGCCGTCGCCAAACTGATCGGCGTTCTCGGCCTGAAGATCCCGTCGGTACTCGACGATCGGTACCACCTGACCGAGACGATCCCCGCAGCCGAACGGCCCGTGGTCTTCATCGGGCCCTACGAACACCACTCCAACGAGCTGCCATGGCGCGAGTCGATCGCCGACGTCGTCATCATCGACGAGGACGCCGACGGCCACGTCAGCCTCGAGCACCTCGAGCGCGAGTTGGTCCGCCACGGCGATCGCAGGACGTTGATCGGTTCGTTCTCCGCTGCCTCGAACGTCACCGGGATCATCACCGACACCATCGCTGTCTCGACACTGCTGCACGAACACGGCGCGCTGTCGCTGTGGGACTACGCCGCCGCGGCGCCGTACGTCCCGATCGACATGGGGTCCAGCGCCGACGGCAACCTGGCCTACAAGGACGCCGTGTTCATCTCGCCGCACAAGCTGATCGGCGGGCCAGGCACGCCCGGCGTGCTCGTGGCCCGTCGCGAGATGTTCACCAATCGTGTGCCCGACGTGCCGGGAGGTGGCACCGTGCGCTACGTCAGCACTGCCGAACACGACTACCACCCCGAGATCGAGCACCGCGAGGAGGCAGGCACGCCTGCGATCATCGAATCGATCAGGGCCGGCCTCGTGTTCCAGTTGAAGTCGGCTGTCGGTGCTGACGTGATCGAAGCCAAGGAATCCGGCTTCGTACGACGGGCGATCGCCCGGTGGGAAACGCACCCGAACATCAACGTGCTCGGCAGCCACGAGGCCGACCGGCTGTCGATCGTGTCGTTCGTGATCCGCCACGGTGACCGCTTCTTGCACCACAACTATGTGGTGGCACTGCTCAACGACGTCTTCGGCATCCAGTCCCGCGGCGGCTGCTCGTGCGCCGGACCATACGGGCATCGGCTGTTGGGCATCGACCTCGAACGGTCACACGAGTTCCAACGTGAGATCAATCGGGGATGCGAAGGCATCAAGCCCGGCTGGGTGCGCGTGAACTTCAACTACTTCATCGACGACGCCACGTTCGACTATCTCGTCGACGCGGTCACGATGATCGCCTCGCACGGTGCATCGCTGTTGGACGAGTACGACTTCGAGCCCGACAGCGGTCTCTGGCACCACCGCCGCGGCACACGAGGGCCCTCGATGAGCCTCGACGAGATCTCCTACGACGGCGGCCGAATGCAGTTCGAGAACCGTCGGCGCAGTGAGCCCGTCGACCTCGCCCGCCATCTCGCATCGGCGCACGAATTGTTCCACGCTGCCCCCGAGCACCGGGCGCCTGCCGCGCCCACACCCGAGACCAACGCCGACTTCGAGACGTTGCGATGGTTTCCGTACGCCGCAGACATCGCTCGATGATCCGGACACGGTCGGGGCCTGACGAACCTCCACATCCGACCGACACCTGATCGTCACGAAACCGTCATATAGGGCTAGGCTCGGCGGTCATGTCGAGGATGACCGGACTGTCGAGGAGCGGTGTTCGGCGCACCCTCGCGTCCGTCGCCGTGGTCCTCGCCGTCGCCGTCGGAGCCAGCGCACTGCCGCTCACGGTGGCCAATGCGCAGGATCCCGCCGCCGTTCGCGCCGCGCAAGAGATCCAGGCGGCACGCGATCGCGCCAACGCCGCAGCGCAGGCGATGTTCGACGCCGAGTCGCGACTCGACACGCTCGAACTCGAGATCACCGCCGCCGAGCAGGACTTGGCAGCCGTCGAGGCCCAGGCCGACTCGATGCGCTCGAGTCTGCAGCAGGACGCACAGCGCAGTTTCGTCAATTCCGGCTCTTCGATCCCGCTGTTGATCGACCTCGACGAGGCGAACGCCGGGATCACCGCCGACCATCAGGCATCGGTTGCGCGTGGTGCCGCCTCGGTGGAGCTCGACGACTTCGATGCCGTGATGAAGGACGTACGAGCCAAGCGCGCGGAGCTCGAACGCCAGCAAGAGGCCACCACGCAGGCCCGCGAGCAGTTCGAAGAGCTCAAGTCGGCGGCCGAAGCCGAGGTCGTCAAACTCGCCGAGATCGAGCAGCAACGTCTCGCCGATGTCGCCGTGCAACGCGAACTCGAACGTCAGCGCCAGGCCAAGATCGCCGAGGAGGCTGCGGCGGCACGCCAACTGCAGGCTTCCAATGCGGCCGCTGCACCCACCGCCGCAGCGCTGGCACCGTCCGTGTCGCGGTCGTCATCGGGGTCGTCCTCCGGTTCGTCGTCGGGCTCCTCGAACGCGGCTCAGAGCGCGGCTCCGGCTGCGCCGGCACCGAGACCGGTTCCTGCCAGTCCTCCTCCGTCGAACGCCGGCAGTGGCATCGTGTGTCCCGTTGCCGGGCCTCGCGCCTTCGGCGACACGTGGGGTGCCGCACGCTCGGGTGGCCGCAGTCATGAAGGCGTCGACATGATGTCGCCCGGTGGCACCCCCTTGGTCGCTGTCGAGTCCGGCTCGGTCCAGTTCAAGACCACGCGCCTCGGTGGCAACTCCGTGTGGCTCAACGGCGGCAGCGGAACTCGCTACTTCTACGCTCACCTCAGCGCCTGGGAAGGGTCGAGCCGGAGTGTGTCGCGGGGTGAAGTGATCGGTTACGTCGGAGCCACCGGCAACACCACCGCCAACCACCTGCACTTCGAAGTGCACCCCGGTGGCGGTCGCGCCGTCAACCCGTACCCGTACGTCCGCGCCGTCTGCTGAGGTTCACTCGGGTCGGTGGCGGGCGAGCGGGACCTCGCCGGTGCCGATGAATCGGCTGGTGTAGGTGGCGATGTTGCCGATGTAGTTCGCTCGCTCGTAGGCCGTTGGGTCGCTCGCCGCATGGCTCGCGACCGCGCCACGCATCTGCGTGACCGAGTCGTAGTCGTGTTCGACCATCCATTCCGTCAGCTGCGCTTCGATCGTGGCGAGGTGGGCCGGGCCGTGGTGCAACAGCGACGACGTCGACATCGCCACATCGGCACCCGCGAGGATCAGCTTCGCCGCGTCGAATCCCGAATGCACCCCCGTCGAGCCGGCGATCGACATCGTGAGGTGCTCGCGCAGGATCCCGATCCACCGCAAGGGCAGGCGCAGCTCTTCGGGGGTGCTCAGTGCGATGCGCGGCGCCACTTCGAGCGTCTCCAGGTCGAGGTCGGGTGAGTAGAACCGATTGAACATCACCACACCGGCGGCCCCCGAGCGCTGGAGTCCGACGACGAACGACGACACCGACGAGTAGAACGGCGAGATCTTCACGGCGACCGGAACACCGACCTCTTCGGCAACGAGCGCCACGAGTTCGAGATGTTCGGCCTCGATCGCTGCCCCACCGATGGCCGGGTCGGCCGAGACCGTGTAGAGGTTCAGTTCGACTGCGTCAGCTCCTGCGCCTTCGAGCAGCCGGGCGTACTTGACCCAACCGCCGATGTTGGCGCCGTTCAGGCTGGCGATCACCGGGATGTCGATCGCCGCCTTCGCGTTCTCGATCAGCTCGAGATAGGAGTCGATGGCCGAGCCGTAGTCATCGACCTCGGGGAAGAACGACGTCGCCTCGTGGAAGCTGTCGCCGTGGACCGTGTAGAGCCGATCGATCTCGGCGGTCTCGTGCTCGATCTGTTCCTCGAAGATCGATGGCAGCACGACGGCGCCCGCGCCGGCCAGTTCGAGCTCGACCAAGCGATCGAGTTGGCCGGTGAATGGTCCCGCCGACGCAACGATCGGCGACCGCAGCGCCAGACCGAGGTAGGTGGTGTGCAGGTCAGGCATCGTCGGATCCTCCATGGATCGTGTCGTCCCCATCGGGCTCGTCGAGTGCGGGCGGACGCGGTGAGTGCAGCGCACGCTCCACGCCGGCGAGCTGCTCGTAATAGTGCCAGCGCTCGTCGATGTCCTGCTGTGCGAGGTCGAGCAGTTCGGCGGACCGGGCCGGATCGGACCGAGCCAGCATCGAGAACCTGGCCTCCTTCAACGCGAAGTCCTTCAGCGGAATACTCGGTGCTGCGGAGTCGAGCTGGAACGGATGCTCGTGCTCGTTGGTGGTCGGCTTGTAGCGGTAGAGGGGCCAGTACCCCGACTTCACCGCATCCTTCTGGTGCGACATCGAGGTCTCCATGTCGATGCCGTGCGCGATGCACGTCGAGTAGGCGATGATCAGCGACGGGCCGTCCCAGGCGTCGGCCTCGGCGAGTGCTTTGACCGTTTGGATGTCGCTGCCGCCGATGGCGATCTGTGCGACGTACACGTTGCCGTACCGGCGAGCGATCGCGCCGAGATCCTTCTTGCCGGTCGGCTTGCCGCCCATGGCGAACTTGGCGACGGCACCGAGCGGCGTCGCCTTCGATGCCTGGCCGCCGGTGTTCGAGTACACCTCGGTGTCGAGCACCAGCAAGTTCACGTTGCGGCCACTGCCCAGCACATGATCGACCCCGCCGAAGCCGATGTCGTAGGCCCAGCCGTCGCCGCCGACGATCCACGTACTCGTGCGCACCAGCTCGTCGGCGATCACACCGAGGCGCTTCGCGCGGTCGGCGACTGCAGGATCGATCGAGTCGACGAGGTCGTCGAGGCGATCCCGCAGCACCGCCACCCGTGTGCGCTGCTCGACCACGCTGTGCTCGGTCGGCGTCGGGTCGGCGAGCAGGGCGTTGGCGAAGTCGATGCCGACAGCGTCGGCCAGCTCCTCGACGAGGCGCCGGGCCTCACGCTGGTGGTGTTCGATACCGAGCCGCATGCCGAAGCCGAACTCGGCGTTGTCCTCGAACAGCGAGTTCGACCACGCGGGTCCGAGCCCGTTGGTGTCTTTCGACCATGGCGTAGTCGGCAGGTTGCCACCATAGATCGATGAACACCCGGTCGCGTTGGCGACGACGAGACGGTCACCGAACAGTTGGGTCAGCAGTTTCAGGTACGGCGTCTCGCCGCACCCCGAGCAGGCGCCGGAGAACTCGAACAGTGGCTGGAGCAGCTGCGAGTTCTTCACGGAATCGTGCGTGATCGAGGCGCGATCGAGTTCGGGGATCGAGGTGAAGAAGTCCCACCGTTCGCGTTCAACCACCCGGTGCTCGGGCGCCGGGCGCATGTTGATCGCCTTGCGCTTGACCTGGGTCTTGTCCTTCGCCGGGCACACGTCGACACAGATACCGCAGCCCGTGCAATCGTCGGGTGCCACCTGGATCGTGAGCTGGTGGCCGTCGAGTTCCCTCGATCGGAAGTTCTTGGAGAGAAAGCTGTCGGGCGCCCCATCGAGTGCCGACGGCTCGTAGGCCTTCATCCTGATCGTCGCGTGCGGGCACACGACGGCGCACTTGCCGCAGTCGATGCACAGGTCGGGCTCCCACACGGGGATATCGATGGCGAGCTTGCGCTTCTCCAGCTGCGTGGTGCCGGTCGGGAACGTCCCGTCGATCGGCATGGCCGAAACCGGCAGCAGATCGCCCCGGTTCGCAATCATCGTCATCGTGACGCGATCGATGAAGTCGGTGTCCGCGTTCTGTCGGGCCGAGTCCAAGATGTCGAGCGTCTCGTCGAGCTCGGTGCTCGACGGCACGGTCACCGGCACCTCCACGCGGGCCAGCTCGGCGACGGCACGGTCGACGGCCGCCTCGTTGCGTTCCACGATCAACCGCCCGCGCCGTCCGTAGGCCGAGCTGATCGACGCCTTGATGGCGCCGACCGCACGGTCGAGGGACATCACGTCGGTCAACGCAAAGAAGCACGGCTGCATGATCGTGTTGATGCGACCCGGCATCTTCAGCTCGCGGGCGATGCGCGTGGCGTCGATCGTGAAGACGCGCAGCTCGCGCTCGTGGATGCGACGCTGGATGGTGATCGGGAGGTGCTCCCAGAGTTCGTCGGCGGGATAGGGCGCGTTGAGGAGGAAGGTGCCACCGTGACGGACGTCGCCGAGCACGTCGAAGCGGTCGAGCAGCCCGAACTGGTGGCAGGCGACCAGATCGGCCTCCTGCACGAGGTAGGTCGAGCGGATCGGTTCGGGACCGAAGCGCAGGTGCGACACGGTCATCGAGCCGGACTTCTTCGAGTCGTAGACGAAGTAGCCCTGCGCGTGGAGCTCCGGCTCGTGGCCGATGATCTTCACCGACGCCTTGTTCGCCCCGACGGTCCCATCGCTGCCGAGCGCGTAGAACACCGCCGACCGTCCCGCCTGTTCGAGGCGGAACGAGTCGTCGACGTCGAGGCTGAGACCAGTGACGTCGTCGACGATGCCGACGGTGAAACGCCGCTTCGGTGTCTCGACCGTCAACTCGTCGAGCACCGCCTTGGCCATCGCCGGGGTGAACTCCTTCGATCCGAGCCCGTAGCGGCCGCCGATCACGCGCACACCCGTCCGCCCGGATTCGGCGACAGCGGTGATGACATCCTGGAAGAGCGGCTCGCCCGCCGAACCCGGCTCCTTGCACCGGTCGAGGACCGCGATCGAGCGGACCGAGTCCGGCAGCGCGTCGAGCAGAGCGTCGATCGGGAAGGGCCGGAAGAGTCGGATGGTGGCCAGCCCGACCTTCTCGCCGTCGGCGACCAGCCTGGCGACGGTTTCACCCACGGCGCCCGAACCCGAACCCATCATGACGATCACGCGCTCGGCGTCGGCGGCGCCCTCGTAGTCGACGAGGCCATAGCTGCGCCCCGTGCGCGCCTCGAGTTCGGCGAACACATCGGCAACGATGCCGGGCACGGCGTCGTGGAACCGGTTGGCGGCCTCGCGAGCCTGGAAGAACACGTCGGGGTTCTGCGCCGTGCCACGCACCACGGGTGCGGTCGGCCGCAGGCGGCGGAGCTTGTGCGCGGCGATGTCGTCGTCGTCGATCAGCGACCGCAGGTCGTCGTCGCCGAGCAGGTCGATGCTGTTGATCTCGTGCGAAGTACGGAAGCCGTCGAAGAAGTGCAGGAACGGGATCCGGGCCCGGAGCGTGGCCGCGTGCGAGACGGCAGCGAAGTCGTGGGCCTCCTGCACCGAGCTGGCACACAGCATCGCGAAGCCGGTCGAGCGTGCCGCCATCACGTCACTGTGGTCACCGAAGATCGACAATGCATGTGTGGCGATCGCTCGGGCAGCGACGTGGATCACCGCCGGGGTCAGCTCGCCGGCGATCTTGTACATGTTCGGCAGCATCAACAGCAGGCCCTGTGATGCGGTGAACGTCGTGCCGAGTGCGCCGGTCTGCAGCGCTCCGTGCAGGGTGCCTGCCGCGCCGGCCTCGGACTGGAGCTCGACCACTTCGGGCACCGCGCCCCACAGGTTCGTCACGCCTCCAGCGGACCAGGCGTCAGCCAGTTCACCCATCGTCGAGGCCGGGGTGATCGGGTAGATCGCCACCACCTCCGACAGGGCGTAGGCCACCTTGGCCGCCGCCTCGTTGCCGTCGATACACGCCGTGCTCGACGGACCTGAACCCGATCCGCCAGCCTCCGAGTCGAGTGCTGGGCGATCGTCGGGGGCCATCGTGGTCATGGTCACCATCCTTGCGCCCGCACCAACCCCTTGACGACCGCCCAAAGTCCCCATCTCCGCCGCGTCGTCCGAAATGTGCGCGAACCGGCCCGCTCGCGACCGCCTGGCGCGCAATTTTCGGGGTGAGGGGCCGAGAGTCGGTCAGCTCGAGTGGCGGTGGGTGCTCGCCACGACTGCGCCACACACGTCAATCGTGGAGCATGTCGAGCAGTTCGCCGACGGTGTGCTGGCCTTCGAGGGGATGGCGCAACTTGGTCCGATCGATGATCTCGTAGTGGTTGCGACGGCCGACCTTCTCACGACGCAGATAGCCGCCGGCTTCGAGGTCGTCGAGGATCCGCTGCACCGCGCCCGGCGTGATCCCGACCACATAGCTGAGGTCGCGTTGGCGGAGATCGGGGTCCCGACTCAACGCCACCATCACGTGGGCGTGGTTCGTCAAGAAGGTCCACGCAGGAAGGTCCGGCTTCGGCTCGATCAACGTCACCATCGCATCATAGGTATTTGAAGACACCCGTTGCCCAGGGTTCTTTCCCGACCCGGAGCGACCCTGCGTGCTAGCGGTCGTGGCCATCGACGTCTCCCTGTGGGCTCTCTGCGGCGCCCGACTCGATCTCGGCCAATGCTCGTTCAGGAGCGGCGAGTTCGTCGATACGCAGGTGATCGGATTCGGTGGTGCGGTGGGTGGCCCGGAAGAGCAGATGGGTGCTCGCCGGCAACGTGAGCAGCAGCGCGGCCGCTACGATCGCCAACTCGGCGGCACCCCGCACACCGACTTCGATGCTGGCGCCGATCGCGACGAGCAGGAACGCGATCGGACTCGCCTTGCCCGCGGCATGGAACCTTGCGTAGGGCGTCGTGAAGGTGAGCAGTCCGATGCCCGCGAGGAGCGCGACGAGGGCACCAAGCAAGATGAAGACCGAGCTGACGGCGTTCATGGCCGCCCCGTCGTCTCGATGAATCGGCTGAGGGCCACGGTGGCGGTGAACGCCACGATGGCGATCACCACCAGCACGCCGATATACAGCGTGTCGCCGGTCTCGGCAACCCGCGTGCCGATGGCACCCATCAACGCAACGAGGGCAGCATCGAGCGAAATCACCCGGTCGGCGAGCGACGGGCCACGGATGAGTCGAATACCGGCCAAGATCCCCGCCAGCAGGAAGATGCCGATCGCAATGTCGGCGATCATGCTGCCTCCTCCTTCACCGGAAGCGCGCGGCATGCGAGCTCCGCGAGTCGACGAACATGCTGTTCGATCTCGGGTGCCTTCTCGGCGTGGAGCACGTGGAGATAGAGCCGGCCGGTGTCGCCATCGCTGTCGATCACGGCCGTCCCCGGCGTGACAGTGATCGCCACCACGAGCATCAGGAAGTGCGACCTCGACGCGATGGTCGTGTCGACTGCAATGATCGCCTCGTCGGTGTAGTCGGTTGGGGTCAGGATCTCCCATGCGACCTGCACCATCGACACGACGAGGTCGACGGCCACGAGCCAGACGAACTGCAGCAACGGCACGATTCGCAGTCCGCCGGCATTGCGGTCGAAGCCTGCGAACAACGTCGCGGCAATCGCCACGATCATTCCCGACACGACGTTGGCGATCGACACCGTGCCCCACAGTGCGCACCACGCACCGACGAGCAGGACCATCGTGAGCAGGCGGCGTGGCGTGAACAACGCCCGAACCGAGCCCCACGATGAACGCGAGATGATGGCGTCCATCAGCGGTCCACCTCCGTGGCCGTCGGGCCCAGCACATCGACGATGTAGGGCGTGCGCTCGATCAGGTCCGCGGCGACCTGTTCACTCATGCGCCACAACGGGCCGGCAACGACAGCGATCGCAATCGTGCCGGCGACGGCGACACCAGCGGCGGTCTGCATGATCGTGACCGACCGGCGGCTCGACGCCGGTACCGCCGCTGGCGTGACCTCGCCCCAGAACGCTCCGAGCCAGATCTTCGTCATCGACAGCAGTGTGAGTATCGAACCGACCAACGACACCGCCACGATCACGTAGGCGCCCGAAGAGATGCCGGCATCGACGAGCGCGAGCTTGGCGATGAAACCCGAGAAGGGCGGCAGCCCAGCCAAGCTGAGCGCCGGCAGCGCGAACAGCACGGCGATCACCGGCTTGCTCGTGGCAAGCCCCCCGACCTTCTTCAACGCGGAGGTCCCCTGGTCGTCCTCGATCAATCCGCCCGCGAGGAACATCACGGTCTTCACCGGGATCTGGTGAATCAGGAACAGGACGGCTCCGGCGACACCAGCAACCGTGAACAGGCCGAGCCCCATGATCATGTAGCCGATCTGGCTGACGACATGGAACGACAGGATCCGCTTCACGTCGTCTTGCGCCAACGCGCCGGCAACGCCCACGATCATCGTGAGGCCTGCGACGACGAGCAGGAGCGGGCCGAGTTGTTCGAGGTCCATCAGCGTGAAAAAGCGGATCAGGACGTAGACGCCGATCTTGGTGAGCAGACCGGCGAACACGGCGGTGATCGTGGTCGGAGCCGTCGGGTAGCTGTCGGGCAGCCACGAGAACAACGGGAAGATCGCCGCTTTCGTACCGAAGACCACCAGGAACCACAGCCCGATGCCGACCTGGGTTGCTCCCGGGAGCTCTGGGATCCGCTCGGCGAGCAACGCCATGTTGACCGTGCCGGTCGCCGAGTAGACGATCGCCACCCCGAACAGGAACAGCGTCGACGCGAACAGATTGATGACGACGTAGGTCATGCCCGAGCGAACCTGAGACTCACGGCCCTGGTGAGTGAGCAGTACGTAGCTGGCGACCAGGATCAGTTCGAACGCCACGAACAACGTGAAGAGATCGCCGGTGAGGATCGCCAGACTGACGCCACCGGCGAGCACGAGCAGGATCGGGCTGACCACGGCCGGGTCGGCGCCGGCAGGAGTGCGTCGCTGCCCGATGGCAAACAGTTCGACGACCAGGATCGTCGCCGAGGCGACGAGGAGGATGAGCGCAGCGAACAGATCGGCCACCAGCACGATCCCGAGGTCTGGCGCCCAGTCGCCGACGCCGAGCACGACCGTGCCGTTGCGGTCGACATGAGCGAGCAGAGCGGCTGCCATCCCGGTCACTCCGGCCATGGTCGACACGGTGATCGCGTCTCGAGCCGTGGGTTTGCGCCGAAGGCCGAGTACGAGCGCCGAGCCAAACAGTGGGAGCACCACACAGAGTCCCACCACGGCGTTCATGATCCGCCCTCCGGGAACTCGTGGAGCGTCTCGAGCTCACGGGTCTCGTCCACGGCGGCCTCGCGGACTTCGTGGGTCGTCGCGATGCGGCGGTCTTCGACGTCGTCTTCGACCAGGTCGTCACCGGTGAGCACCTGTTGGCGCCGAGCCAACGCCAAGACGAACAGGGTGAGGCCGAACGAGATCACGATCGCCGTGAGTGACAACGCCTGCGGGAGCGGGTTGGCGG
Organism: Ilumatobacteraceae bacterium; assembly: GCA_035527095.1. Lineage (GTDB taxonomy): Bacteria > Actinomycetota > Acidimicrobiia > Acidimicrobiales > Ilumatobacteraceae > Sva-07. Next base: position 37,618 of record DATLBC010000077.1, on the reverse strand, counting down.
TATCAGGCGTGGATTCACCGTCGACAATCGGGGGCGAACCCGCACGTCCGCCTGATGCCAGGAGCGCGAGCACTGCGGCATGACCGAGCAACGCGAAGCCGAGCACGATCCGGCTCAACGAACGCGACGTGACGAGGAAGGTGCCGGTCGCCACCAGGCCGGCGACCGCGAAGATCATTGCGACGCTCACGGCGACGCCTCCAGATCGTCCGGACTGGACTGTCGGCCGCGATCGACGAGCGAGGTGGCGTCGAGTCCGTCGAGCAGTGCAATGACGAGGCCGACCACGACGGCCACGACTCCGAGGTCGAAGACGAGGGCCGATCCGGTCTTGACCGTGCCGAGCAGCGGGATGTCCCAGCTGACGACCACTTGGTCGAGCAGCGGCTCGCCCCACAGCAGCGGGGCGGTGGCGACGAGTCCGGCGACAACGCCCCCGACCGACAGCCACACCGTCGCATGCCGCGGCTGCTGGATGCCGGCGACCGTGCGCAACACGATGATCGCGCCAAGCATGAGGCCGGCCGCGAAGCCGCCGCCCGGCTGATTGTGACCGGCGAACAGCACATAGGCAGCGACCACGAGCGCGACCGGTGTGACCGCGCGCACGGCCAACGAGACGATCGGGGACGTGCTGGCGATCATCGCGCCACCTCGGCAATCCCGGCCGGCTCATCCGAGCCGGGCACCGCAGGCGAACGACCACGACGGCGCTTGGTACCGAGCGTCAAGATGCCCACTGCGACGACCATCAACACGATGACTTCGCCGAGCGTGTCGAGCGCGCGGGTGTCGGTGAGGATCACGTTGACCACGTTCTTGCCCCCGCCATCGGTTTGGGCTGTCTCGGCGAGTTCACGCACCGGGGCCTCACCCACCGGGTTCCCCGCACTCCCCGCCAACGCGACAGCGACGGCCGAGCCCATGGCACCAGCGATGACGAGTCGGCCGACGGTCCACAGACGCGTGGGCCTCGGAAAGGTGGTGGCGAGACGACCGAGTCCCAGCACGAAGCCGACCACGATGACGGTCTCGACGAGCAGCTGGGTGAGCACCAGATCGGGCGCGCCGTATGCGACGAACAACCCGGCAACGCTGAAGCCGACCGCTCCGAGCACGAGCGCAGCACCGAGTCGTGACGACACCTGCGTTGCCGAGACAGCCGCTGCCACGATCATCACGACCATCGCCGCTTCCGCACGGTTGTCCCACCAGTAGAGCGTGTCGGCGTCGATCTGGCCGGCGAATGGCACCGCTGCGGCGCAGATCACCAGCACCGTGGTCGCCAGGTACAGCGGTAGCGATCCGTGCTGCACGCGTCCGGCAATCTGGCGGGCGAGCCGGCCGACGCCATCGATCGTCCAATCGACGTTCGCCGCGCCGCGGGCGACGGGGCCGGTGACGACGTGACGTCGAGCGAGCAGCGCGCCGAACACCGCGCCGACGGCGACGATCACCAGTGACGTGACGAAGGCGTCCGTCAGGCCCGGCCAACGCAGCAACGAGTACACCTCGGCCTTCGGAGCAACGGTGACGACGGCGGGCCGCACGACGCCGGTGACCCACCCGAGCGCCACGAACCCCAGGACCGATGCGGATGCCAACACCACTTCCGGCGCCGACATGGCAGGTCGGCGTGGCGCGACGTCATGCTCCGGCATGGGCGCGGAGGCACCGAACATGCCGATGAGGAGCCGTGTCGTGTACGCCACGGTCAACACCGATCCACCGATGATCAGGCCACCGACAATCCAGAATTCGGCGCCGGACAGACCGAGGGCGGCCTCGATCGCCGCTTCCTTGGTCGGGAATCCGAGCAGCGGCGGGATGCCGGCCATCGAGGCGCCGGAGATCACCGCCACCACGAACGTGATCGGCATCGATCGGCGCAGACCGGACAGGTCGTTGATGTTCCGGGTTCCCGTTCGGACGTCGACCTCACCGACGACCATGAACAGCGCCGCTTTGAACACGGCGTGGGCCACCAGGATGGAGACCGCGGCGAACGTCGCCTTGGGGGTGCCGACAGCCAGCAGCGCGATCAGGAGCCCGAGCTGCGACACGGTGCCCCAGGCGAGGATCAGTTTCGCGTCGACATGACGCAACGCGCCAATGGCTCCCCACAGCATCGTCACCAGACCGAAGCTCAGACCCAACGGCTTCCAGACGTCGGTGTCCTGGAACGCCGGGGCAATGACCGCGACCAGGATCACGCCCGCCTTCACCATCGTCGCCGAGTGCAGGTAGGCGCTCACCGGAGTGGGCGCCGCCATGGCACCAGGCAACCAGACATGGAACGGGAACTGCGCCGACTTGGTCGCCGCGGCGACGAGAATCAGGATCGCTGCCGCGTTCGCGGTCGATCCGGTGATCGGAGCGATGTCGCTGAGGCGGGCGGTGCCGGCGGCATCGACGAACAGCACGAACCCCGCCAAGAGCGACAGGCCGCCCGCTGCGGTGATCACCAGGGCGCGTCGGGCCGCGATGCGCGCGACCGGGTCGACGTGTTTGAAGCCGACCAGGAGGAACGACGTGATCGACGTGAGTTCCCAGAAGATGAACAGCGTCCACACCGAGTCGGCCCAGACGAGGCCGACCATCGCCGCCGAGAAGGCCAACAGCGTGGCTGCGAAGCGGCCCATGCTCGTCGCCGTGCGCGAGAAGTACCCGACCGCATAGACGCAGACGAGTGCTCCGATTCCCGACACGAGCAACGACAGCAGCGAGCTCAACTCGTCGACACGGAACTCCACGTTCACGTCGAGGCCGGGCACCCACGCGAATCCCGTGACGATCGCGTCGCCCGAACCCAACCGGGTCGCCGACCACAGGGCCGTGACGGCCATCGGCACTGCTGCCACCCACAACGAGCGGCGCCCCAGCCGCCCACCGACGGCCACCAGAGCCACGACGACGAACGCGTGCAGAGCGAGCAAGAACCAGATCAACAGACCCGGATGATACGACTCGATTTATTTACATCACAACATTGACCTATTTCAAAGGGTGTTTTATGATCTGTCCATGCCTCGCTCCGACAGCCCCTCCCGTGCTCATGTCCCTGCAGGTCAGCGAACCGTCGCCCGTCGACCCCGACACAACCATCGGGCGCTGCTCAGCGCCGCCGATGAACGATGGCTTGCCCAGGCGATCGAAGCGGGCAGAGCGGCCCGGCTGCGACTCGATGGCGATGCCGCACTCGACGGCGATCTCGAGGTCGTCGCGGAAGGCGAGAGGGCGCAGCACCACTTCATCGAGGCGACCGTTCGGCTCGTGCAGAGCATCGCCAACCGGTTCAGCGTGCCGGTGCACCTCGACCGCGACGACATCGTCCAAGACGGGATGATCGGCCTCGAGAAGGCGGTCGAGAAGTTCGATTGGCGCCGCGGCTACAAGTTCTCGACGTACGCGACCTGGTGGATCCGACAGTCGATCCAGCGTGGACTCGAGGCCTCTGCCACGACCATCCGCATCCCGGGGCACCGCACCCGCGAGCTCCGCACCGCCGTTGCCGCGACCACTGCGTCAGGTGCACGGCTCGACGACGAACTGGCGATGATCGACATGCTGACGCAGCTCGAGTCGATGGACCGCCCGATCGGTGACGGGCAGGACACGCTTGGCACACTCGTGGCCAGCGACGATGAGGGGCCCGACGAGGCGGCGGAACGGCGCGTCGCTCGCGAACAGATCGATGCGCTCCTCGACCATCTCGATGCCACCAGTGCGTTCGCAGTCGCCGCACGCTTCGGTCTGCGCGGACGGCAGCCGGCGACATTCGCCGTCATAGCCGAGGAACTGGGCGTCACCCCACAAGCCGTTCGTCGCCGTGTCGAACGGGCGATCGCCAAGCTGCGCACCCACGCCGAGCCCATCGCCGCCTGACCGCTCCGACGACACCGCCACGCAGCGGACGCCGAGCTAGCGCATCACTTCATTGCGCAACGGCTCACCGCGAACGAACCGGGCGAGATTGTCGAGGAAGATCTGGGCGACGCGAGCGGTGGTCCCATCGCTGGACCCCGAAGTGTGGGGACTGATGATCACATTGGGCAGATCCCAGAGTTGATCGTCGGCGGGCAGCGGTTCTGGATCGAAGACATCGAGGCCAGCGCCGGCGAGTTGCCCGGTCGCCAACGCCGCGGTGAGTGCGCCCTGATCGACCAGTTCGCCACGCCCCACGTTGACGAAGACGGCGTGCGCCGGCATCGACGCGATCACGTCGGCGCTGACGATGCCGCGCGTCTCGGGTGCCAGCGGCAGCGCAATGACGACCGCATCGGCATGCTCGACGGCGTCGACGAGCTCGGCCAGAGGTTGCACCGGGCACGGTTCGTCGCCGCAGGCCGTTCGGCGAACCACCGTCGGCTGCATCCCGAACGCGGTGGCCAGCCTCACGACCTCGCGGCCGATCGGGCCGTAGCCGACGACGACGACCCGTTGACCGTCGAGGTCGCGGAACGGTGCCGGGGACCACTCGTGGGCTGCCTGCGCCTGCAACCACCGTGGGAGACCGCGACTGAGTGCGAGGAGATAGAGCATCACCGTCCCTGCAATCGGTGGGGCGCTCGCTCCCGACGACGTCGTCAGCCGTGCACCGCGCTCGAGGAACGTCGAGAACACCGGGCTGTCGACGCCCGCCGACATCGAGTGGAACCACTCGATGTTCATGGCTTCGAGGGCCACCTTGAAGAACGGTGCTGCCCGTTCGGGCCATGCATCGTTCGAGAAGAACGCGATCGTGATGCGCTCGATGTCGTCGACCGACACTTCCTCGCCCGGTCGGAGCACGATCAGTTCGAGTCCCGGTGCTGCTGCCGCGATTTCCGCAGCGTACGCGTCGGCGAATGTGTCGGTACAGAACAGTGCCACGCCGACCAGTCTCGCCCATCCAACGCGCTCCAGCCGAGGCCGGACCGGTGCCCGACGGATTACATCAGGGGTCAGACCCGCGATGTAATCCGTCGATCGGTCAGGCGGTCAGTTCGGCAACGAACTCGGCGAACACGTCGGCGTAGCGCATCGCGTCGGCCTCGGTGTGCATCACGGAGATCAGCCACTGCTCGTCGAGGCCCGGCGGCAGCAGGATGCCGCGGTTGATGCCGTGCATCCACTGCGCGAACGCGAGGTCGAAGTCGGTGGCCTTGTAGTCGCGGTAGTTGCGAACAGGGTCGATCGACCAGGTGATGCAGCCCTTCGCACCGAACTCGACGGTGTGCGCGGGCAGGCCGGCGTCGTCGATGATCTTCTGGCACGCCTCGACCAGGCGATGGTTCAGCGCGATCGCCTGGTCGATCGCCTCGGGCGTGCACGCCTCGGTGAGCGTCGCCTTGGCGGCGGCCATCACCAGCGGGTTGCCGTTGTACGTGCCGAGGTGCAGCACCTCGCCGGTGGTGATCAGGTCCATGTACTCGGCCTTGCCACCGAACGCGCCGACGGGGAAACCGCCGCCGATCGACTTGGCGAGCGTGATCAGGTCGGGTGTGACGCCGAGCTTCTTGGTCGCGCCGCCGACGCCGGCGGTGATGCCGGTCTTGACCTCGTCGAAGATGAGCAGCGTGCCGTAGTTGTCGCAGATCTCCCGGACGGCCTCGAGGTACCCGGGATCCGGCAGACAGATGCCGATGTTCTCCATCACCGGCTCGACGATGAAACAGGCGACGTCGCGGTTGGAGAGCGCCCGTTCGAGCGCAGCGGCGTCGTTGTACTGGATCACGATGACGTCGTCGATCGTGCCCTGCGTGATGCCGGCCGATTGCGGGATCGAATTCGGCGAGTCGGCCGGGCCGGCGTCGGCGATCGCCGGCTTGTTGGAGATCATCACCTCGTCGTGGTGGCCGTGATATCCGCCCTCGACCTTGACGAGCTTCTCGCGCTTGGTGACACCGCGGGCCAGCCGGATCGCGTCCATCGTGGCCTCGGTGCCCGAGTTGGTCGGGCGCCACATGGGGAAGCCGTAGCGCTCGCCCAGCAACTCGGCGACTTCGGCATCGAGTTCGCACGGCGTGACGTACAGCGTGCCGTCGGACAGCTGCGCTTCGACGGCGGCGCGAACCGCCGGGTGCATGTGGCCGGCGAACAGCGCGCCGAAGCCCATGTCGTAGTCGACGTATTCGTTGTCGTCGACGTCGACCATGTGCGATCCGGATGCGTGCTTGACCACGATCGGATGCGGGTCGTAGGCCTGGAAGCTCGACGGAACGCCGGCCGGGAGAACCTTGCGAGCGCGCTCCGTGGCGACCTGCGATCCCTTGGTTCGTTCTGCGTAGACCGCCAGCTCGCGCTCGGTGATCTCTTTCGCCCTGGCGACGAGCTCTGACGTAGTGGTCGAGTCGGTCACGGACATGAGGTATCGGCTCCTGATTGGATTGCGGCCGACGGAATGTCGTGCCGGTCTCCATCGTACGCCGTCCACCGTTCGGCGCGCTCCCGCCGCTCGAAGCGGCGTCGACGTGCGGCTTCGTCGGTGGTGTGGCCCGGCGGTCACAATGAGAACGTCAGCCCCGCCGTCAGGAGACCACGATGAAGACCGCCGCCACCGAGATGCTCGACATCGAGTTTCCGATCTTCGCGTTCAGTCACTGTCGCGACGTCGTCGCCGCCGTGTCGAAAGCTGGTGGTCTCGGCGTACTCGGCGCCGTCGCCCACTCCCCCGAGCAGCTCGAGATCGACTTGAAGTGGATCGAGGACGAGATCGGTGATCGCCCGTACGGCGTCGACCTGATCGTGCCCGCCAAGTACGCCGGTGACGAAGACGGTGGTTACAAGCTCGACGACATCCGCGCCTTGATTCCCGACACCCACCGTGAGTTCATCGACGACATCCTGCGCCGCTACGAGGTCCCCGAGTTCCCGGCCGACGAGGAACGCGCCTCCGGTCGGTCGACGGCAGGCCACGGCGGCATCGCTCCCTTCAGCGCGGCCGCAGCTGGTCCGCAACTCGAGATCTCGCTCGCCCACAAGACAGCGTTCGTCGCCAATGCGCTCGGCCCGCCACCGCAGTTCCTGATCGACCGGGTCAAGGAGGAGGGCCGCCTGATCGGGGCGCTCGCCGGGCGGCCCGTGCATGCCGAGCGCCATCAGGCGGCCGGCGTCGACATCATCATCGCTCAGGGCTCCGAGGCGGGCGGCCACACCGGCGAGATCGGCTCGATGGTGCTGATCCCCGAGATCGTCGACGCCGTCGACATCCCGGTGTTGGGTGCCGGCGGCATCGGGCGCGGTCGCCAAATGGCCGCGGCGATGGCGCTCGGCGCGCAGGGCGTGTGGTGCGGCTCGGTGTGGTTGACCACCGACGAGGCCGAGACCCACCCGGTGGTGAAGCAGAAGTTCCTCGCCGCGACGTCGGCCGACACGATCAGGTCGCGGTCGATGACCGGAAAGCCCGCACGCATGCTGAAGACCGCCTGGACCGAGGAATGGGACCGCGAGGACACGCCCGCACCGCTCGGCATGCCGCTGCAGCCGATCCTCACCAACGAGGCCCAGGCCCGCATCAACCGGGCGGCATACACGCACGGCTCGGGTGCCGAGAAGCTTGCCGGCTACTTCGTCGGCCAGATCGTCGGCACGATGAACCAGCCGAAGTCCGCCGGCCAGGTCGTGATGGACATGGTCACCGAGTTCATCGACGCCGTCGAGTCACTCGCCGGTCAGCTCGAGTACTGACCCCGCCCGAAAACCACGTTTGCGTCGAGGTTCGGGCGGTGCGTCCCTCGAAAGGCTCGACGCAAACGTGAACTACTTGGGTGCGAACCGGGTGCCGGCGTCGAGTCGGATGGTGTCGCCGTTGAGCATCGGGTTCTCGATGATCGCGATCGCCAGGCGCGCGTACTCGTCGGGGCGGCCGAGGCGCTTCGGAAAGGCGGCATCCTTCGTGAGGCCGGCAGCACGGTCCTCGGTGACGCCGGCAGTGAGGCCGGTGGCGAAGAGGCTCGGAGCGATCGTGTTGACCCGGATGCCGAGCGAGCCGAGGTCGCGTGCCATCGTGAGCGTCATCCCGGCGATGCCCGCCTTCGCGGCGGTGTAGGCGACCTGGCCGATCTGGCCTTCGAACGCAGCGATCGAGGAAGTGTTGATCAGCACGCCACGCTCCCCGTCGACGTTCGGTTCGCCCTCGGCCATGTGGGCGGCGCACAACCGGTTGGTGTTGAAGGTGCCGATCAGATTGAGATCGATCACCGCACGAAAGTCGTCGAGATCGAACGGACCACTGCGTCCGAGCGTGCGGCCCGCCTTGCCGCCGCCGGCGGTGTTGACGGCGACGTGCAATCCTCCGAGCGCTTCGACGGCTTCGGCGATCACCATGGCGATCCCGTTGAAGTCGAGCACGTTCGTGGGGTGCCACGTGCCGCCCAGCGCAGCCGCGACCTCGGCCCCCGCCGATTCTTCGCGGTCGAGGATCGCCAGCGAGCCGCCGCCGGCCGCGATTCGCTCAGCGGTCGCTCGCGCGAAGCCGGACGCACCGCCGATGATGATGGCCTTCAGTCCCTGGATCTCCATGTCGCTCCCTGTCGTGGCTGTCGATGACATCGCGGGTCTGACCCCGGAGAAGACACTCTCGCCGAACGACCCCCGAACTAGCGATACAGACAGATCGCGCGGAGCTCGATGCTGTGCCGCGCAGGATGGCCGACCTCGACGTCCTGATCGCGGAAGGCCGAGTGCGGTGTGAACCAGGTGTCGCCGTTGTCGACCAGTTCCGTGTCGTACGTGCGGAATGCGACCACTTCGTCGTCGAGGAGTTCAGGGAATGCGAACCAGCGGTAGGGCGACACCTCGGTGGGTGCCAGCAGGGCGAGCGCCTCGAAGTCGATCCCGGAGCCGGCGTAGTCCTTGACCGGGATGGGATGGCCGTCCGCGGGCACCACCGTGCGTGCGTCGCAGAACGCAAGTGGGAAGTCCATCTTCGGCTCGCCGATGTTCCGCCAGAACTGCAGGATCACGAGACGCGATGCATCGACGACATCGGCTCCCGTGACGCCGTTGCGCTCGAGCGCTCGCAACGTGCCTTCTCGCTCGGGCTCCACGTACGACCGGCGGACGAGGGTGTCGTAGCCGGCGGCGAAATCGGAGTGCACGAACGCGATCGGCGCCAGGTCTTCGTGCAGCTTCGCGTGCTCGGGGCCACGTTTGATGTGGTTCGAGACGAGGGCGACGTCACAGCCGGTCATCTGGCGCGCGATCTCCTCCATCTCGCCATGGTGGACGGCAGCGAGTTCGTCGTCGTCGTTCCATCCGGATGCTGCGGACGCATGCGACAACAGCTCGAACCCGCAATCCTGCCAACCAGGCAGATCAGCGGTGCGGCCATCGAGGATGTCGATCTCCTCGGGGGCAGCAACGAATTCACCGCTGCGCGATGCGAAGTTCAACGTCGAGCGGCAGAACAGTTCGGCAGGAGCACGCAGAGGATCGGCCATGGGTCAACGCTACGCGTCCGACGCAGTGCCCGGCGACGCCGACCTCCAACCGCTCATGGTCGATCGCGTGCCGCCACGATCCCGGCATCCCATCCCGGCGCCCGACCGTCGCCGGGCGGACGCAGGTCGTCGAGCGCGATCGCGGCACTCGACAGCAACCACGACACCACCGAGTTCGAGTTCCACATGTCGCCGGTGCGCAACTCGTCGCGGCCCCACGTGACGAGCGGAACCAGCGGGACGAGGTCGCAGACTCGCGACGCCACCGCCGCGTCGTCACTCACCCTCACCGCACCCCCGATGGCGTGGGCGACATCGGGGATCGAGCCGCCCGCCCACCGCCTCACCTCGTACCGGAAGACCCGCCACCGCCCGAGCCCCCTCAGCCCGACCGCACCCTCACCGACCACGCCGCGCTCACCCCGAGTGATCCACACCGGTGTCATCTCGATCACGGTCGTCACGCCGGTGACGCGCACGGCGAGCGCCGAGTGGAACAACGGCTGGCGTCGACGCCGACCGAGTGTTGCCGCAACCGCTTCGTAGCTACGGCCACTCCAACGTACGAACGCGCCCCCGGCACCCGCGCCGAGGGGAATCCAGTACAGATCGACGCCGTCGGTCACGACGCCACGCTATGTCGAGGAGTCCTACGGCCGGGACTCAGCGGTCGTAGCCCGGGGCGGGTTCGCTGAGCTTGAAGACGACCCCCTTGTCGTCCTCGCAGATCGCCTCGCGTCCCGAGTCCCAGGCGTTGAGTTCGACCACCGTGCCACCGGCCACCCGGACCCGTTCGACCGCGTCATCGAAGTCGCGCGCGGTGAACCATATCTGGACCTCGCCGGGCTCGGTGTTGCCGTGAGGGTTCTCGGTGGCGCGCAGGCCGATCGGCATCTCGGTGTTCGTCACGTGCTGACCGCCGTCGTCCTGTTCGTGGAATTCCCAGCCGAGCACGGCGCCGTAGAACGCCGCGCCACGCTCGACGTCAGCGGTCGTCATCGTCATGTAGTACGGCTCGGACGGGCCCGGCGGGCTGCAACCTGAGCGGCGTCGTACGCGGGGGTGCCGACGTTCCATCGATGACCGAACGGGTCGATGATCCAGGTGCTTCGTGAGCCGTGCGCCTCCTCGATCGCACGCTGCACGACCGCTCCCCCGCGCACGGCGCGTTCCACGAACTGTTCGACGCCGGCCACCTGGATGACGATGCTCGTCGACGACTGCGACCCGTCGCGCGCCGGTGCGACCACGCCGAGTTGCGGCGCCTCATCGCTGAGGTAGAACACGGCGCCGGCGACGTCGAGTTCGGCGTGGCCGACGCGACCCTCCCACGGGATCACATTGCTGATGACGGCGCCGAAGTGGTCGCGGTACCAGTCGAGCGCCGCCGAGGCGTCGTGCACGCAGATGTACGGGGTGATGACCTGGGTCATGGTGGTGTTCCCTTCGCTTCGGTTCTCGGATCGGGTGTCGGTCGTGGTCGGAGCGGCTCGTGACGGGAGGTCGATGGTGATCCGGTCGGGCGTCGAGCCGAGGGCTCGTTGCACTCGGGCACGCAACCGGGCGGCGAACATCGCATCGACGGTCTCTCGTCGTAGATTTCCAGCAGCGTCGCGCCGTGATCGGTCGTCGGTTGCGGCATCCCCATCACCGACATCATCGTCGGCGGCCCCCGAACTCCGACACCCCACCCACTCCCTTCCCCGTTTGCGGCCAGGTTTGGGTGGGGTGGGTCACCCAATCCTCGCCGCAAACGGGGGCAAACGAGGGTGACTTCGGGCGCTCGACGGTGCTTTTCCGGCAACGTTCCGGCAGCGTGGTGTCCGTGAGTTCGCAACGAGTCGACATCGCAGTGATCGGCGCAGGGCCGGCGGGCGCGGCAACTGCGATTCAGGCCGCCCGTTCGGGCGCCACCGTCATGGTGTTCGAGAAGGCGGCGCACGGTCGCGACAAGGTGTGCGGCGACGGACTGACGCCCCGCGCGGTCGGTGCGTTGAACGAACTGAAGATCCCGCTCGACGACGCCCACAGCATCCGTGGATTGCGCATGATCGCCGGCAAGCAGGTTCGCGAGCTCGACTGGCCAACCACCGACCGCTTCCCCAACCACGGCGCCGTGTGGCCGCGTCGACGCCTCGACGCTGCACTGATGGATGCCGCTGCGGAGGCCGGGGCCGACATCGTGTACGAGACCGAAGCGACACCCGTGATCGCCGACGACGGACGGGTCACGGGAGTGGAAGCAAACGGTCGCCGGGTCGACGCCGACCTGACCGTGATCGCCGCCGGTGCCCAGGGTGCCGTGGCGCGCAAGCTCGGCGCCGACCGGGTGCCCGATGAACCGTTCGGCCTGGCCATCCGTACCTATGCCGCCACCCCGCGGCACACCGACGTCCATCTCGAAGCGTGCCTGTCGCTGAAGGACGAGAACGGAACCGCCATCCCGGGATACGGCTGGATGTTCCCCGCGGGCGACGGCACGGTCAACATCGGCGTCGGCGCGCTGTCGACGATGAAGGGCTTCAAGAAGCTCAACCTCAACACGCTGCTCGAGGCGTACCGCCATCTCGTCCAGGACGACTGGGATCTCGGTCCGAACCTCGAACGTCCGCGGGCATGGCGGCTGCCGATGTCCACGCAGCGCCGCCACGGCGCCGGATGGGTCGCAATCGGCGACGCGGCGGGGCTCGTCAACCCGATGAACGGCGAAGGCATCGACTACGGGCTCGAATCCGGCATGCTCGCTGCCGACCTGTTCCTCGAGAATCCGGCGACGGCGCCGGTCCGATACGACCAACTCGTTGGGGAACGCTTCGACGCGTTCCTGCGAACCGGACGGCGGTTCTCGTTCCTGATCGGACACCCTTGGATCCTCAAGCCCGGCCTTCGCCTCTCGGTGAGTACCGACGCAATTGCCAACATCACGCTCGCCGTGATGGGCAACCTGGTCGACAACACGACACCGGGAGCCGCCGGTCGGGTCCTGTCGCTCGCCGACAAGACGCTCGGTCTCGCAGACCCGATACTTCGCAAGACCCGCGCCGCAGCCTGAGCTGTCGACTCCTCCTGCAGCGAATGGATGGCTGCAGCGAATGGATGGCTCGCGTCAGCGCAGCGCCCGGAGTACGGGTTCGAACTCGTCGAGCTCGCGCACGGCGAAGTAGTTGATCCCCCAGCGCTCGTTGCAGGTGATGAGGTGCCACACGATCGCATGTCGTTGTTCAGCACGAGGGTGCCGAGCCGAATCCGTTCGGTCGAGGAGGCGATGGCAGACAGCGTCGGCAACGGCGACCATCCGAGCCCGACGTGGTCGGCCGCGAGCACGATGTCGAAGCCCAGTTCCTCCGCGCGCACTGCGTCGGCGACCGGATCGCCCTCAATGCATGCCGAGAGTTGGTGTCCGATCCGCAGCGGCCGAGCCATTGCGTCACGTTAAGTCCGGCACCGTGTGACGGTCAGTCGATGTCCTGGTTGGAGAGGCGCCAGGCGGCGACGGCGAGGGCAGCGAACGCGACGACGATCGGCACGATCACGGCCATGGCCAGCGAGAAGTCGGCGAGGTCGAGGTCGGCGCCGGTCCGTTCGACGAGCACCGAGCGGGTGTACTTGCGCAATGCGATCCGTGCGACGCCCGCACCGGCCTGAGCGATGAACCCCTCCCAGATCAGGATGTACGCGAGGCCCCAGACGATGAATCGCTTGAGCCATACACCGAACAGCGTGAACAGTGCGACGTACGCGACGAGGCCGACGACCGTCGCGAGCAGCGTGGCGACGACGATGCCGTTGCCGGCCCCTGTCAGGGCGGCCGCCAGGACGATGGGGGCCATCGTGATCGGTGCCGCAAGGGTGCCCGCCGCCAGCGCGGCACCCACGACGATCGGCCAGCGATCCATCGGCCGCAGCCACAGATACACGAGCGTCTTGTCGTCGCGGAGGTCACCGATCGCTGCGCCGGCGAACACCAGAGCCACCACCGGCAACACGAGGCCGAGCCCGACGCTGGCAATCAAACGCACGGAGTCGTCGAGCGACGCGTCGGCACTTCCGAGCGCGAACGCGGAGATCGGTGCAACGAGCGCCAACAGCGAGAGACCGATGATCCGTGAACGGCTCGTCAGCTGACGCAACACGACGCGGTACGACAGCGCGACGGCAGCGGTCGGCGCCACGTGACGGCGCGGTCGGTCGGTGACCGGCACCATGCTCATCGTCCCTCCACCAGGTAACGAAACACCGATTCGAGGTCGTCGTCGAGCGGTGCGACCTCGGTGAGGCGGACGCCCAACTCGACGCTCAGCGCCGCAACCTGGCGGCCGAATGCGTCGACGTCGAGGGTGTCGACCATCACGTTGCGGTCGTCGATCGACAGACCGCTCACCAGGCCACGCTCGACCAGCGCGGTCGCCAGCTTGCGAGGATCGGACGCCGCCAGTCGAATCCGGTGGGCACGGTCGTCCATCAACTCGCGCAGGTCGCGATAGTCGCCGCTCGCGACCAACCGACCCTGCGCGATCACCAGGACACGTGATCCGATCTTCGCCACTTCGTCGAGCACATGGCTCGACACGAGCACGCACCGCCCATCGTCGCCGAGACGGTGGAACAGGGTGATCATGTGTCGGCGTTGCACCGGGTCGAGGCCGGCAAGCGGCTCGTCGAGGATCAGAACCTCCGGGTCGTTCACGAGTGCGGCGGCGACCTTCACTCGCTGGCGCATCCCCTTGGAGAACTGGCCGACCGGCTTGCTACCGACCTCGGTCAGATCGACCAGTTCGAGTGCGTGCCGGGCGGCACCATCGGGATCGGCGACTGCATGGGATCGCGCCGCGAACTCGAGGAACTCGGACGCACTCAGATGGTCGAACAGAGCGTCCTGCTGCGGTACGAGCGACACGCGTCCGCGCACGTCACGGTCGGTCCGCGGGTTGGCGCCGAGCACTTCGACGGTGCCCCGCGACGGAGGTGTCAAGCCGCACAACATGCGAAACAGTGTCGACTTGCCGGCCCCGTTCGGACCGAGCAGCGCAGTGACACCCTGGTCGATCGCGAAACTGACGTCGCTGACCGCCACCACAGACCCGAAGAACTTCGACACGGCGTTGACCGCGATCATGCCCTGCAGCATCGGAGTCACAGGCGGCGGGAGCGCGCCCACTGGCGGGGTTGGACCGACGCGGGGTGGGGGCAGACCGGTCATCGTGCGATCACCAGCTTCGAGTACCGCCACCACACGATCGCGGTACCGCCGATCGTCCACGCCAGGTTGCTGGCGAGCACCGCCCACGTCGCCAGTTCCGGGAAGTTGCCGGGGTCACCGAAGATTCGGAACACCAGCTCGAACGGCATCGTCGAGATGTCGATCAGCCGCCAGTACGGAGAGAGGTCGGCACCGTCGACGAGCGCTGCCGCCAGGATCGGCGTGGCGAACAGCACCAACACGATCCCGATCGCTGCGAACGCCCGCCGATCGGTGAGGCTGGATGCGGCCATCGACACCGCCGCGAGTGCTGCCGAGATCGCGATCCCGGACAGCGCGATGCGACCGAGGGTCAACATCCAGCCCCCGACGCCGTCGGGCCCGGCATTCTCGACGGAGTAGCCGATCAGCATGAGCACCGGTGGCAGCAGTGTGACGAGGCCGAGCATCGCGGCAACAGCGACCGCTTTGGCGACGAGATAGGTCCGTCGGTCGAGGGGCGTCGACAGATACATCGCCAGCATCCCGTTGCGGCGGTCGGACACCAACACCTCGGGTGCCACGAGCGCAGTGAACAGCACGATGGCGAGGATGATGAAGCCGTAGTAGCCCGGGTAGTCGGCGACCTCCTCGGGTTCGAGGATGTCGCTCGGGATCAGCACCGCGATTCCGATGAAGACCACGGCGGGGAGGTAGGCGATCACCACGGCGATCACCGGGAAGATCTTGTTTCGTGCCGGACGCCCGAGCCCGAGCGTGGCCCTGATGCTCTCCCAGCTCACGCTGCGGATCGCGCCAGGCACACCGGAACGTCGCCCCTCGTAACGCTGGAATCCGCGCTCGACGATCTGGGCGTCGCCGCGACCCGGTGTGCTCACGACGTCGGTCCTGACACCGTGGTGGCCCGGTCGTCGGCGAAGATGTCGTCGAGGCTCCGGTGGTGTTGCCCGAGGCGCCGAATTCGCGCACCGGCATCGGTCACGGTGCGGGCGGCGAGGTCGAACAGCTCGTCGTCGGTGAGCCCGACGACCGACAAGGTGTTGCCGTTTCGTCGCACACCGGCCCCGGCAGCAGCGAGCCGCGCCGACACGTCATCGATCGATCGAGGCCGATCGGGAATGTCGACCAACTCCAGCTCGATACCGCCCGATGCACCGGCGAGTTCGGTCATCGAGCCCTGCGCGACGAGCTTGCCCTCATCCAGCGCGACGACGTGGTCGCAGACCCGTTCGACTTCTTCGAGGACGTGCGACGACAGCATCACGTCGATGCCGAAATCGCGGTTGACCTGCACGATGATGTTCAGCATCTCGTCGCGCTGCACGGGGTCGAGTCCGTCGGTCGGTTCGTCGAGCACGATCAGGCGTGGGTCGGCCGCGATCGCCTGGGCGAGCTTGACCCGCTGGCGTTGCCCCGTCGACATCGTGCCGAGCGCACGGAACCGCTCCTCGCCGAGTCCGACCAGGTACAACGAGTCGCTGGCCCGGCTGCGCGCCTCGTCGCGCGGGAGGCCCTTCACCTCGGCGAGGTGTCGCACGAAGTCGTAAGCGCGCAGATCGTCGGGGAACACGTTGCGCTCGGGGCCGTAGCCAATCTGGGCGCGGAGTTCGGGGCCCTTGTGAGCCGGGTCGAGGCCGAGCACGTTGATCGAGCCCGCCGTCGGCGCCAGCAAGCCGAGCACCAGTGAGATCAGCGTGGTCTTGCCGGCACCATTGGCCCCCACCAGACCCGTCACACCGCTCGGAATCGACACGTCGAGCGCGTCGAGCGCACGAGTCGAAGGGAACTGCATGACGAGTCCCCGGGTCTCGATGATCGCCGACACGACGCTCAGTCTCGCAGCTCCCATCGGTGACGCAGTGACAGGCACCGCGTCACCGGTCATGTGTTCGCTACGGTCGCGCCATGAGCATCGTCCACCTGCCTGCCACTGCGAGTGTCGACGAGATCCACGACGTGTTGCACCGTGACGCCGCACTGATCATCGACGACCTGGCCAGCAGTGACCGGATCGATGCAATCGAGGCCGAGATGGCGCCGTTCATCGAGGCCACGCCACCGGGAAGCGACGACTTCTCCGGACGTAACACGAAGCGCACCGGAGCGCTGATCGCACGCTCTCCGTCGAGTCATGCGCTGATCCAGCATCCGACGATCCTCGGGGTGACCGAGAAACTGCTCCACCGTGCGCAGAGTTTTCAACTGCACCTCACCCAGATCATCTCGATCGGGCCCGACTCGCCCGGTCAGTCGATCCACCGTGACCAGTGGGCGTTCGACTTCTTCGAGTTCCCGAGCGACTACGACGTGCAGTGCAACACGATCTGGGCGCTCACCGACTTCACCGAGGCCAACGGCGCGACACGCTTGATGCCCGGCAGCCAGCACCTGCCCGACAGTTTCGAGCACACGGTCGACGAGACGCTCCCTGCCGAGATGACGAAGGGTTCGTGCCTGCTCTACACCGGCAAGGTCTTCCACGGCGGCGGCGCCAACACCTCCGACGAGACCCGAACGGGATTGAACGTCACCTACAACGTCGGTTGGCTCCGCCAGGAGGAGAACCAGTATCTGTCGGTGCCCCACGAGGTGGCTGCCGCGTTGTCCGACGACCTGTTGCGGCTGATGGGCTACCGCATCGGCGCGTACGCGCTCGGCTACATCGATGACGTCCGCGACCCGATCGAGGCAATCCGCCCGGCGACTGGTGCGATGAGCTTCGGCACGATCGACCGTTGACATCAGCGCGATCAACCCCCGTTTGCGTCGAGCTACGGGTGGCCCGCCCCACCGACATCTCGACGCAAACGGGGATGATCTGGTGAGCGCACCGCGCCGATCTGTTCCCGATGCGGTGTATCGGCATCACCGCTTGTCACACTGACCCGATGCCGAACGACACGCTCGCAGCCGTCTACGACGACATCGTGCGAACCAACCCGGCACAACCGGAGTTCCACCAAGCAGCCGCAGAGGTGCTCGAGTCGATCGGGCCCGCGATCGACAAGCATCCCGAGTACGCGGAACACAAGATCATCCAGCGGATCTGTGAGCCCGAGCGTCAGGTGATCTTCCGGGTGCCGTGGCAGGACGACACCGGCGAGGTCCGGGTGAACCGGGGCTTCAGGGTCGAGTTCAACAGCGCCCTGGGCCCGTACAAGGGCGGGCTGCGTTTCGCACCAACGGTCGACCTCGGCGTGATCAAGTTCCTCGGCTTCGAGCAGGTCTTCAAGAACGCCCTGTCCGGACAACCGATCGGCGGCGGCAAGGGCGGCGCCGACTTCGACCCCAAGGGGCGCTCCGACGGTGAGGTCATGCGGTTCTGTCAGAGCTTCATGACCGAGCTCTACCGCCACATCGGCGAACTGACCGACGTGCCCGCTGGCGACATCGGTGTCGGCCAGCGAGAGATCGGCTACATGTTCGGCCAGTACAAACGCATCACCAACCGGTACGAGTCGGGCGTGATCACGGGCAAGGGCGTCACGTGGGGCGGCTCGCTGGTGCGAACCGAGGCCACCGGCTTCGGCGCCGTGTTCTTCGCCCAGCAGATGCTGCAGGCACGCGGTGCGTCACTCGACGGGAGGCGATGCGTGGTGTCCGGATCGGGCAACGTCGCGATCTTTGCGATCGAGAAGCTGCAGCAGCTGGGCGCTGTCGTCGTTGCGTGCTCCGATTCGGGCGGCCACGTGCACCAGCCCGACGGCATCGACGTCGAGCTCCTCAAGCAGGTCAAGCTGATCGAACGCGGCCGTCTCACCGACTACGCCGAACGATGCAGCGCGGCCTTCTCCACCGAGTCGATCTGGAGCGTGCCGTGCGAGCTCGCGTTGCCCTGCGCGACCCAGAACGAACTCGACGAACAGGGCGCACTCGCGCTGGCCGCGAATGGGTGCATCGCAGTGGTCGAGGGGGCGAACATGCCGTGCACGGCGCGCGCGGTCGACGTCTTCGACGACGCCGGTGTCGCGTTCGGTCCCGGCAAGGCGGCCAACGCTGGAGGCGTCGCGACCTCGGCGTTGGAGATGCAGCAGAACGCGAGCCGTGACGCCTGGAGCTTCGAGTACACCGAAGGGCGCCTCGCCGAGATCATGGCGGCGATCCACACGACGTGTCTCACCGTCGCCGACGAGTACGGCGCACCGGGCAACTACGTGGTCGGGGCGAACATCGCCGGATTCGAACGGGTGGCGCGGGCGATGCTCGCACTCGGGCTGGTCTGACCGGGCGGTCGCCCCCGTCAACTCTGGACGGCGGCGAGGACCAAGGACGCCCCGACGAGCATGGCCGTGATCGCAACCGACCACGGCGAACACGAGCGGCCCGATGGCCACACCGAGGACCGCGCCGATCCACAGTGCTCCCGTGACGACCAGGCTCACCGAACGCCACCGCAGGAGTCGACGAGCCGACCAGGCCGAGCAGGTTGCACGACCGCCGACTGCAGACGGAGGCCACCGGACGGCCCCGGTGTCCTCGGCGTCGCTGGATTAGGCCGGATTAGGCAGCGACCAGGTCGGCGGCGGTGAACGGGGTCGAGAAGCGGACACACCACACGACGACGGTGTCGTAGACCGACAGGTCGACCTCGGGCGGGATCTCGTAGTTCTGGTCGCCGATGTTGCCCTTGAGCACGCCGAGGTCGATGAAGTCGTCGTCGAATGCGCCGCTGTCACCGTTGGCGTCCGACGCCGACAGGTACACGCGCAGGTCTGGCCCGTTGTCGGTCGAGAAGTTCTCGAAGCGAAGGAACCGCTGAGCGCTGCCGTCGTTCAACACCAGCGCGTCGCCCTCGCCGCTGTACCGACCGCGGGGGATGAACGAGCCGTCGGCGATCGTGACGATCTGCGGAGTCGGCGGCGCGGTGACCGGGGGGACCGTCGCGACGGGCGGGGCAGCAGGGGCTTCGTCGCTCGTTTCCTGCACCTCGGTCGCCTCGGTCGACAACGGGACGTCGGTCGTTGCCGGTTCGTCGGCGGCGACATCGCTCGCCGTGGTGCCAGAGTCGAAGACCGGGCCCGCTTCGTCGACCTTGTCGTCGATGAAGAGCGTGTGGACGCCGAAGACACCGAACGCGAGGACGGCAACTCCCACGAGGGCCACCGCCGCCACCGGCAGCACGATCTTGAGATTGCGTCGAATCCAACTCATGGCGTCAAACGTAGGGACTTCATCGCGTGACAGGGCACCGATCCGCGTTCGTTCTCCGACCGTTCCCGATTCGGAAAGAACTGCGATGACGACACGGGTCTGACCCTGCAGAACTCACGCGTCGACGAGTTGCTGATCGCGCTCGGCCTTCTCGCGCTCCTCTTCCTCGTGGGCGAGAGCGATGGCGCTGGTGTGCGTGCCGCCTTCGACGTTGAGGGTCGGCAGGATGCGATCGAGCCACTTCGGCAACCACCAGTTCCTGGCACCGAGCAACTCCATCGTGGCGGGCACCAACAGCATGCGGACGAACGTCGCATCGAGGAAGACCGCCGAAGCGAGGCCGAGGCCGAACATCTTGATGATGCGGTTGTCCTCGAGCACGAAACCCGCGAACACCACGATCATGATCGCCGCGGCAGCGGTGATCACGCGGGCAGTCGCGGCGAGACCGTCGGCCACCGAGCCCTTCGGGTCGCCCGTTCGATCGAACTCCTCCTTGACACGTGACAGCAGGAAGACCTCGTAGTCCATCGACAGACCGAACACGATGGCGAACATCATCATCGGCAGGAACGGCTCGATCGGCCCGCCAGCGGTGTTGAAGACCGATGCGCCCCAACCCCAGCCGAAGACGGCGACCACGATGCCGTAGGCGCCGCCGATCGACAGCATGTTCATGATGACCGCCTTGAGCGGCACCAGGACCGAGCGGAACACCATCATCAACAGCAGGAACGACAGCGAGAGCACCGCGACGAAGAAGATCGGTATCCGCTTCGCCAGATACGAACTGAAGTCGATGTTCGCCGCCACAGCCCCCGAGACATTGACGACCACCTCGGTGCCGCCGGTGACCGACGGGACGACGTCATCGCGGAGCGAGTTCACCAGATCGGCAGTGGCCTCGTCCTGCGGGCCGGTTGTGGGGGTCAACCGGATGATCGCGGCTTCGGCGGTCGCCGGATCGCCGGTGTTCGGGATCGGACCAACGACGTCGGCGACGCCTTCGGTCGCCTGCAACGTGGTCGACAGCTCGGCAACCACCCGGAAGTCCTCAGGCGACGACACCTCGGCGGTCAACAGCAATGGGCCATTGGTGCCGGGCCCGAACGCTTCGCTGGTGAGGTCGTACGCCTCGCGTGTCGTGGTGCCCTCGGCGAAATTGCTCTCGTCGGAGAAGCCCAGACGCAGCCCCAGGACGGGAAGCGCCAACAGCAGCAGGAAGACCGTGGTCGCGATCGCGATCGGCCACGGACGGTGCTGCACGAACCGGCTCCACTTGTACGCCCAGGTCTGACGCAGCGGCTTCTCCTTGCGCGGCGGCAACTCCTTGCGCAGCGGCGCGATGGCGAACGAGGCGAGCATCACGATGATCGCGAGCGGAAGTCCGACGAGCAGCGGTTGGATGCTGAGACCGACGCCGACCAGTGTCAGTGCGACCAGTCCGGCGGCGATGACGCCGCGCCAGCGCGTGACTTCGACCTTTCGCTGGGCGAAGCCGAGCAGTGCGGGCAGCAGGGTGATCGAGGCAATCATCGTGACGAGCACGGTGATCGCAGCGCCGGTCGCAAGGCCGTTGATGAAGGCCAGGCCCATGATGAACATGCCGAGCAGCGAGATCACGACCGTGAATCCGGCGAACACGACGGCACGCCCGGCGGTGTCGAGCGCCACGACGGTCGCCTGCTCGGGATCGAGACCCGCCTTCAGTCCTTCGCGGTAGCGGGTGACGATGAAGAGGGCGTAGTCGATGCCGACGCCGATGCCGATCATCGCGCCCAACGTCACCGCGAAGTCGGGCACCGAGATGACGTTGGACAGCAACGTGATCAGAGCGGCACCGATACCGACGCCGAACAGCGCCACGCCGATCGGCAGGCCCATCGCCAACACGGAACCGAACGACAGGATCAGGATGATGATGGCGAAGCCGAGGCCGATCAGTTCGGACTCCGGCGGCTCGAACTCGCCGAGCGCCTGGCCACCGACCTCGACCTGGAGGCCCTCGATGTCGGTCGGTTTCAGGTCGGCGATCTCGGCACCGATCTCACCGGTCTGGGTCTCACTGAGGTTGGCGGAGAGATCGACCTGTGCATAAGCGACCTGCCCGGCGAGGGGGCCCTCGGTCGCGGTCAGGCCCAACGCCGCCCCGGCGGGAGTGAACGGACTGGTCAACGTGACGCCCTCGACGGCCGCGACCTCGTCGAAGAGTTCGGTCATGGCCGCGACCACTTCAGGATCGTCGACACCTTGCTCGGCGCGGAAGATGATCGTTCCCGATCGGCCACTGCCGGCGCCGCCGAAGTACTCGTCGAGGGTGTCGAATCCGCTCTTCGACTCGGAGTCGGGGATCGAGAACGAGCTGTCACTCGACGCGCCGACGACGCCGACGAGCACGAAGACGGTGACGAGCGCGGTGATCCACGCTCCGAGCACGAACCAGCGGCGACGGAAACCGAAGCTGCCGAGACGGCCCCACGCAGAGGGCGATGGTGGCGGTGGCGCGTCCGAGTCGGAGTCGGTGGCGTCGATGGGGGGAGTCGACGTGATGGTCATTGTTGGACATTCTGTCCAATAGACTTGGTGTTCGCAAGCAAATATCGGAGACGTGTCCAACGACACACCGGCCGAACCACGAACGAACAGCGAACGATCATGCCGAGCAACGCATCACGACACGAGGACCCCCGTGTCGAACGCACGCGGGCGGCGGTCATCGATGCGGCGGCGTCGCTGATGATGAACGATGGTCCAGGAGCCGTCACCCACGCCAACGTGGCGGCCGCCGCCAACGTCAGTCGCAGCACCGTGTACAACCATTGGACCTCGCGCGAAGACCTGCTCCGAACCGCGATCGACTCGATCCGTAATCACAAGCCGGCCATCGAGGATCTCACGGGTGCGTTACGCGCCGACCTACGAACGGTGCTGGCTCCGCTCATCACCGATCTCGCCGACGATCAGCGGGCAACCATGATCGCCACCATGATGCAGCGGGCGCTCCACGACCCCGAGGTCGTCACAGTGCGCGACGAGTTCCTCACCGAGTTCGCCGAGGTCTTCGCACGAATCGTCGCCACGGCGATCTCGTCGGGTGAACTTCGACCCTCCGTCGATGCCGAGCGCAGCCTGGCATCGATCGTCGGCAGTTTCTTGTTCATGCGGTTCATGTCGAGCATCGTCTTCGACAACGACGCCGCCGATCAGGTGATCGACGACTTCATCAGCGCCAACGCTCCGCGCTGACGCGGCCCAGCCCTGCGGTCCCGATCGACCGTTCAGGCGTCGCGACGCGCCATCAGCGTTTCGATCGGGGCGAGATCGAAGGGATGACCAGTCATCACGATCAGGTGCGTCGCGCCGGCTTCGAGGTACTCATCGGCGATCGACACGTCCTCGACGGAGATCAACACGGTGCGTTCGATCTCGGATCGCTCGCGACCGATCTCGTCACACCACCGATCGAGCACCGCGTTCTTGTGAGCGAACGTCTCCGGAGGACCGAACGAGTTCCACGCATCGGCATGCTCGGCGGTCAGTTTCAGCGTGACCTTCTCGCCCGAGCCGCCCACGAGGATCGGCAGCGAGCCGACCGGAGCGGGGTTCAACTTGGCGAGACGTTCCTTCAGACGGGGCAGGTCGTTTCGGAGCTTGTGCAGTCGACTGATCGCTGTGCCGAACTCGTAGCCGTACTCGGTGTAGTCGCGCTCGAACCACCCGGCGCCGATACCGAGGTACATCCGGCCTCCTGACACGTGATCGGCGGTGCGCGCCATATCCGCGAGCAGTTCCGGGTTGCGGTAGCTGTTGCACGTCACGAGCATTCCCAACTTGGCCCGCTCGGTGTCGGCGGCCATCGCCGCGAGAATCGTCCACCCCTCGAAATGGCCTGCGTCGGGTTCTCCGTACAACGGGAAGAAGTGGTCCCACGTCCAGATCGAGTCGACGCCCAACGACTCCGCGCGCCGCCACGCATCGCGAATCTCCATGTACGAGGTGGCCTGCGGATGAAGTTGAACCCCGACGCGGAAAGTCATGGCACCCAGTGAAGCACTCACCCCCACCGCCAACCCCACGTTTGCGTCGAGGTTTCGGTGGGACGCTCCACCGAGACCTCGACGCAAACGGGAATGCCTGGTGTCAGCGGCGACGGACGATGACGCTGCCGACGGAGTAGCCCGCGCCGAACGAACAGAGCACACCGATGTCGCCCGACACGAGGTCGTCACGGTGGCGATGAAAGGCGATCACCGAGCCGGCCGAGCTGGTGTTGGCGAACTCGTCGAGGATGACCGGAGCCTCGTCGTCGGTCGGAAGGCGACCGAGCACCCCCTTCGCGATCAGCTGGTTCATCTTCAGGTTCGCCTGATGCAACCAGAAGCGGCGGACGTCGTTCGCGCTCAGGTCGAGCTGGGCGAGATGACCGCTGATGTGCTCAGCCACCATCGGGCAGACCTCGCGGAACACCATCTGGCCGTTCTGACGAAACACGAGTTCCTGCGGGTCACGTTCGACGACCTCCGAGGAGTTCAGGAAGCCGAAGTCGTTGCGGATGTTGTTGGAGAACTTGGTGACCAGCTTGGTGCCAAGCACCTCCCAGTGGTGGGGCGCGGACGTGTCGGCGGTGCGTTCGAGCACCAGGGCCGTACATGCATCGCCGAAGATGAAGTGGAAGTCGCGCATCTCGAAGTTGTTGTGTCCGGAGGTGATCTCCGGGTTGACGACCACGACGCAGTTGGCCGAGCCATTGCGCAGCGCGTCGACCGCGGCCTGTACCGAGAACGTGGCCGACGAACACGCGACGTTCATGTCGTAGCCCCAGCCCTGAGCACCGAGCGCATCTTGGATCTCGATGGCCACCGCCGGGTAGGCGCGTTGCAGATTCGAGCATCCGACGATCACCGCATCGACGTCGCTCGGATCACGACCCGCCTGGGCCAGTGCTTCGTGGATCGCAGGCATCGACATCTCGGCCTGGATCCCGAGCTGATCCTCGCTGCGGGTCTCCAATCGGGGACGCATCCGGGCGGGGTCGAGCACACCCGACTTCTCCATCACGTAGCGCCGCTCGATCCCTGACGCTCTCACGATGAATTCCTCGTCGGGCACCGCACGTTC
This sequence comes from Ilumatobacteraceae bacterium, assembly GCA_035527095.1. Classification (GTDB taxonomy): domain Bacteria; phylum Actinomycetota; class Acidimicrobiia; order Acidimicrobiales; family Ilumatobacteraceae; genus Sva-07. Next base: position 12,727 of record DATLBC010000077.1, on the reverse strand, counting down.
GACCGCGTCACCGCTGGCGATCTCCTCGGCGTGCCCTGCATTCCACTTCAGCACGGCCTCGGTCAGCGACGCCGCGAGCTCTGCATTGCTGATCGACTCCGGCGGGGTGAAGAGCCCCGTTCCGGTGATCGAGACGGACGGCAGTTCGACGAGCGGCATGGGCCCGACGCTAACGAAGTCAGCCGACCCAGGTCCGCACGAGGGAACGCAACGCGTCGATCCCGTCGCCCTTCGACGCGCTGACCCAGACGATGTCGCCCTGATCGAGTTGGCAGCCGGCGGCGAGCTCCTTCTTGCGCGTCGCGCGCTTCGACGACTTCACCTTGTCGAACTTCGTTGCGACCACCGTGTGTGGGACGCCGTTGTAACGGAGCCAGTCGAGCATCTGCTCATCGAGCTTCGTCGGGCCGATCACGCCGTCGACGAGCACGAACACCATCGACAGATTCTCGCGATCGAGCAGGTAGCCCTCGATCATCTCGGGCCAGTCGCGCGTGATGTTCTTGGCTGCCTTGGCGAAGCCGTAGCCCGGAAGATCGACCATCGTGGCCGTGTCGGGACGGGCACTGTCGACCTCGAACATGTTGATCAACTGCGTGCGCCCAGGCGTGTTCGACACCCGCGCGAGCTGTTTGCGATTTGCGAGTGCGTTGACCAGCGACGACTTCCCGACATTGGAGCGGCCGACGAAGGCCACCTCGGCGGGAGACTCGGGAAGCTGATCCACCCTGCTCGCCGACTGCACGAACGTCAGGCGCAGGGGACCACTCATCACGACATCCTCGCATTCGGATGACCAACGCCACCGGACATCGTCTGAATCGTCGCTAGCGGGACCGTTCGGAGAGCACAACGAGCACCAGCCCGGTCGCCGGCACGATCATCGACAACCGCAGCGCAGCGTCGTAGCTCCCACTGATCGACTGCACGAACGCGAAGAAGGCCGGCCCGATCGCGCTGCCGATCACGAGCGCGCTCATCTGCGCTCCGGCGATCTCACCGAGATGGCGCCGCCCGAACAAGCGGGGAATCGCGGCGGAGGTCAGCGGAGCGAAACAACCCTGCGACACACCCCACGCAACGACCGCGACCACGGCGAACACGGGGGTGTCGAGTCGTGCGATGGTCGCGTACATCACGATCTGGGCCACGCTCATCACGGCTGCGATCCTGAGCGGGGAGACGAAATCGACGAGCCACCCGGCGACGAGGGTCGCGGGGATGCTGACGAAGGCGATGGGCACGAAGATGCGCACCACCTCGTCATCGGTCAGTCCGACCTCTGCCCCGAAGTCGACGATGTGAAAGGTCAGCGCCGTGCCCGTCGAGCTCAGGGCAGCGATCGGCAACGTGATCGCCCAGAACCGGAGGTCGCGGACCGCCTGGCCACGCGTGTGGTCATCATCCGTGCCGATGAGCGGCGGGGCTCCGTCGTGGCTCGGCTCCGCGAGGCCACCGTCGATCATCAGCCCCGAACTCTCGGGGCTCTCCCGATACAGCAACAACACCACGGACCCGACGGCGAGCACGAGCCCGACGGCGAGCAGCCGCCAGGCCGAGCGGAATCCCCCGAAGTCGATCAGCGCCAGCAGGAGCGCAGGGCTGGCCGCGAAGGAGAAGCTGACGAACGTGTTGGCAACCGAGGTGACCAACCCACGTCGACGATCGAACCACTGTGCGACCATGGTGCGTGACGACAGCGTGAGCAGACCCTGACCGGTGAAACGGAGCAGGCCGAAGCCAACGCTCATCACCGCCATCCCGACCGCGAGGTTCATCGGACCGACGAAGCTGAATCCGACCAGCACGCCGGCAAGACCAACGGTGGCGACGAGCGCAACGACCCGAGACCCGTACCGATCGATCGCTCGACCACCTCGAGGAAGCAGTAAACCGCTCGAACCCGTGCCGATCAAGTACGCAATCGACAGCTGCAGCCGCGTCAGACCGGTGGCGGCGGTGAGCTCGTCGGTGAACACACTGACGCCGGCCGTCTGACCGGGCACGGACGCCACCATGCCGATCGTGCCGACCACCACCACGACCCAGCCGTAGTAGAGGCCAACCCGGACGGGATCGAACGGCCACCGATCGGAGATCCGGTACCGCTGGGTCGCGCCCGGATGAGTCGACCTCAACGGGTCGAACTCACAGCGGTCGGCACCCGCGCGAGCCTAGGGACAACTGCCAACCCCCGGCGGATCCGTTCGACCTCCGCGGCTGTGGCGCCCGACGAGCGGGTCGAGGAATCGCTCGCACCGGATCGTCGGCGGTCGTACTGTGCGGGACATGGGACGCAACTCCAAACGCGTGGTCATCATGCTTTCGGCGGCCGGGTTCGCCATCGCATCCAGTTCCTGCGGCAACGCCTCCGAGACCGGTATCGAGAAACTGATCGAGTCGCAGGGCGGCGGCGACGTCGACCTCGACCTCGACGGTGACGGCGGCTTCTCGGTGCAGACCGAGGAGGGCGGCATGTCGATCGACGAAGACGGAAACTTCGTCATCACCGATGCCGACGGCTCGGTCGTGACCGGCAACGCCGACGCCGACACCGGCGAGTTCGTCGTCGAGAGCGAGGACGGCAGCTTCAGCTCCGGCTCGACCAGCGAATTGCCGGAGGAGTGGCCCGCTGACATCCCCGAGCCCGACGGCCTGGCGATCAGCAGTGCCACGGTCATCGGGTCCGCCACCGAGCAGGCGATCACGGTCACCGGCAGCGTCGACAGCGTCAACTTCGTCGACTCGTACGGCAGTGCGCTCGAATCGGCGGGCCTCGAGGAGGAATCGACGTTCACGTCGGATGGCACCGTCAACAACGTGTACCGCAACGACCAGTGGACGGTGGGCGTGCTCTACTACGGCGACGCGAACTCCGATCAGCTCACCGTTTCGATCTACAGCAACAGCTGAACCTCGCGTCAGCCGCTGATCAGCGACGCCAACGCCCAGACCGCTGCGACCAGACCGATGCCTGCGTAGACGACGCTACGCACGACGGGCGCACGTTCGAGATTCGCCTCGTCGAGCTGCTTCGCAGGCGGCTTGACGATCGCCAGGAAATTCCCGACGAACAACGCCGCACCGAACGCCAGCGTCAGCCACGCCAACAGATCTTCTCCGAGAAACATGGCCACAGGATGCCGCCTTCTATGCTCGTTCGGTGCCACGCGGCGGACTGCTCGCTGAGATCAGAAACCCCGCACAGTTGGTGGTCGGTGCGTTCAGCGCCTTCATCCTGTTCGGCACGGCGTTGCTCTGGCTGCCGATCTCCGCCGACGGTCCCGGCCACATCGGCCTGGAGGACACGCTGTTCACCTCGACCTCTGCGGCGACCGTGACCGGTCTTGGCTCCACCGACATCTCACGGTTCTCGCTCTTCGGTGAGTTGGTGATTCTGATGCTGATCCAGATCGGCGGCTTCGGCATCATGACGATCGGTTCGGTGCTCGCGATCGTCGCGTCACACCGAGTCGGCCTGCGCCAACGCATGCTCGCGCAGGCCGAAATCGGCGCCGTCGACATGGGCGATCTGCGCCGACTGATCCTCGCGATCGCGAAGATCACACTGGCCGTCGAGGCCACCCTGGCGATCGTGCTCTTCCTTCGATTCTGGCAAGAGGGCTACGAGGACGGCCCGATCGCCTCGGCGTACTCGGGCGTCTTCCACTCGATCGCGTCGTTCAACAACGCCGGGATCTCGTTGTACCCGGACAACCTCGCCCGCTTCGTCACCGACCCCGTGGTCGTGCTCAGCGTGTCGGCGGGCTTCATCATCGGCGGGCTCGGATTCCCGATTCTGGTGGAGTTCTGGCGACGCTCCACTCAACGACGCTCCACCGTCCGCCGGGCCCACTGGACGCTGCACACCAAGATCACCCTCCTCGTCACCGCCGCCCTGCTCGTGTTCGGGCCGCTCGTGGTGATGACGTTCGAGTGGACGAACCCCGCCACGCTCGGCCCGCTCGACACGTTCGACAAGGTCCTCGCCGGCTGGTTCCAAGGCGTCACGCCGAGAACTGCTGGCTTCAACACCGTCGACATCGGCGGCATGAACGAGCCGACCCTGCTCGTGATCACCACCCTGATGTTCATCGGCGCCGGTCCGGCCTCGACCGCTGGCGGCATCAAGGTGACGACCTTCGCCGTACTGGGGTTCGTGCTGTGGTCGGAGGTCCGCGGCAACACCGACATGAACGTGTTCAATCGTCGCCTGCCGGCGAATCTGATCCGCCAAGCGCTCACGGTCGCACTGCTCGCCATTGGCCTCGTCGTCGGCGCAACGCTGGTCCTGATGAGCGTCGAGGACCTCTCACTCACACCGGCACTCTTCGAGATCACTTCTGCGTTCGGCACCGTCGGTCTCTCGACGGGCGTCACCGGCAGCATCGGTGCGTCCGGCCATCTCCTGCTGGTGGTGGTGATGCTCGCCGGGCGTGTCGGCCCCGTGACCTTCGTGACCGCCCTCGCCCTACGCGAACGAATTCCTGCCTATCGTTATCCCGAGGAGCGACCGATCATTGGCTGACAAGATTCTTCACACGATGTTGGGCGGACTGCGCCCACAGGTCGAGCACCGAGGCGAGATCGTCGTCATCGGCTTGGGCCGGTTCGGGTCGGCGCTCGCGTCGACACTGATCGAGATGGGCCACGAGGTACTGGGACTCGACGCGGACGAAGACCGCGTACAACAGCACGCCGACTTCCTCACCCACGTCGCCCAGGCGGACACCACGAACGAGAAGACCCTGCGGCAACTCGGCGTCGCCGACGCCGTCACCGCGGTGGTCGCCATCGGCGCCGACGTCGAAGCGAGCGTGCTCACCACGGGAGCGCTCGTCGACATCGGGGTTCCCAACATCTGGGCCAAGGCGTTGACCGAGTCGCATGGCCGCATCCTGCAGCGCGTCGGCGCTCACCACGTGGTGTTCCCTGAAGCCGAGATGGGTAGCCGGGTTGCACGTCTCGTCACCGGGGCCCTGATCGAATACTTCGCTCTCGACGACGACTTCGTACTGATCGAGACCCAGGTGCCACGCAACCTCGCCGGCAAGAAGCTCGGCGACACGGACCTGCGCGCCACGTACAAGGTGACGGTCGTGTGCATCAAGCCCGAGGGCCAGGCCTTCACGTACGCCGAGAGCGCCACGGTGCTCGGCGAACACGACCTGATCGTGGTCGCTGGCCACCGCGGCGACATCGAACGATTCGCCAAGATCGAAACCTGACGGCCTGTCCGCGTCGCTGCCAGCGGTCGTGGTTGGGTACAACATCTCGATGGGAACCACGACGTTCGACCCGGATGCACTGCGCGAGAAGTACCGCGAGGAACGCGACAAGCGCCTACGCGACGTCGGTAACGAGCAGTACATCGAAGTCGCCGGCGAGTTCGAGCGGTACGTCCACGACCCATACGTCTCCGCGATCGAACGCGAACCGCTGACGGACGAGGTCGAGGTGCTGATCATCGGCGGGGGTTTCGGCGGACTGCTTGCAGGCGCTCGGCTCCGAGAAGCCGGCATCGACGACATCCGCGTGGTCGAGAAGGGCGGCGATTTCGGCGGCACCTGGTACTGGAACCGATATCCCGGCGCCGCCTGCGACGTCGAGTCGTACGTCTACCTCCCGCTGCTGGAGGAGATCGGGTACATGCCGAAGGAGAAGTACTCCCAGGCCGCCGAGATCCTCGCTCACAGCCAGGCGATCGGCGAACACTTCGACCTGTATCGCAACGCCTGCTTCCAGACCGAAGTGACCGGCATGCGGTGGGACGACGCGGACCGTCGATGGATGGTCACGACCAACCGCGGCGATGCGATGCGTGCCCGCTACATCGTCATGGCCAGCGGGCCATTGCACCGCCCGAAGCTCCCGGGAATCGACGGCATCACCACCTTCGAGGGTCACACGTTCCACACGAGTCGATGGGACTACGACTACACAGGGGGCGACTCCAACGGCGGACTCGATCAGCTCGCCGACAAGCGAGTCGGCATCATCGGCACCGGCGCCACCGCGGTGCAGTGCGTCCCGCACCTCGGCGAAGGCGCCAAGGAGTTGTTCGTCTTCCAGCGCACGCCGTCGTCGATCGACGTGCGCGACAACCGTCCCACCGATCCCGAATGGGTGGCCGGCCTCGAGCCGGGCTGGCAAGCGAGGCGGATGGACAACTTCAACAACTTGGTGTCCGGCATCCCGGAAGCCGAAGACCTCGTCGACGACGGCTGGACGGACATCATCGGCAACCTCCTGATCCGCCTGCAACGAGGTGAGGGCGACATGACTCCCGAGGGCTTGGCCGCCACCATGGAGCTGGCCGACTTCGAGAAGATGGAGCAGATCCGGTCGCGTGTCGAGACGATCGTGAACGATCCGAACACCTCCGAAGCGCTGAAGCCGTACTACCGGCAGTTCTGCAAGCGACCGTGCTTCCACGACGAGTACCTCGACACGTTCAACCGGCCCAATGTGCACCTGGTCGACACCGAAGGCCGAGGCGTCAAGCGCATCACACCCAGCGGTGTGGTGGTCGAACGCCACGATGCGACCGGGGCACTGGTCGACGAGGAGTTCGAGGTCGACTGCCTGATCTATGCGACCGGCTTCGAGGTCGGCACCGACTACGCGCGCCGTGCCGGCTACGAGCTCTACGGTCGTGACGGCATCACGCTCACGGAGAAGTGGCACGACGGCGCATCGACGCTGCACGGGATGCACAGCCGCGGCTTTCCGAACTGCTTCATCTTCAGCCTCACCCAGTCCGGCTTCACGGTGAACTTCCCGCACATGCTCAACGAGCAGAGCAAGCACCTCGCCTACATCCTCGCCGAGGCGCGCGATCGCGAAGTGACGGTCATCGAGGCCGACGCCGATGCCGAGGCCGCATGGGTGGACACGATCGTGAGCCTGTCGCAGATGAACCAGCAGTTCCTCGAATCGTGTACGCCCGGTTACTACAACAACGAAGGCAAACCCGCCGAGCGCAGCGTGAAGAACGGCAGCTACGGTGCCGGCTCGGTGGCGTTCATCAAGGTGCTCGAGGACTGGCGCGCCGACGGATCACTCGCCGGGCTCGAACTCGACTGAACATCGACGCGATCGTCGAGGTGTTTGACCAGCACGTGTTCGTCGTACTCGATGCCGTGGTGTGCGTTGTGGATCAACCGGTCGGTGAGTTGCCATCCCGCCGAGCGATACAACGAGATCGCCCGATCGTTGTCGACCCGCGTCTGCAACTCGGCGTCGGTGTGGCCGGACTCGGCGATGAGCTCTTCACCGATGGGAGCATCCGGCTTCCGATCCCCCTGCACCCCCATCGCCCTGAACCGGGAGCCGATCGCGGCACCGGCGGTACGTCAGCTCGGGATCGTCGTCGACGTGGTCGTGGTGGTGGTGATGTCGCGACGCTGGAAGAACAACACCGTCACACGGTCGTCGGCATCGAGGAGTTCGGTGATGCTCGTCACGAGCGCCGTGGCATCCGGCTCGATCGGTCCGGCGACTTCGATGACCGCGTCGATGCCGTCGAAGGTCGTCGACAACACCGACACCCCCTCCGTGGCCGCCCAGTCCCGTGCAAGCACGCCGATGCGTTCGGCGAGAAGCTCATCGGGCGTCGGCGTCGGCGCCTGACCGGACACGCTCTCACGCTTCAGCCAGGTCATCTGTACCTCGAGGGTCCGATCGAGCTCGGCGTCGAGGAGCGTCGTGAGCGACTCGATCGACGGCGCGTCGATCGTGCCGCTCGCGTCGAGGCGGATCAGGTTGTCGCTGATCGACAGCGCGTCTCGGCGGCCGCCCGCATCGGCGCCCAAGTCCGCCAGCCAGCGATCGACGATGGACTGGACCGAGGCGAAGAGGCGCTCCTCGTCGGACACGATCGTGGTCGTCGGTACCTCCGAGGTCGTCGTCGTCGCCTGATCGACGCGATCCCACTCGATCGACACGACCCGATCGGCGCCGAAACTCGTCAGCAGCGCCGCAACCAAAGGATCGGGGTCGGGCGGCGTGTCGAAGCTTCGTACGGTCACGGTGATGCGCTGATCGTCGAAGGTCACCGTCGGCGCCGAACGCCGGTCGGTCGGGCCGAGCCAGTCCGACACGATCTCGAGCGCATCGACCTCACGCTGCGAGCGCTCGACCGCCGCCGTCGACGCGCTGTACAGCGGCAATGCGATCGCAACGACGACCACACCCACGACCGCAGCGACCACGGCGGTCCGCCGGAATGTCGACGCCAGTCGACGGGGCGGAACGAATCCGGTGACCACGAACACCACCACGCCAGCGAGCACGATGGCGAACAGGTTCGTGGTGTAGAGCAACATCGCTCCCCACGCGAACGTCGCATTGCCGGCCTCGAGTGAGATGCCGACCGCTCCGAGCGGCGGCACGAGCGCGACAGCCACCGCCACGCCGGGAAGCGACGCAGACGCGTCCTTTCGCACGGTGGCGTAGGCCCCCGCAGTTCCTGCTGCGAGCGCCACCACGAGGTCACGTATGTCCGGTGCGGTTCGACTGGTCACCTCGTTGGGGAGCTCACCGTTGACGAACAGCGCGGCGAGCACGTACGACAGCACGACCGCCCACAACGTGGCGAGCACCACCACGGCGAGCGACCGCAGTGACTTGCGGAACAAGGCCATCGCGATGCACGCCGCGGCCCCCAACACCGGCTGCATCAACGGAGCGAGGAGCATCGCCCCGATGACCACCGCGGCCGAGTTCGCCGACAGTCCCATGACCGCGACGATCACCGACAACGTGATCATGATCGTGAACCGGTACGCCCAGTGGTCCTGGCGTTTGATGGCGAGTTCTGCCATCACCCGCTGGCGTTCTTCGGAGTTCAGGTGGCGGTGCCACCAACGCCGGCTCGCCCGCCGATGAACACCGAGGCTGGGATCGTCGGACGGACCGCCCACCGGCGCAGCGCCGTGATCGTCCTCGGACTCCATCCCCGCGCCTTCGAAACCGGTCGGGCCGGAGAAGCCCCGAGGGTGCACCACGAGCCGATCATATGGACTGGCGACGGACGGCGTACACGATGGTTACGGGGCCGGTTGGCTCCGGGTCTCGGCATCGTCTCGCAGGGCGCGAGACTTGCGTATGGCTGACTACGACCTGATCATCCGGGGCGGTTCCGTCATCGACGGCACCGGCGCCGATGCCCGCACCGCCGACGTGGCGATCGTCGACGGCGTGATCGCCGAGGTGGGAACGGTCGTCGGCAGCGCCGATCGTCGGATCGACGCCGCCGGCGCGCTCGTCATTCCGGGCATCGTCGACATCCACTCGCACTACGACGGTCAGGCCACCTGGGACGAACGGTTGCAGCCGTCGTCATGGCACGGCGTGACCACCGTCGTCACCGGCAACTGCGGGGTCGGATTTGCTCCGGTGCACGACGCCGACCACGACAAGCTGATCGAGTTGATGGAGGGCGTGGAGGACATCCCAGGCGCCGCGTTGCACGAAGGGTTGCGTTGGAACTGGAATTCGTTCGGCGAGTTCCTCGACGCCGTCGACTCGATCCCCCACGACATCGATGTCGCGATGCAGGTGCCGCACGGCGCGCTACGCCTCAACGTGATGGGAGAGCGCGGCGCCAACCACGAGGACGCCACACCCGACGACATCGCTGCGATGGCCGAGCTCGCCCGCGCCGGCATCGAGGCAGGGGCACTCGGGTTCACCACGAGCCGAACCCGCAACCACAAGACCTCGACCGGTGCCTACACCCCGACCCTGACCGCGGCGCCCGACGAGCTGATCGGCATCGCCCAGGGCGTCGGCGCCACCGGCACCGGAGTGTTGCAGGTGGTGTCCGACTTCCTCGACCCCGACGGCGAGTTCGCGATGCTCCGCGAGATGGTCGCCACCTCGGGGCGACCGATGTCGATCTCGATCGCCCGGAACCCGATGGTGCCCGATGCGTTCCGTGGCTTGCTCGAGCACCTCAGCGCTGCGAACGCCGACGGACTGGTGATGACCGGCCAGGTCGCACCGCGTGCGGTCGGCCTGATCCTCGGCCTCGAGTGCACCCTCAACCCGTTCCTCACCAACCCGGTGTACCGCGAGATCGTCGACCGTTCGTTGGCCGAACGAGTTGCCGCGCTTCGCGACTCGGGGTTCCGCGAGCGTCTCCTCGCGGCTGCCGCTGAGCGCTCACGCGACAAGCTCGGCGGGAACTTGATCGGCCGGTTCGACCTGTTGTTCGAAATGGCCGACGAACCGGACTACGAGCCGTCACTCGACACCTCGGTCCAGGCGGTCGCGACCCGTTCGGGTCGCAGCGGCGAAGAGGTCGCACTCGATGCGATGCTCGCGGACGACGGCCACGGCCTGCTGTACCTGCCGTTCCTCAACTACGTCGACGGGAGTCTCGACGGTTGCCACGAGATGCTGGTGCACCCGCACACCGTTCCCGGCCTCGCGGATGGTGGCGCCCACGTGGGCACGATCTGCGACGGCAGCTTTCCGACCACCCTGCTCGCCTATTGGGGACGCGACCGCGACCACGACCGGATCCCCCTCCCCTTCCTGGTGCAACGCCACTGCCGCGACACCGCCCGCACGGTCGGGCTGCTCGACCGCGGAGTGATCGCGCCCGGCTACCGCGCGGATCTCAACGTGGTCGACTTCGACGAGCTTCGGCTGCACAAGCCCGAGATCGTCCACGACCTCCCCGCGAACGGACGGCGTCTGCTGCAACGCGCCGACGGCTGGCGCCACACGATCGTGGCCGGACACGAGACCTATCACGATGGCGTCGCCACCGAGGCCCTGCCGGGACGCCTCATACGCGGCGCTCAACCAGCACCAGCAGGAGCATCACGATGACCACGACCGACATGCAGACGCCGCTCGGTGACGCGGTCGAACTGGAGACCCACGCCAACTGGACGGCCGCCCACATCGGAGACCCCGACGAGTGGACGCTGCAACTCACCGACGCCCACCACGCCGAACTCGATGCTGCCCTGACGCTGGCCCGTTCGACGACCGACGAAGTGCTCGACGTCACCGCCGACGACTTTCCTCTCCCCACCCTCGGGCCGCGCTTGGCGACGGTCGCGGCGGAGTTGGTGAACGGACGAGGGTTCGCCCGCATCGCCGCACTCGATGTCGACCGACTCGGCGCCGAGGATGCCTCGTGGATCCACTGGGGCATCGGCAGGCACCTGGGCGAGCCGTGGCCGCAGAACGCGAAGGGTCACCTGCTCGGCGACGTGAAGGATCAGGGCAAGGCGCCCGACGATCCGACCGCACGCGGCAACGAGATCGGTGGGCATCCGCTCGGTTTCCACAGCGACGGTTCCGACCTCGTCGGGCTGCTGTGCATCCACAGCGGTGTCAGCGGCGGTGAGAGCCTGGTCGCCAACGCCGTCGGCGCCTACAACGCACTGGTGCGCACGCGGCCAGATCTTGCCGCAGTGCTCTACGAGCCGCTGCCATACGACTTCCGCGGCGAGCAGCGCGAGGGCGCCCAACCGTTCTACTCCGTTCCGGCGTTCACGCGCCACGCCGGGCCCACGGGCGACCGACTCTTCGTGCGGTACATCCGGCCCTTCATCGAGGCGTCGCAACGACATGACGGCGCTCCGCGTCTCACCGAGGGACAGATCGAGGCGATGGATGCCTACGACGCGCTGATCAACGATGCCGACAACCAGGTCGAGATGTCGTTGCGGCCCGGCGACATCCAGTTCGTCAACAACTACCACGTACTGCACGGCCGCCGCCGATATGTCGACGACACCGTCACCGGTCGGGTCCGGTGGCTGAAACGCCTGTGGCTGGCGACCGACATCCTGGGTCCCGACGACCGTCCCGCCCGTTTCCAGCGCGCCGGCGCGATGGGCCACTGGGGCTCCCGCCGAACCCGTGCCTGACCTCGGTTCGACGACGCGGCCGCACACACCTCGACGCCCACGTGCACTGCGAAGGGCTCGCCAGCGGGTGACAGCGGGCAGCGCCCCGACGATGATGGAGCGATGACGACGACGGATCGATCGCTGACCGACACGCTCGACTCGGCACTGATCGACGCTCGGCAGCGCTATGTCGACGCCAACCCGACAAGTGCGTCATGGGCACGGCGCGCCGCCGACGTGCTGCCCGGCGGCAACACGCGATCGGTACTGCACTTCGATCCATTTCCGTTCCGGGTGGCGTCGGCGTACGGCAGGCATCTCGTCGACGTCGACGGCCACCACTACGTCGACCTGCTCGGCAACTACACCGCCGGCCTGCTCGGCCACTCACCCGAACCGGTTCGCGCCGCAGCACACGCAGCGGTCGACGGTGGCTGGGCACTCGGCGCCGTCCATCCGAACGAGGTTCGGCTCGCCGAGTTGATCGCCGGACGGTTCGCATCGATCGAGCAGGTGCGCTTCACCAACTCCGGCACCGAAGCGAACCTGATGGCACTCGCCCTGGTGACGAACCACACCGGCCGTGGGCGGGTGCTCGTGTTCGACGGCGGATACCACGGCGGCGTGATCACCTTCGCTGGTGACCGACACGTCAACGTCCCGCACGACTGGATCGTGTCGACCTACAACGACGTCGACGCCGTCGACGCCGTCTTCGCGGAACACGGTGAATCGATCGCGGCGGCGCTCGTCGAACCGTTGCAGGGTTCGGCCGGTTGCATCCCCGGCACCGTCGACTTCATCGCCAACCTGCGGCGGCGCTGCGACGACGTCGGCGCGCTGCTGGTCTT